>NZ_JAGGQX010000009.1:0-343580 GCF_018613095.1 Bacillus sp. ISL-75
TTAGAAAGGAAAAAATTGAGCGAAGCTTCGCAGACTCAAAAGAGCTGCACGGGCTTCGCTATTGCCGGTTACGGGGATTGAAGAAAGCAAGCGAACAGGCTCTCCTTACGGCAGCCTGCCAAAATATGAAAAAGATTGCAACACAATTAGCAAGGCTAGAAAAAGTGTGTTGCAATTCTTTAGGTTGATTACCTCCCTGTTGATTTCCGCGGAAGGCACGCAGACTCCTGCGGGAGTACGGGGCAGGGGAGACCCCGCAGGAGCATAGCGACGAGGAGGCTCCCCGGCACGCCCGCGGAAAGCGAAGTGCCTAGAGCGGAAATCAACAGGCCCATTAGCAGGTACAATGAATAATTAAATGCTGAGAATAAAAAATTGCCGAGAAAAATACTCTTTCTCGACAATCTGACAGACCTTTGAGGTCTGTTTTTGTTTGGTCTTTTAGAATTAAACAAGCAAATCTATAAGATTATCCTTCTAATAGTAAGGAGTGAGGATCTTCCAACAATTCTTTCACTGCAACAAGGAAGCTAACAGCCTCTTTTCCGTCGACAATTCGATGGTCGTAAGAAAGGGCAATATACATCATCGGGCGGTTTTCCATTCGTTCTCGATCAATCGCTACTGGTCTTATTTGGATTTTATGCATACCGAGAATCCCCACTTGCGGGCTATTCAAGATCGGCGTTGACATTAATGAACCGAAAACTCCGCCGTTTGTAATCGTAAATGTTCCACCTTGCAAATCATTTAAAGTAAGGGCATTATCACGAGCTTTTTTACCGAGATTACTGATTTCTTGTTCGATTTCGGCAAAGTTTTTCTGGTTCGCATTGCGTACAACCGGTACGACCAACCCCTCTGGTGCTGCCACGGCAATTCCGATATCATAAAACTTCTTCAGAATCAATTCATCGCCTTGAATTTCAGCATTTAAAAGCGGGAATTGCTTCAAAGCCGAAACCACGGCTTTTGTAAAGAACGACATGAACCCAAGACGTACCCCATGTTTTTCGAAAAAGGCGTCTTTCCGCTTCGTGCGTAAATCCATAACAGCAGACATATCCACTTCGTTAAATGTGGTCAACATCGCCGCTGTATGCTGGACTTCTACTAAGCGTTTAGCGATGGTTTGACGCCGGCGGGACATTTTCACACGTTCTACTGGTTTGTCAAACTCTTCATCTATTTGTTGTACGACCGGTTTAGGGCTGGTCTTTTCCAACTTTGGCTCTTCTTTAACCGCAGGTGTATGTGTATATGCTTTTACATCCTCTGTTCTAATTCTGCCAAGTGGATCACGGCTGCTTACTTGGTGTAAATCGATTCCCCGTTCTCTTGCCAATTTTCTTGCAGCTGGTGAAGCAATTGGACGTGCGGCTTTCGAAAGTTCTGGCTCAGGTTGGTTGCTTTGTTGATTAAAAGTTTCTTCTGCCGGTCTTTCCGGAGCTGCAACTGGAAGAGTTGGAGTGCCTGGAGTGGCTCCTGCAGCCGTGTTCTCTTCGATAATCGCAATTACATCGCCTACTTCGACGATATCGCCCGTCTCTTTTAATAATTTTGAAACTATACCTGAGTATTCGGTATTTAATTCGATATTCACTTTGTCTGTTTCCAGCTCAACAACACTATCTCCTTTGGTCACTTTATCACCAATGTTAATGAGCCATTGTGAAATGGTTCCTTCTGTAATGGATTCTGCCAGTTCTGGTACTTTTATTTCTATCATGTGGTGTATCCTCCTAGGTATGATGGTATGTCTCCTATTATGCTAGTATTTCAACTATCGTAATTTGTGAGTGATGATGGTTAGTTAGAACTAAACTCTCTTTCTTGTTTCTGAGTATCTTCCAGACTCTATATAGTTCAAAGCCTGTTGGATAATGCGTTCTTGTTCCTTTTTATGAACGATTGGATCGCCGCCTGCCGTACTTGAACGCTCCTGACGTCCAATGTAACCAACTGTCAGGCTCCCGGAAGCAAGATCAAAGAGAATTGGGGCGATATAGTGCCACGCACCCATATTTTTCGGTTCTTCCTGTACCCAAATGATTTCCTTCAAGTTTGGGTAACGCTTCAAGATTGCTTCTACTTTTTCCTGAGGAAATGGATACAATTGTTCGATTCGAACGATGTGTAACTCTTCTAAGTTTTGATCTTCTTTCTTTGATTCGATCTCTACAGCCAAGTCTATGGCCATCTTACCAGTTGTCAATACTAAACGCTTTACCTTGTCTGTCTCTTTTCCGAGCTGAGACTGTTCCACTACTGTTTGGAAATGGCCTTCGCTTAGCGCAGTACCTGGAGAAGCGACCAACGGGTGACGAAGCAGACTCTTTGGCGTCATAATCACCAATGGCCGAACAAACTCTGTTCCTAAGATGGATGCTTGACGGCGTAAAATATGAAAATATTGGGCCGCACTTGTCAAGTTGGCAACTGTCCAGTTGTTTTCAGCTGCTAATTGTAAAAAGCGTTCCGGACGGGCACTGGAATGCTCCGGACCTTGGCCTTCATACCCGTGAGGCAACAGGAGAATAAGCCCTGATTTTTGCCCCCATTTTGCTCTTGCGGCTGAAACAAATTGATCATAGAGGGGTTGTGCTGTGTTGGCAAAGTCGCCATATTGTGCTTCCCACATGACAAGTGTTTCAGGAGCAAATACATTATATCCATATTCAAAACCTACAACCGCTGCTTCCGACAGCGGGCTATTATGAACCGCAAACGAAGCTCGTGTTTGCGGAAGCTGGTGCAGTGGTGAATAGGTCTCGTTTGTTTCCGAGTCGTGGAGCACAATGTGCCGCTGCGCAAACGTTCCACGCTCAGAATCTTGGCCGGTTAGACGAATCGGCGTCCCATCTTTTAACATCGATGCAAATGCCAGCACTTCTGCTACCGCCCATTCTACTTTCCCGTTCTCTTCTAGTGCCGAATTGCGGCGCTCCAGAATCCGCTTTAATTTTGGATAAACATGGAAACCATCCGGCCATTTCAGCAAATCTTGGTTTAATTCACGAAGGGCATCAAGGGGAACGCTTGTTTCCACCGGTGGAATTCCTTTGGCGATCACCCTCGGAACCTCTACTTCTGCAAGGGGTTCACTCTGCTTCTTCTCGGACGCTTTTTCAAACTCAGACTGCAACATTTCTTGCACGCTGCGGTTAATGTGCTCAACTTCTTCTTGTTTGAGAATGCCACTATTTTGCAACTGTTTGGAATACACCGCTCTTACCGTTGGATGGTTCGCGATTTTTTTGTAAACCTGTGGCTGGGTGACCGCTGCATCGTCCATTTCATTGTGGCCAAATCGCCGGTACCCAACTAAATCAATCAAAAAGTCCTTTTGGAACCGAGTTCGATATTGATAGGCCAGACGAACTGCAGACAGACATGCTTCTGGATCGTCCGCATTTACATGTACAATCGGAATCTCAAATCCTTTTGCTAAATCACTCGAATATCTCGTTGAACGAGAATCGTGGCTATCTGTCGTAAAACCGACCATGTTGTTGGCAATGATGTGGATGGTTCCACCTGTTCGATATCCTTTTAAGCCGCTTAAATTCAAGGTCTCCGCTACTATCCCCTGGCCCGGAAAGGCTGCATCACCATGGACCAAAATCGCAAACGCCCTCTTAACATCCTGCTTAGGGTAACCGGCAGACTTTCGTTCTTCTTGGGCAGCTCTTGCAAAACCTTCGACTACCGGATCGACAAATTCAAGATGACTCGGATTATTGGCTAAAGTAATACGTGCGCGAACGTTTCCGGGGCCTTCCATGAATCGATTTCGGCCTAAATGGTATTTCACATCTCCAGTCCAGCCCTCACTTATGTCGACCAAATCTTCTGACGGACCCTGTTGTTTGGCAGACGAGTGCTGAAATTCAGAGAACATTTTTCTGTATGGTTTGTTTAACACATTCGCAAGGACACTTAGGCGGCCGCGATGCGCCATTCCAATCACGACATTACGTGCTCCATCCCCGACACCTTCGTGCACGGCTTCATTCAGCATCGGGACAAGCATGTCAACGCCTTCAATGGAAAATCTCTTTTGACCGACAAAGGTTTTATGCAAAAATTGTTCAAATCCTTCAACCTCTGTCAAACTCTGTAACAAGTTCGTTTGTTCTTCTTTAGATAAGGAGCGATGCAAGGAACCTGTCTCCACCATTTGAGTTAACCATGCTCGTTCATCCATATGTTGCACATGGTTAAATTCATAGGCTAGTGTGGAGGTATAAATACGCTTTAAATGGTTGATAGCATCCAATGCGGTTTGAATACCTGCTGGTGCCTCCTCCCAAACAAGTTTGGATGGAATCGCTTTCAGGTCTAACGCACTTACCCCATGTTTTTCTGGATTAAACAACTCTTGATTTTGTAGATTCCCCTCTAATGGGTTCATATTTGCCGCTAAATGACCGTTTGAACGAATATCTTCAAGCAGTTTTACCACTTTAAGTACCTTCTGTATATTTATGGAATTATCAGGATTGACAGATTCATTATTGATGGTTTCTTCGGTATGACTTGATTCAAAAGACAAAGGTGAGCCCCATTTAATAAAAAGCTCTTTTAATTTTGGATCAAGGGTGTCTTCACCGTTCGTGTACCGCTCATATTGTTCGATTACATAGCCCAAGTTTGGACCATTAAATTTCCGCCATGGATTATGTTCGTTTTTTTGTACTCCCATTCCCAATTCCCCCATTGTTGTGTTACTTTATATGTTTTGTTTCGGATAATTTAGTGAAGTAATTATCAATTGCTTTAGGATAAGGATAATGTAATAATTGAAATAAATAAAATGCTAAAAAATTATATTAATCTATAAAAAATATTTATATCAGATAGATAGGTGGAAAAATGGATTACCGTGACTGGGAAATACTAAAGGTGCTTTATCATCAAAAGAATCTAACAAAAACAGCTCGCCTCTTATTTCTTACTCAACCCGCGTTAACGACTCGATTAAAGCATATGCAGGAAGAACTAGGCGTTAAAATCGTAACTCGTGAAAGCAGAGGAGTGCATTTTACTCCACAAGGAGAATATCTTGTTCATTGTGCTGAGGAGGCCCTTGCTCATTATGAAAAGATTAAAGAAAATGTCCAAAATATGAGTAATAACGAAAGTGACGAAGTGGTAGGTACGTTGAAATTGGGGGTATCCAATTTTTTCGCGAATTATGAACTTCCCTATGTTTTGAAATTATTTAAAATGCAATATCCACATGTGGAATTCAAAGTGGTTACAGGGTGGAGCAGAGACGTAACTCAACTTATACACAATAAGGATGTTCATATCAGCTTTGTTCGAGGAGACTATGGTTGGCGGGGATTATCAAAACATCAATTATTTGAGGAAGACATATGCATTGCGTCAATGGATGAGATTGATATAATGGATCTCCCTCGTCTTCCTAGAATCGAATATAGAGGAGATTATTTATTAAAATCAGTAATTGATCATTGGTGGGGTGAAAATTATTCGCAAGCGCCCTTTATTAGTATAGAAGTTGACCAAGTTGATACGTGTAAGGAAATGGTTATAAATGGTTTAGGCTATGGCATCCTGTCCAGCAGGGTACTTACCGGTATAGAAGATTTACATAAAATCCACCTACTTGATCAAGAAGGAAATCCTATATTGCGAAGAACGTGGATGTATTATCATAAGGAATCTCTGGAATGGAATGTTGTTAAGGCATTCGTACGCTTTATTGAAAACTTTGATTGGAAGGACAATTGAATTTAACAAACTCTGTGGAGAATTTATTGAGCAAACAGGTTCCTAAATGTCAATATCGCTGACAATGCAAAAAAGAATATATCGAACAAAAAAATCAGCCGGGGACGCTTCCTGGCTGATTTTTGTTTCGTACCTATATTAAAATATATAATATTTTCAAACTTTCAAGAGAAGATAACTGTTTAGATTAGATCCTTGACATCCTGACTGCCATGTATTGTCTGCCAGGGAGCTCGATTCGGAATTTTCCTTCATAGATTTCTTCCAATTCGTTAATTGTCATATTCCACGTATCAATTACTTCTACTTTATACTTCGTCCCTAGCTTCATCCGATATTCTCTGAAGCGAGGCTGGTTAAAGCCGTAATAGAAAAGATAATATTCGTCCGGTATTCCTGCCGCAGGTGCATCCCATGACATTTGCAAAGGATTCAATCCATCTTTTGGACCTTCTTCCATGATGCCCCTTAAGAATGCAATACGATTGGGACTGCTTCCATGCAGTTTGCCGCCTTTAGACCACCATAAAACCTCATCAGGACGCAGGTATGTTTCACCATGCCCAACATATCCTCCTCTTAAGGCACCTTCCCAGAATCGTCTTGTCATTTCTTCACCTGTTATGTTTCCCCAGCCTTGATCAACGTCTCCTTCATAGGCACATTCGTCAATAACAATCGGTTTATTCCATTGTTTCCGCCACTCATCAGTGCTTTCTGCCGTCTTGTATACATCAATGCGTTGAACGCTGCAATGAGTAATCCATGGTCGGTTGTAATCATAAAATTGTAAACAGTTGTGGATAGAGATCAAATGATTATATGGGTCATTTTCCGTAATAATTTTTGCAAAACGTTCCCAATCATCTATTTCCTTAGACCACATTAAATCGTACTCATTGGCCAGAGACCACCAAACATGTCGATAGGCGGAAAGACGGGCAACGATGTATCGCAAATAACGATCGTCAGCGACCTTTTTCATATCCGCAAATCCCCATCGATCATATGGGTGGAACAAAATCAAATCCACTTCGATACCAAGTTTTCCGAGATCGATAATTCTTTGTTCCAAATGTTGAAAGAACAATGGATTGAATCGAGTATTATCCCAACCTTCCTCAATCGATCCCTCATACGGGTAAAAGGGAGGTTCGTTGGTATTGAAAGAATACGATTTCGGAAACACACACATACGCATTTTGTTGAAAGGAGATGTTTCAAGTGTTTCCAGTGTTTGCTTAATCAGGCTTTCCTCCTGATGGACCCATGCATAACAAGTCGTACCGACCGGGATGTACCTTGTTCCGTCCTCATGAGCAAAATGAAAGGTGTTTTGTACACGAACCGGACCATGATTCCCTTCCAATGCTTCCATACAGACAAATTGACCTTCAATACTATCAAGTGATCTGGCGGAGCTTTTCGTCCGGAATGTCCATTTGCCTTCAGTGTCAGGCATAAATCGAATCCGGTAAACGCCTTCTCCGTCATAGAAACCTAGTGTTTCCAGTGTTCTATCTTCAAAACTAAATTCAGCACTCAGAGCTACGTCGACAAACGGATTTCCATGATCAGGGCCCTGCAATTTCAACTCGAATACGCCCCACTTGTCGACATGATCAGGCAGTGTAATCGCCGCCGATCCTCTAACCACCGATTCATCTTCATAATCAGTAGCCGGTGTAATCTCACCGCTGTGCCCCGACTCCTCCGAGACATTTGCCAAATCCTGCTGCAGTGCTGTTACAATTTCCGACGTCAGTGTTAATTCTGGAATATACGAAGCAAGCTGTGGTAAATCAGCTAACCTAATAAATGTACCTAGACTTGGATCAAGCATTAAATCAAAAAGTTGCGGAATATGTTTTTCCAATATGCCCCTAGCTTCTTTATTAGACAAAACATTACCTAGTTTCGTTTTTTCTGTAAATTCCAAATTGATAACCTCCAGCAGGTAGAATTATTTAATATATTAAAACACCATTTACTGACTGCTTCCACCCTTGATAATACTTATCTCTTACATCACTTGTCATCAAAGGGTGATACATTTCATGTTCTTGATTAAGTTTATTTACTTCCTCTTTGGATTTCCAAATTCCGACTCCTAAACCAGCTAAATAAACAGAGCCCATTGAAGATAATTCAGCTACTTCTGAAGCGATAACATCAATATCCAACATATCTGCTTGATATTGCATTAAGAAGCGGTTGCTTGTTGCGCCTCCATCCACTTTTACACTCTTAATTTGAATATTGGATTCTGATTGCATCAGTTCAATAACATCCTTAACCTGATAAGCGATACTTTCTAATGCCGCACGCACAATTTGCGGTTTTCCGGTATTTCGGCTCATTCCCATGATTGCGGCACGTGAGTACGGTTTCCAGTATGGAGCTCCTAAACCCACAAAAGCTGGTACGAGATAGACTCCCTGATTATCTGATATAGAACTTGCCAACTGCTCAGCCTCACCGATTTCACCAATCAATTCGAGCTGCTCCTTCAGCCATTTAATCGTATCACCAGTACTATTAATAATCCCTTCCAGCGCATAGCTCACTTTCCCATTCAATCCCCACGCAATAGAAGTGACTAAACCTTTGGTACCATCTACTATTTCATCAGTTTGCATCAGTACAGAAGTACCTGTACCATATGTAGCTTTCGCCATTCCAGGCTCAAAACATTTCTGCCCAAATAAAGCACCTTGTGAATCTCCAATTACACCTGAGATTGGAAGTTGTGTGAACGGAAGATTTGCATCCTCGGTAACACCAAATAGTTTATTGGAATCTTTTACTTCAGGAAGCATTTCTCTAGGGATACAAAAAAGTTCCAACAACTCTTCATCCCACTGAAGGGTATGAATATTAAATAAAAGAGTTCTGCTTGCATTCGTATAATCGGTTGCATGGACCTTCCCACCTGTTAATTTCCAGATGAGCCAACTATCAATCGTTCCAAGGAGGAGCTCGCCTTCTCTTGCTCTGTCTTTGACGCCATCTACATGATCCATTATCCATTTTACCTTAGATGCAGAAAAATATGGATCTGCCTTTAACCCAGTTTTTGATTGTATAAGATGTTCATATCCCTGCTCTTTTAGCTCTTGGCAATTGTCAGACGTTCTTCGACATTGCCAAACGATAGCATTATAAACTGGGATTCCTGTTTCTTTATCCCAAACGACTATCGTTTCTCGTTGATTTGTAATCGCTAAAACAGCTAACTCATCTTGTGAGACTGCAGATGTTTGGACCATTTCATTCAACAGGGTTTTAACATTTTCATAGATTTCAATCGGATCATGCTCTACCCATCCTGGGTGTGGATAGTATTGTGTATGACTTATAGAACATTTATGAATTATTTGTCCTCTCGTATTAACGAGCAATACTTTTGTTCCCGATGTACTTTGATCAATCGAAAGAATATATTTCTCGTTTGTCATAGGAACACCTCATCCATTATTCACCATCTGCATGGCAATCTTCCTAACATTGGTTACACTTAATCCATAGTGTTCAAACACTTCAGCTGTTTTTCCTGCAACAGCCGGTTCGTCTGGCAGACCAAGAATCTTGACAGGTATCGGGTGGCTTTGTGAAACAACCTCAGCTACCGCTGAACCTAAACCGCCATAAATGCTATGCTCTTCGATGGTGATAATTCTTCCTGTTTCCTGAGCAGCCCTTAGAATCGCTTCCTTATCTAACGGTTTGATCGTATGCATATTGATAACTCGACAATCGATTCCTTCATGTTGAAGGGCTTCTGCGGAATCTAATGCGATTCTGACCGTCTCGCCAGTTGCAATAATGGTTATATCTGTTCCTTCTTTCATCGTCACTGCTTTACCAATTTGAAACTCATAGTCTTCAGATACATATGAATCTTCAACTGGATTGCGACCAATCCGAAGATATACCGGTCTATCATATTCAACTAACGCTTTAATCATTTTTTTCGCCTCATGACGATCCGCTGGCATCATTACATCTAGACCAGGAATGGCACGGGTCACAGCGAGATCCTGCAGAGAATGGTGAGACATGCCTAGTGCACCGTAACTAACGCCGCCGCTAATACCGATTAGTTTCACATTTGTATTGGAATACGCAACATCTACTTTGATTTGTTCAATACTTCTCATGCTTAAAAAACAAGCAGGTGATGCAACAAATGGTTTTTTACCAGAAGCCGCCAAGCCCGAAGCAATCCCAACGAGATTTTGTTCTGCAATTCCGACCTCTACAATTTGATCCGGTAATTCTTTCCCAAAATTCACAAGAGAAGCTGATCCTCTGGAATCACTGGTTAAGACTAAAATATCTCTATTTTCTTTCGCTAATTCTTCTAAAACCTCACTGATAGCTTGACGATTAGCAATCTTATTTCCTTTTACACTTTTTAAAGCCGCTTTAGTCATTGTAGCACCTCCAGTTGCTTTGAAAGTTCTTCCATTGCTAATTCATATTCTTCTTTATTAGGTACGTAATGATGCCATTTTGCTACATTTTCAGCAAATGAAATTCCCTTGCCTTTGACTGTATTGGCAACAATCATCGTTGGTTTTCCGCTCACTCTAGGCGTATTGCTTAAAACTTCTACTAACTGTTCGATATCATTTCCATCTACTTCTACGACTTCCCAGCCAAACGATCTCCATTTATTCCCTAACGGTTCAAGGGACATAACATCCTCGGTACTTCCTGTTATTTGCAATCTATTACGATCAATAATAGCGACTAAATTATCCAACTTGTACTGTGAAGCGGCCATAGCCCCTTCCCAAACTGACCCTTCTGCCTGCTCGCCGTCCCCCATTAAGGTATAGACTCGATACGATTTTTCATCTATTTTGGCAGCCAAGGCCATACCAACTGAGATTGGCAACCCATGTCCCAACGCACCTGTATTCATTTCTACACCAGGTACTTTATTGTTCGGGTGACCTATTAATCTTGTATTAAATTGAGAGAATGTTTTTAATTCCTCTTTCGGAAAGAATCCCTTATCTGCTAATATCGCCCAGTACGATTCAACGGCATGCCCTTTACTCTGTACATATCGATCACGATCTTCCCATTTAGAATTCTTGGGATCCACATTCATAATATGATAGTAAAGAACCGTTAAGATATCCGTATTGGAAAGCGAACCACCTGTATGACCGGTACCTGCCTCATAAATCATTTTTAGCAGTTCCATACGAATTTCTGTTGCTTTTTGTTTTAGAAACTCAATTTTACTCATCCTTTTTACCTCCCAGCTTTATTTATTAAGGTCGCTCCCACGAAGCCATGCTCTAATTTCACTTTCAGTTGGATCTACTGGATCAGGATTCAACCCAGGAATATATTCACATGCCTCAAACAGGACCGGGATAACGTTAGCATGGACACCTACTGAGTGGTGAATATATGGACCTTTTACTAACTTTTCTTCCCATAATGGCCAGTCATTTACTTCTACCCAAACGTATGAACCTCTGGTAAATGGCCCTTCTATCCCCTTTGCTTTTCCAAGGAATATAGAATATTCACCATGATCTCCGTCAAAACGTGCAAGTGTCATTTCTCCACCCTTTATTTCTCCTTCATGAGTTCCAGGAGAATGATCATCAAATAAGAAATGTTTGTTTAGCTTTGGCTTTTCTTCTACACTTAACGATACAGGGAAATTTCCGCAGTGGAATAATAACTCGCCATTTGGATTTTCAGGATGGCGTACTGTAATATCTGCGAAAAATGTTGGTTTCGTATTTAATGTAGCTGCTTGAACCATAATGGAAGTTATCGCACCATGTATATCTGTTTCACAGGTTACTGGGATTTGTTCGTCTGTCAAAATCGCATTTGCCAAACATGGCATAATGCCAATAATATCTTGTAAGGTTGACCAGCATTGAATCGCAATCGCTGTACTTCCTGTATTTACAGCCAATTGTTTCATCGCTACTTTTAATGAAGCGATTCGCCGGACATCCTGTTCTGTTACTCCACTCCAATCAAGCTTTTCCTTGATATAGCCAATTGCTTCATCTAATTCTGGGCTATCAGACTTTTCTATCTTCAATGTTCCTTTTTTCAACTCTTCGAGATTGATCGGATGAATTTGTATTCCAAACGTCTCTAACAATTCACCCTCATTGCAGATAACAGACCAAAAGTCAGAGGGCCTAGTCGATATTTGCAAGATTCGTAGATTAGTAAATTGCTTTACAACATTGGCTGCACCAATAAAATTCTTAAACCCGCGTTCAAAAACAGGGCTATCCACACTGCAATTCGTAATATATGTAAACTTAACATTAAATCTTCTTAGCACTTTACCTGTTGCAAAAATTCCGCATTGTGAATCACGAAGTCGCATCCCATCTTCCAGTGGAGCCTCATCCCTTGGACCCCAAAGTAAAACCGGTTTGCCGATTGCTTTTGCTACTCGTGCAACAATATCCTCTGTTCCAAAGTTACAGTGTGGGAAGAAAACAGCATCCACTTCTGCATCTCTAAAGCGTTTAATAATGGCCGGTTCTTCTAAACGTTCATGCAACAACCCTTCTTCATTAATCCCCTCTAAATCAACGATTTCCATTTCCAATCCAAAGCTCTCTATTTTTTCTCTTATTAATTGTTTAAACTTCAATGCATCTTCTTTACTAAATACAAATCTTCGAGTGGGTGCGAATCCAAGCTTAATCTTTTCCATTTCCTATGCCTCCTAAGCGATTACAACATCAACTAAAATTCATCTAAACATACTAAAACGCTCATTTTATTTAAAGCGCATTCAAATAAAACTAAAATGTTAAACAAACTAAAATTATTTAGTTCGTTTAAACTACTTGAGTCAATAATATCAACAATTAAATTATCAGTCAATTGTTTAAGTAAATTTATTTAGTTATTTTTTAGTTTTATATAAACTTTTTTATTTAAGCAATTTTAAGAGCTTTCCCTTGAAACGTATAAATACTACCGAATTACTACTGAATATTTGTATATAATTGATTTATATTTACTAAACATCAACTAAAAAAACTTGTTTTATGCTATAATCAAATAAAATCTGATCAGGACTTTTATCAACTAGGTAGGTGTTATATTTTATGAAAATAGATGATATTGCTAAATTAGCCAATGTCTCAAAATCCGCTGTCTCTCTGGCGTTGAATGGAAAAAATGGGGTAAGTCAAAAAACGCGCGAGAAAGTCTTACGAATCGCACAAGAACATGGATACATTCCGCGCCCTATTATTAAAGCTGATCAATATTTTCAGCCAAACACAAAATTATTGAGATTTATTGCTTGTACAAATGCAGGAATAGTAACAGAGCAATATGAATCGCTCCCTTTTTTTATGGAGTTAATTCATAATCTTGACAAACAAATCGGTTCCAGTGGTTATTCTCTTTTGGTTTCATCTATCAGTATAGAAAGCCTTCAAGAAGAAGTATCGAGGCTCGAACAAGAACAAAAATCGGCAGGCATATTATTGTTAGGTACCAACTTAACGCCAGAGCAAATTAATCTAGTTGCAGACATACAGCCAAATATCGTTGTCCTGGATACTTGTTTTGAAACGTTAGACGTAAACTTTGTCGTGATGAACAACGTATATGGTGCTTACCAGGCAGGACAGTATTTAATGGAGTTGGAACACCAGCAAATTGGTTATGTAGGGTCAAATACAAGAATGTATAATTTTGACATGAGGAAAAAAGGCTTTTTGCAAGCACTCACTGAAAACGGTTTAAAAATTGTCGAAAGTAATTACTTTTCATTATCCCCAACTGTGATTTCATCCCAAGATGCTTTTAAAGAAAAAATCAATAAACGGATAGGTCAATTACCCACAGCCTTATTTTGTGAAGCAGATTATATGGCCATTAGCGTGATTAAATCGCTCACTGAATTAGGAATAAAAGTCCCGGAAGACATTTCTGTTATCGGCTTTGATAACATCTTTGAATCACAAGTGATTACTCCTGAATTAACGACAATACATGTAAAAAAAGACAGGATCGCATTACTATCAGTTGAAAAACTAATTAGACAGATTGAAAATAATGACTCTGATAAAATAAAATTGTTTGTTGATACAGAACTCATAGAAAGGAATTCATGTGCAGCACACAAAGAGACAAACTAGGAAGGATTAAATCAAAATTTGGTTTTAATTCAACATCTATTCGGAACTTTACAGACTACGATTGGTGAATTTTGAACCCCTATTGGTTGCCATGGCAAAAAAACCCACGGAATGTCATATTCCGTGGGATACTTGGTTTAAAAAAGCTTTTGAGACAGCATTAATTTGTTTTTTTAAATTCGGTAAGTGTAATCTTTTCCTTTATGATCGATTTCTTTGGTTCTTTAAAAATATTACTGCTACTAAACACGCTAAACAAATTTTAGTTTTTATAATGATTCCTTTTCCTTATAGAAATTTAAATATAGAGCAATTTGAACTAAAATATTTCTTATTTATTTGCCCCCCTACTCTGTGAGAAGGGGGCAAAATAGGTGTAATCTACTTATTTCTTAACAAGATTAGTTTCATTACTACCCGAGAATCGATTTAATTCGTCCATCAGATTTGTTAACATTTCTTCGGTAAACGCACCCATGCTGAAGTTCACTAATGCACGGAGCGGCATATATTTCATCATGGCTTCCATCATTTCGGCAGCATCCCCTTCATTTGCTCCTAAATCCGGGAATGGATTGTGTTTATTTAATAATTCCGTCGCTAACGGTAGTAAAATTGGATCTGCCAGCAAATCACCAATTAAGGTATTGCGATGAACCTGCTTTCTAATGGAAACTGTTGATTGAACAACGATGCTATCTTTAAGAACAATCTTTTGCGACGATTCTCCTACTAAAATTTCAAACTCTCCTGTTTCCACATGCCAGTCTTTCATTTCCACATTATAGTAAGCAAATGCCCGCTTATTCAATAAGAACGTAACCGTTTTTTCCTCACCTGGCTGCAAGTCCACTTTTTCGAAGCCTTTAAGCTCCTTTTCAGGTCTGTTGACATTGCTTTTTACATCTTTTACGTAAAGCTGAACAATCTGTTTTCCAGCTCGATCACCTGTATTTTTAACGGTTACACTGACTGTTACCGTTTCGGTATCTTGAATTTCTTTTTGACTGATTGAAAGATTGCTATATTCAAAAGTGGTGTAGCTTAATCCAAATCCGAACGGGAATAGCGGTTCAACTTTTTTCGTATCATAGTAACGATAACCGACAAAAATACCTTCATTGTATTCCACTTTGTCGCCTTCTCCAGGGAAGTTCAGGAAAGAAGGGTTATCGCTTAATTGTTTAGGGAACGATTCTGCCAATTTTCCGCTCGGATTTGCATCGCCAAATAATAAATCTGCGATGGCACCTCCAAGTGCTTGTCCACCTAAATAGGCTTCAAGTATACCCCTTACATTTCCAATCCATGGCATTTCAATCGGTGAGCCGTTGCTTAACACGACAATGATATTGCGGTTCACTTCCGCTACAGATTCGACTAATAGACGGTGGTTTTCCGGCATGCGCAAATGTTCTCGGTCATAGCCTTCCGATTCATAACGGTCAGGAAGCCCGGCAAAAAGGATAACCGAATCAGCTTGAGCCGCCACTTCTTTTGCTTCTGCAATAAGCGTTCCGTCAATTTCGTCAGAGTCGAGACTGTATCCTTGAGCATATAACACATTCGTGTGCTTACCAGCAGTTTTTTCGATTTCTTCCACAATGTTTTCAAGCTTTGTCGGTTTTACATGAGAACTTCCCCCGCCTTGATATCTTGGCTTTTTAGCAAATTCTCCAATAACGGCAATGGTTCCTTCTTTTTTCAGAGGAAGAATAGCTTCTTCATTTTTTAATAACACCATGCTTTCCCTTGCCATTTCTCTGGCAAGCTGGTGATGGGCATCTTTGTCATAGACAGCATTTTCTTTTTTATGATCAACGGCCATAAAAATAATCCGCAATAATCGTTCTACTGCTTTATTGAGTTTTTCTTCAGACAGTTTACCGCTCTTCACAGCGTCGACAATCTTTTGGTCACCGATGCCATTACTAGATGGCATTTCAAGTTCCAATCCGGCTGCTAATCCTTCTGCACGTTCATTCACCGCACCCCAATCGGAAACGACAAAGCCTTCAAAGCCCCATTCATCTTTCAGAATCTCATTTAACAAATATTCATTTTCAGAGGCGTATTCACCGTTTACTTTGTTGTAGGAGCACATAACTGTCCATGGCTGGGACTGTTTGACCACGCCTTCAAAGCTGGCCAAATAAATTTCGCGCAATGTTCTTTCATCAACAACAGCATCCGTTGACATCCTGCGGTGCTCCTGGTTATTAGCTGCAAAATGTTTCAAAGATGTTCCGACTCCCTGGCTTTGAACACCTTTAACATGGTTGGCCGCCATTTCTGATGCTAAATAAGGATCTTCAGAGAAATACTCAAAGTTTCTTCCACAAAGCGGAGAACGCTTAATATTCACTCCAGGTCCAAGCAACACTGCTACATCCTCTGCCTGGCATTCTTCTCCTAGAGCTATTCCTACTTTTTCAATGAGTTCGCGATTCCAAGAGCTGGCCATTCCGGCAGCTGACGGAAAACAAGTGGACGGGACACTGTTATAAATCCCTAAGTGGTCTGCACCCTGTGCCTGCTTGCGAAGACCATGCGGCCCATCTGTCACCATAAGAGATGGAATCCCTAGACGTTCAATCCCTTTTAAATGCCAGAAATCTAATCCAGAGCATAGGCTCGCTTTTTCTTCTAATGTCATTTGTGTAATTAATTGTTTGATATCTCGCATTGTGAACCTCCTAGTACAAGTTAATAGAAAACGCTTTCTATTTTTATATTGTATTAATTTCTCGCTGTTAGTTATGGTAATATTTATCGAAAAATAGTATTATCTTATTAACTAAATTAAATAATATTGAATTCGTTTACTTTAAAAGGGGAACTAACTAAGCATGCCATATCTTAATAGAGACCACTTAGAGTATATTTGCAGGCATATGAATGAGACTTTGAAAATTCCTTTTTACCTATTTGATTCAAAAGGTGAATTACTTTTTGAATCATCATCAGGTTACAGACAAAACCCACTATACCTTGCAAAATTAGACTATTTAAGACAGCTAATGAGGAACGATGATTCATCAGAATACCCGATAATCAAATCGACTAAATTACTTGAAAATTACTTGATTGTTAATTTACAGGGTGGAGATACATTCCAAGGGAGTATTATTGGAGGTCCATCCGTTTTTACTAATTACTCTGAAGACATGATAAGAAGGATGAATCATGACCTTGGATTTTTTATCGATCAAGAATTCATTATTCTTTACTATCAATCACTTCCAGTTATGAAGCTTCATGACTTGATCCGTGCCGGTATCCTTGTCCACTATATGATCTATCATCAATTACTTGATACAGAATATGTTATCAAACAAAATCAAATAATGAAGGATCAGGAGGTTCTTACTGAAAGTCCCGATTTGGAAATATCTTTAAGACGTCAAAATACTAAATTCCATCATGATTATTTAATTGAAAAGAAACTTTTTGGAGCAATAACAAAAGGAAAAAAAGAGGAACTGTTAAACTATTTGAACATCGCTAATGAGGAATTTGAATATGGAGTCCTATCAAAGAATAGCCAATTAAGAAGTGAAAAGAATTTAACCATTTCAGGCATTACCTTAGCCACTAGAGCTGCAATGGAAGGCGGTTTATATCCAGAAATCGCCTATTCCTTAAGTGATTTATATATTCAAAGACTCGAAGAATTACAGGATATTCATGAGGTAAAGAAATTAATGGAAAAAGCATTTGGTGACTTTGCTGAAAGAGTTCACACCAGCCAAATTGAACAGTATTCTAAACCTATCTCACTCTGTCAGAATTTTATTTTTAACCATGTATATGAAAACATTACATTGTCTCAATTATCAGAGCTGGTACAATTGACTCCAAATTATTTATCCTCGCTTTTTAAAAAAGAAACAGGAGTTTCTTTGAGCGAATATATTCAAAAAGTGAAAATAGATGAAGCAAAAAATTTATTAACATTAACTTCCTATTCTCTATCCAAAATTTGTACTCTATTAAACTTTACGGATCAAAGTTATTTTATAAAAGTGTTTAAGAAATTTACAGGAGTTACCCCCAAGCATTTTAAAGATAATCCTGTAAATTAAAGAGACCGGGTATGTCTGCCACGGTCTCTTCAAAAATTATAAATGAATTTAGTAATCAGCTATCTGTTCATTAACGTTTGGCTCTTCTGGCTTCTAATTCAGCAATAATTTCATGATGCGGCTTTTCCCATTTATAGACAAAAGCCATAATAAGGATGGAAACAACGCTAAAAATAATTGGCAGCCAAAGGTAGCTAAGAGAAATCATTTGCAGAGTAGTCCCTGTTTGCTGTTGATTAGCAACGTAACCACCGGCAGCCAGTAACCAAGCAGGAATCGCACCACCCAGTCCAGAGCCTAATTTAATTCCTATTCCTGCAGCTGATACAAGGATCCCCTGGGCACGGATTCCTGATTTCCACTCACCATAGTCAACAGTATCTGCCATTAAGGTAAACAGTAACCCTGCTGGCAATCCCATACCGATGGATCCTATAATCGTTCCAGCAATAATAATCGATACATTATCTCCACCCATAAAGATGATTATTTGCCCAATGATATTAATAACAATACCTGTATTAATTAATAGTACTTTACTAAATTTCTTTGTTAAGAAAGGTACTGCCAAAATACCAACAAGTGAAAACATTGCAAGGGTGTTGACCGTAGAAATGATTTCAGGTTTACCGATGTTATAAGTCATGTAATATATACCTGCAGACAATTTCATGATATACAACATGAAGAAGACGATTCCTAATAAGGAAACAGCCATCCATGGGCGATTGCCTTTAATTGCTTTTAGACTTTCTTTTACAGGAATAGCTTCGTTACCAGAGATATTTTGAACACGTTCTCTTGTGTTAAGGAAGGTAACAAAGAACAAGATTAAACCAATAACAGAGAATAGTGTCATCGCATAGAAGAAACCTTTTTGCTGATTGCCAGCACCAAAATAAGCAACGAGTGGTAATAAAGATAAGTTAACAATTAATCCGCCCACTTGTCCGCCTAACATACGGAACACATTGGCAACGGTTCTTTCCTGAACATCGCTTGACATACTTGGAAGCATTGTTGTTAATGGGTTATTAACGGCTGCATATAAGACATTGGCTGTAATATAAAATATGTAAGCGTAGGCCAATTTACCGGAAGCGCTTAATTCCGGTCCCATAAAGAGTAGGATGGAAACAATCGTAAATGGAATACTGGACCATAATATCCAAGGTCTTGATTTTCCCCATTTAGTATTTGTCCTATCGATCAAGACCCCAAAAATTGGACTATCAATCATATCTACAAATCTTGCAACTAACATTAAGGTACCAACTGCAGCGGCCCCAATTCCAAAAACATCCGTAAAGTAAAACGTTAAATAAGTGGTTATGACCGTATAAATTAAGTTTGAACCCGTATCTCCCAAACCGTAACTAACTTTTTCTAATAAGGACAGCTTTTGATTTGTACTTGAAGTTTGGTTCACTTTTAGTAAATCTTGTTCTCTTAATGCCATGATTTTCCCTCCCTAGATAGTTAAAACGTTTTCATTTTTGTTAATTTTTAATTAGTCATTCTCTCTTTCCAACATGAGATAAAATAATAAATAAATTTATTTGGTTTAGTAAAGCGCTTTATTTATTTATAGTATAAATTGAGAGTGAGCCAGTTTATGGTATTATTTTAGGATAAATAGTATTTTTTAACTTTTATCAAAAATAAATAAAAATTCTGAGATTACTCTTTAAGAATAGTGAAATTACATAAAAACGGTCCAGGATAGCACCTGGACCATAGAAGAAATTATTATAGCTCAATTCTTAAAATGACTACACTATAAGCAGGGATTTCATACATATTACTATCCAACTGCAATACAGTTTCAATAGGAATTACCTTGTTAGGGTCTTCCATTGTATTTATATTGTTTGGATCGTCAGAGGTTAAAATGATCTGCTTTCCCTCTAGTTTCTCTTTCCCCTCAATATCAATCAATGTTCGGAGATTAAACTCAGAGGCATTAACCAATTTGATGATTACCTCATTATTCTTTTCATCAAGGGTGGTTACAGAAGTGAGATAGGGTATGGTTGCTATTTTATACTCATGCACCAGCTGACCATCAAGATAACAATAAATAGAATCAGTTGTAACTTTGGCACATGGTTGATCTCCTCAAAAAAAAGACCATACAATGAAGGACTTACAGGAAATTTTTTGGTTTTAGTAGCAATGATTACTTTTGCTGACTTATTCAACAAGTTCCCTCCAACTGAAGAATTTCTTCATGATTTTTTTTAGATAATAACTATTATTGTTATTAGAAAAAGGTGACTCCGGCATTCTTACCGGAGTCATTGGTTTTACTTTAAAACAATCGTGTTAAAGGATTCAGGTTTTAAATCAAATTGATAGGATTTGCCTTGATATTCAAATACTAACTCCCGTTGTTTTTTTAGTGGATTATTCACGATTAATACAATCGAATCATCAGGATTTTGAAAAGCAAGCGCATGTGCCGTTAGATGGCCTTTTGTTTCTAATCTTACAGCTCCATTTTTCACAAAATGAGAATGGTGTTTAACCACATAAAATTCAGGGTTGAAGGTGAAGTTTTTCGTTTCTGGATCGACGGTAATCATCGAATTTTGTTCCCAGCCCCAAGTGCTGCGGCCATTAGGTTCTAGAACGGCATTCCAGTAAACATATCCATTAGCCCCATTGACAAAATAATGGCGGTATAGGTTGCTGACATACTGAGCATATTCCCAAGTGTTTTTGCCGTTTCCACATTCATTTTCCGTTTGCAAATAACGCAGCTCAGGGTAACTCTCGGTTGTTCGCTGGATCGCATGTTTTCCAGCCCATTGATAGCCAACACCAGTGATATATTTATATGCTTCAGGATCACTGAGAACAAGACCTGCATACACATCAAAATCAGATGTCGTATCCGTCATTAACTCTTGCCATGGTTCTGGTGCATTGATGGTCCCGAGCCAGATTTCAGTAGCTAGATTGTGCTGTTCAAAAGCTGGGCCAAGATGGTCACGGATAAATTCCTGCAATTGTTCACCGGTCCACTTACAAGAAGGGAACTTTTGGTCAGCCATTACTTCATTTTGCACATGGATTTGGTTGATTTTTATTCCTTCTTTTTCATACGCTTGGACAAATTTAACGAAATAAAGCGCGTACGCCTCAAGGACTTTTTTCTCCCAGCGCAGTGTCCCATAATTATAAGCCTTCGGAAATTTCAGCCAAGTAGGAGGGCTCCAAGGTGAAGCGAAGAATTTCATATCCGGGTTTCTTTTTTGTGCCTCACGAATGTAGGGGATGAGATATTTTTGATCCCTTTCAATCGAGAAATGCTCCATCTCATAGTCGTCATCGGTTTCATTATGACTATACCATTCGAGGGCATAATCACTTGCACCGATTGGCAGGCGGCAAAGCGTAAACTGGCAGTCTCCATCCGTTGCAAATAAAGAATCCAGGACTCTTTGACGGTCCTCTTCAGATAAATTATTAAGCGCATACATACCCAGTTCATTAAAACAGCTGCCAAATCCTTCAACAACACGGCCTTTATTGTCTGTAATGATTAAATTACGTTGTGTATCAGCAGTTTCAACTGGTTTCTTCGTTTGCCAATAATTATCTCGTGTGGATTCCATCCATAAAACAGTTTTTTCAGTCATAAGTTCCATTCCTTTCCATTGCTAGTTTCAATTATGTAAACGGTTTAATACTTGTCAGTTTATATCGATTTTAAAAATATTTATGGTATTTTTTACGGAAAAGTAGTATTTTTTTAAAGAGTTTCATTAAAGATATCGTATTTGTTCAGAACTATATCTTTCCAAACTTGTGTATTGTTGGTTCCAACTTCCAAACTGAATTCAACAATACTATAAAACAAGCCAAACTCTTGAATGCGTTTGGCTTGTTTTATCTACAGTCTATTGTCGAACAAGAACTAGTTTTTTATTTAACTCATCTAATTTTTCTGAAGAAGCCAACGAAGTGAATAAAGGGAAATTAATTAATTCTTGCAATGAGTTTTCAACAAATTGATCATTTTTTACAATCGGGTTATTTACGATTTCTGGAAAATCCTTTTTAACAATTTCTTTTGTTTCTTCATTGTTTAGAAGCTCTTTTAAACTACTGTTTGTGCTATAGGTTAAGATATAAGATATTGTCGGTAGATAATCAAACACGTATGTGCCTGCAGAAAGTTCACATTGAATATCCTGATTTTCCTGCTTAGCTTTTAAACTCCTATTCACTAGTAATTCACCATTTACCTTGATCGTTTCTAAAGAAGCATCGGGCAGCACTACTTCAGCATTGGTATTGAAAGGAACTGTAAAGGTAAAAGTTAACCGCCCATCCTCTTTTAATTCCCAGCCGCTTTCAATATCTCCGGAAGGTGAAGAAAATTTTGCCTTTGCATAAGTTACTTTTCCATATGGTTTTGGACAAAGCTTAAACTTTCTAAATCCAGGCGCCTCTTCCACCGGATTGATGCCGCACATATAACGATACATCCATTCAGCAATCGAGCCATAAGCGTAGTGATTTAATGAGTTCATTCCGGTTCCACTAATGCTTCCGTCTGGAAGTACTGAATTCCAGCGCTCCCAAATAGTTGTTGCGCCAAGTTTAACCGCATATAGCCAGCTTGGAAAATCATCATTTAACAATAATGTATACGCAAAGTCATTGGCTCCATACTCAGATAGAACATTACAGAAATAAGGTGTACCGACAAAGCCCGTATTTAGATGCATTTTATCTTCACGAAGCTTCGCCTTTAAATCGTCTATTAATCTTGGCCGGAAACTTTCCGGGATCAGGTCCATATATAGGGCAACAATCATCGCAGTTTGGGTATTTAATGCACTTCTGCCATTTGGCGTAAAATACTCTTTCCTGATCGCTTCTTTAATTTCATTCGCCAGTTCGCCATATTGTTCAGCCATTTCATTGATTCCTATGACCTTGGCTGCTTTCGCTACTAGCTGTGCCGAATAACAGTAATAAGCGGAAGCAATATAATAAGAATCTGTTCCACCCATAGGACTTTGCGGATCTTTTCCATCTAAAGCAAGCCAATCGCCAAAATGGAAGCCAACCTGCCACAGCCTCTTGGCGCCAGATTCATCATCCACTTTTTTGATATAATCGACCCAGTCCTTCATGGTATCGAACTGCTGACGAAGAAGCTCTTTATCTCCATAGTACGTATATAATGTCCACGGAATAACGGTGGCAGCGTCACCCCATGCAGCTGACCCACTCCCTGAAATAAAACCGTTTCCATCTTTTGGTTTTACAACAGGTACTGTGAAAGGTACGGAACCACTTAACCTTTTCTGTTCTTCATGTAAATCAAACATATATTTTTGGTAAAATGCCGGTGAATACATATTGAAACAAGCAGTAGGTGCAAATACTTGTGCATCTCCAGTCCATCCCATTCGTTCATCACGCTGCGGGCAGTCTGTGGGTACATCGAGGAAATTCCCTTTTTGCCCCCAAACAGTATTTAGGAATAATTGATTCACCAATGGATTTGAAGTTTCAATTGTTCCCGTTTGTTCAATTTCACTGTAAATAACACAGCCAGTAAAGTCATCCAGGTTTATGTCTCCTTCAAAACCAGTAAGCTTTACATACCGAAAGCCATAGAAGGTGAAGTGAGGCTGTACTTCTCTTACACTTTCGTCAGCAATATAAATATATTCAGCTTTTGCCTCTCGCAAATTTTCGCGATAGAAGTTCCCATTTTGAAGGATTTCCCCGTATTGAAGCTGCAATGTTGTTCCTTTTGATGCCTTGGTTTTAAATCGGACCCAGCCAGTCATTACTTGACCAAAATCAAGAACTACCTCTCCGGCCGGTGTATGCAGGATCTCAATTGGTTTTCTTTCTTCCATGATTTTGACAGGTAAATTTCGCCTGGCAGTACACTTTTCTGTTTTTATTTCCGTCTTCCTAACGCCAGTCCATGTGCTGTCATCAAATTCAGGCAGTGTCCAGTTTTTACTTTCTAGATTTGCATCGTAAATCTCGCCATCATAAATACCGCTAAATGTGATCGGTGCCGGTGCACACTTCCAGTCTTCATCCGTAGCAATTACGGTCGTAGACCCATCCTTGAGTGTTACAACGATTTCACCAATACAAGCAAATTCACTTCCATATAATTCATGATAACCGCCTTCAAACCCAAATCGGCCTTTATACCAACCATTTCCAAGCATAAAACCAATCGCGTTTTCTCCGCTCTTTAATAAGTCCGTCACATCATAGGTTTGGTACTGAAGCCAGAAATCATAAGCATTATAGCCTGGAGCAAAATATTCATTGCTAACCCTTATCCCATTGATTTCTACATCATACAAACCTACTCCACAGATGTAAGCCCTTGCTGATTCAATGTCAGATGGCACAGAGAAGGTTTTTCGAATTAACGGATGGATTTCCTTATCCAATTCAGGGCTAATCCACTTACCTTCCCAAGGTTCATCCATTTTCGCGGTTTCAAACCAGGCTGATTCACTGGTAACCTCATCCCCAGCATCGCCCCAGACAGTAACCCGCCAATAATAACGAGTTCGAGGCTTAAGTTTAATGTCAGGGTGATAGGCTAAACTATCAATCTCCTGACTTTTCCCACTATCAAAAAGAATCGTTTCAAAGCTAGGATCTACTGCAATTTCTACTTTGGCAGCTGACTGAAAAATGGATGAACTATCTTCTGATTCGGTCACCCATGAAAGACTTAATCGATCAAATTCAAATCCCAGCGGATTTACCACATGGTTTGTTTTTAAACTACTAATTATCATCTTACCCCTCCAGAGAAAAATAGAAATTTAAACCTTCATTTACAGCTCTATCAATCTACAATAAGCGATTTTTTCATAAATCTAGCAGAAATTTGTATTATAGCCGCATTTTACATATTGGAACTATGTGTCTGGACTGTAATTTGGTTTGACTGCAACGCCAACCATTGGAGTAGAGTTACATCTTTTCCGTTCACTATTACCGGAGAACCATCGTAGTCCAGTACGCATTCGTCTTTGAGCATGTAGATCCAGGTACCATGGCCGAAAAATTCAAAGGGATTGCCTTTATTATCCTTAAAAATGCCTGAGGTATCTACGACCTTATCAAAATATGAAAAATGAACATTAGGAGCACCGGCTTTGAGTAGACGCTCATATGTTGGAATCACTGTAATCTCAGGTTTTACGATTTCATCATTTTTTGCATGCGTGAACCAGATAGGAGTATTCTTGATATCTTGAATATTTTGATCCGTAATCACCTTGTTATAAAGGGCTTCACATACAGGATATGCTGCTGCGAAGAAACCGGGGTAATCGATAATCATGCGCATCGTCATGAAGCCGCCATTGGAACAGCCACCGATGTAGAATCGATTTGTATCTATATTCGAATGATTTTTGACAAACTCATCAATGAGCGCTTTCAATGCCGTCACGTACTTAGATTGGCCACTCTCAGTATACAATCCGTGGCCATCGTCCATCCACATAGTGGGTACTTGTGGAACAAGGACATAAGCGCCCCCGAATATACTCTGTACTTTTTCACTTGACAGGTTTACAACATTATTTCCGGTATAAGCGACCGTCGTGTCATATCCGCCTTCGCCTGCACCATGCAGCCAGATGATCAAGGGAAGTTTTTCTCTGCTCATATTTGGTGAAAAATAGCCGAAACGGAGGGGCATCTCAGCATATGATGACTCGCTGTTTGCCCAGCCTTTGACCTGCTCCATCATACCGCCACCAAAATGATCATAGACAAGTCCTGAAATGGAATTATTATTGGTTTGTATTTCTTTCACCTGCGTTATGCGAAAATCGCAGAAAACATAAACATTATGTTCCTGCTCAAACGCATTTTCCGAGTTCAAACGGTAGATCGCCTCACATTCAAGTTCCAGCGTGGCGTGGCTGCCTATTTCTATTTTGTTCCCTTCACTGTCTGATGTATACGCGTTTGTAACACGACAATAGCCTTTTGACGGATATAGCTCTACCGAATTCCAATCTTTTCTGAGTTTTAGCACTTCGCCCGTTTTTTTGCTTCGTCTCTCGACATAAACGTTGAATGTATCTTCCGATAGTGCCTCTGATTTAATTGATTGGGAAAGCGGAAGAATGATTTTTGTTATGTAAGGGCCATAGTCAGTAACCTCTGTCACAGTCATGTAGGAACGATTCATTTTTACCTCTCCTTTTGTTAAATCTATTTACTTTATATTTTAGTCATCCTGACAGCCATATATTGTTTACCAGGAAGTACTGAATTAATGCGCTTCTGTTCTGGTCCTTTCCACCGTAAAATCGGCAGTTTTATTCATTTTTACAAAAACATTGTTACTTATCCACAGAAGTAAAAAAGCTATAGGACTACCGCTAAAAAACGGAATGACTCCGGGTATTTTAAAAAAGATGAAACATAGAAACCCAGTCAAAGTAGCCATACAAAATGTTGGGATTGGATTTATGGTCATTAAAATAAATGAATTTTTAATCCCCTCTTTCAAACGAACATCAAAATGAACCAACACCGGGAAAATATATAATAGAGTAAATATAAATAAGATTATGAATATAACATTGGGGACATAAAGTAATTTAAATGTCGGTACCGTAGTTGCCTCGACTATTCTTATGTTTGAGTACATGAAAAAACAAGATAGGCCGATTATGAGTCCTAATAGGTTCCCATTAACAAATTCTTTTTTATAGGTGAACCAAAACGTTTTAAATACTGGAATATCAGTCTGCTTCAATACCCACTTACGTACCACTGTGAACATAGCCAGTGTGGCCGGAAAAAAACCAATAACAACAAAACCAAGCAAGGTAAATGCAATCCAAAGAATATTCACATAAGCAAACTTCATAATCCACTCCGAGATACTATAAAATCCCCGCATAAAACCTTCCATCAGTCTATCCCCCTATGCTTTTCTGTATCCTTGGAATAAATCTAGGAGGGCCATTGCTTTGCAATCAGCCCTCCATGGGTATTAATTTAAATCAATCAACCTTTAACGGAACCTAAGGCAATCCCTTTTACCAAGTATTTTTGGAAGAATGGATAAGCAATTAGTATCGGCAGGACACCGATAACGGCAATCGCCATCCGTACACCTGTTGTAGGAACTTGCGAAGCAGCCTGGCTAGCGTTTGTGCCTAGATTGCTGCTTGCTAAAAACTGAATGTCTGATAACATCCTGTTTAAGATGTTTTGGATACTAAATAATGACGGTTCAGTGATATAGATCAGTCCATTAAACCAATCATTCCAATAAATGATCGTTTGAAGTAATCCAATCGTTGCCAGAATTGGCAGTGAGAGCGGCAGAATGATAGAGAAGAAGGTTCTAAATTCACCTGCACCATCCATGCGTGCTGATTCAATAACTGGTTCTGGAATAGAAGTCATAAAGAATGTCCTCATCAACAATACGTTAAATCCGTTCATGAGTAACCCTGGGACTATTAGTGCCCAAATGGTGTTTTTAATATCAAATACTTGCGTATAAACGAGATAGGTCGGAACAAGTCCACCATTGAACAATAGAGTAAAGAAAACCAGAAAAGCAAAAACGTTTTTATAGGGTAAATCTCGTCGAGAGAGCGCATATGCCAAAAACGAAGTCATCGCCAAGCTTACAAAGGTTCCAAATACAGTTACAATGATGGTGATTCCATAAGCCCTTAATATACTAGATGAATTATTTAGCAGGTAATTATAAGCATCAAAGCTAATCTCCTTGGGAATAAAGGAATATCCTTCTTTCATGATGGCTGCTTCACTGTTCAAAGAAGAAGATAAAAGAATGATAAACGGAATGATGCTTCCTGCCGCAAGTATGATTAAAAAGATATGAGAAACCCATTGTGTTATTCGATCAGATTTATACATCTCTTTCGACCTCCAGCTTAAAATAATGCATTATCTTTACTTTTTTTACGAACGAGATAATTTGATAATAATACGAGGACAAATCCGACGATCGATTGATATAAACCTGCTGCAGCTGACATCCCGATATCCCCGAGCTGCATTAATCCACGGTAAACATAGGTATCAATAACATTCGTCGTGTCATAAATAGCACCTGAATTCATTGGCACTTGATAGAACAAGCCGAAATCGGAGTAAAAAATGCGTCCTATCCCTAATAAAGTCATCATGATAATCACAGGCATAATTGATGGAAGGGTAATGTGAATGATTTGGTGCCATTTATTTGCCCCATCTAAAGTGGCTGCTTCATAGTATTCTTGGTCGATCCCGATAATCGCGGCTAAGTAAATGACGCACAAGAAACCGACACCCTTCCACATATTGATGAAGGTTAAAATATATGGCCAAAATTTTGCTTCGTTATACCATGAAACACTATCAAGCCCAAGAAACGGTAAAATCGTTTTGTTCAGGTAACCAACATCTTCGCTAAGAAAGGCAAAGCCTAAATAACTGACAATAACCATTGAGATTAAGAATGGCAATAGGATGACACTTTGGTAAAAGCTTTTCGCCAGCTTATTTTTAATCTCATTTAACATGATCGCTACACCGATGGCCAATATCGTATTTAAGATTATAAATCCTCCATTGTAGAAAATGGTATTCCGGGTAATAACAAAGGCATCTCTTGTACTAAACAAATATTCAAAGTTTTTAAATCCAATCCAATCACTGCCGAATATTCCTTTAGCATAGTTAATATCTTTAAAAGCAATCATAAGGCCAAACATTGGTAAATAATTATTGATCAATAAGTAAATTAAGCCAGGCAGCATCATAATAAATAATGGCAGGTACCTTTTAAATTTCATCATTCTAACACTCGTTTTTTTCCCAGTTGCAGCATGGACCTCCTTACTTAATGGCTTTACTGTAACTTCTGACATCCCCATTCCCCCTTGTTCTCATAAAATGTTTCCGCTTACAAAAACTATCCTTCCTGCTTATATACTTATTCTATTAGACTAGTAAATTTGTTACTATCCATAATACGACTTCTTATTTTTGTTTATCCGACTTTTCAGAATATATTTAATTCAGTTTTTTAGCCATTTTAAATCTATGGATTTATAAAAAAAGAGAACTAGATCTACACTAGCTCTCTTCTCTTCGTTCTTATTTCTTTTCTTTCCACTTATCAAACTGTTTTTGTTTTTCTGCAATAATTTTATCAATGCCGGATGCTTTAAGTTTCTTATTAAATTCCTTTAAACTTTTCTCCGGATCTAAAGTACCAGATTCAATACCTAATTTATACTGATTTAATACGTTCGTCGATGCCGCAATTTCTGTTTTCACAGGATCTGGATTAAATGTAAAACCAAATGCCGGAGAAAATATCGCTGAATCATTATGTTTTTTCATAACTTCCCAATAATTCGCTGGATTTCCTTCCCAAGGGTATGTCAGGAAGTTATTACCGATTTGCCATTGGCCAAATACATATTTGGAGTCTTTTACACCTTTTGGCAATGTAATGACACCATCAGATTTAACTGCATAATGTTTCCCTTCAATACCGTTATCAAGTAAATTCATAATCTCTTTATCTGTGTAAAGTAAATTGATAAATTCCATTGCTTTTTCAGGATTCTGACTGTTTCTGGCAATGGACAAATTAAAGCCTGTTGCAGCATCGGTATACGAATATACATCCGTCAATTTCACAGATACCATTTCATGTCCAGTAATACCTTTTTCTTGTACTTCAAAGCCTGGTTTCATATGAGAGAAATAGCCAAATCCTTTATTTGCCTTCACAATGTTCGCCGCAACTTCTTGTGACGTTGCTGAATCCTTCATGATATAACCGGCTTTGAACCACTTTCTGGCTAACTGGACCGCATCAACATATTCAGGTTCTTCAAACATATTGTCGATTTTCTTGTCTTTAAAGGATACTACTCCTAGGTTGTCCCCAAGAATGTCAAATTTTCCACCTGCAATGATGGAAGCAACCGATATAGTTCCTGCGTTTACAATAGGAGTTAAAGTTGGTTCTTTCTCTTTGACAATTTTAAAAACATTTTCCAAATCAGCAAATGTTTTTATTTGAGAAAGATCAATCTTATATTTATCTACTATATCTTTTCTCATAATAAATCCATAATAAGAGCCCCAGTCTCTAATACTAGGAATTCCATATATTTTACCGTTTACCTTGTTACCCTCTAGAAGATTTTTTGGAACAACTTCCAAAATACCTTTTCCATTTGATTTAAGCAGATCATCTAATGCAACAAGTTGTCCTTTTGTGGCTTGTGTGTTGTAACCAAAAAAAGCTGACGAAACAACCAGATCAAGTTTTTCATTTCCAGTCAGCATTAAGTTTGTTTGCTGTTGATAGTTCGCTGCATTAATCGGGACTAATTTCACAGTAGCATTAATCTTCTTTTTAGCAATTTTATTAATTTCTTCCTGAACTAAAGGAAGATCTTCTATATTCGTAAAGTTCATATACGCCATGTTAAGCTCATTTGGCTGCCCCTTCGAGTTCGTATCGTCCTTTGTACTTGAACTGCTTTCCTTTGAACTACAGCCAGCCAATACTAAAACTGCTGACATTACAATCAGTAAAAACCTTGAAAATGTCTTAAAAAATTTCATCCATTCTTTCCCCCTTATAATCTAGTTGATTCTATGATAACTCTTGTTGAAAGCGTTACCACTCATCTAGTTTTAGTATAGAGGTTGGCTTAAAAAACACTTACTAAAAATACGACCTTTTATTTTCGTTATTCCGACTTTTCTGAAAAAAACGACTTTTTTCGATATTCCATCGGATTTAATTGAGTTGATTTCTTGAATATAGTAGAAAAATAGGAAAAATTAGAATAACCTGCAGATAATGCCACTTCACTTACAGGCAGATTGGTTTCTATTAACAGGTTTTTGGCGTATTCAATACGCTTCTGCTGCAAATAGTCCGAAATGGATAAACCTGTTTGTTTTTTAAATAATCTTGTTAAATAATCTGGATTTAAATAGACATAATTTGCAATTTCATCACGAGTTAACCGCTGTTCTCCTAGATGATGATTAATATAATTTTTTACTATGTCCACCACTGATCCTTTTTCTTGAGGCTGATGGAGCTGGTTCATGGCAACATCGGCAATATATATGACCCATTCTTGGAGAGAGTTCAATGATTTCAATACTCTTTTTGGTTTTTCAGTCAGCAGATTTTGTGAATAAACCTGATTGGCTTGAATTCCTTTTACCTGAAGAACATAAAAGATTAATTGCAAAAAATCTTGATAAAACAATTGAAGGGATTGAGCTGTTATATTTCCATCCGATTTTTTCCAATCAGTAAAATACTGATTGACCGCATCTAAAAACCTTTCTTTTGGACCATTTTTCATTAGACTCGTCCATTCCGCGGAAGGAAGCATCGGGGAAGTGCATAAACATTTTTTCTTATTGTTACATTTAATTGTCTGGTTACTTACCGTTACATTATTGCGATCAAATTCCTGTAATGTATGGACCATCCCTACTAATTCTTCAATCGGAACCTGATTTCCAATGTAGCCACAAAGTTCACAAGAAAAAAACTGAGCGAATTGTGAAATAAAGTGATTACAATTTTCATTAAACTCCTTCAGGTTGATTGGCTCTACTAATGCAATAATCACTAAGACATAGCCAATTTCTACATTAATTACATAACCATCCATATTATTCTTTTCGATTACTTCACCCAGTGCTTTATGAAGAGCATATTCGCTCACCTTTTCTTCATGGACAGATAGTTCCTCTTTCCATTGCTGAACATGAAATAAAATGGGTAGAAAAGTAGTTAATTCTGAATAGGATAAATGATAATTCTTCATTTGTTTTTCAATTTGATCTTTGGTTGTTGGGAAAGCTTGATTAATAAGATCTAACCAGAAACGTTCTTGCATGACTGAATGGTGGGACTTTTTCAATTGAAGGTAAGATTCCTCTACCATTCTTGTTTCTTGATCCTTTTTGATTTTCCCCAATGCGCTATGAATAACTTCTTCAAGTTCTTGATAATCGACGGGTTTTAATAAATAATTAAAGCTTTTCAATTCCAGAGCTTGCTTTGCATAAGAGAAGTCTGAATGACAGGTTAAAAAAATCGCTTCAGTCATTGGGAAGTGTTCGCGCACCCACTTTAGCAAGTCAATTCCAGAGCCTCTAGGCATTTCAATATCACATAATAACAAATCAACTTTGTTATTTAAAAACACTTCTTGAGCTTGTCTTAAGTTATTAGCTGTAAAAACAGAAGAGATATCATGCTTTTCCCAATTCACACCAGCCTGGACACCCCTAATGGAATGAATTTCATCATCAACTATTAGAACCTGAAATTGATTCATAAACCATACCCACCCTCTTGACTTAGATTATATCGTTCGGAATTTGTATCCAAACAGTCGCCCCTTTGCCTGGATCATTCGAAAAATGTATGTTTGATTTTTCTCCATATAACAAACTTAGTCTTTGTTTAACGTTCCATATTCCAATACGCTCTCCTTCCTCATTAGTTAAAGATTCGTCTTCTTTCAAACTGCGTAAAACATCCTCAGGGAATCCATCACCTGTATCTTGAATTTTTATACTTATAAACCCAGGGTTCTCATTCTTTTTTACCACTATTAAAATATCAAGCGGGTCATCTAGATTAAAGGCATGTTTAATTGAATTTTCCACCATCGTTTGAATGACAAGCGGAGGAATCTTACATTCTAAAAGCTCTGGTGGTGATTCAACAGAATACTTAAATGTATCGGGAAATCTGAGCTGTTGAATTTTCAAGTAATTTTCCGTATGTTTTAGTTCATCTTCTAAGCTAACAAAATACGAATTACTCCGAAACATAAAACGAAAGTAATTGGCCAGACATTTTGCCATCTCTTGGATGACTGCAAAATCCTTAACCGTAGCTAGATTATAGATAATATTTAATGAATTAAGGAAAAAGTGCGGGTTGATTTGCAGCTGTAAATGTTTTAATTCCGCTCTTTGAAGATTTAGCTTTTCCTCATATACATTTATTTTTAGATCCTTAATCTCAGAAATCATATGATTGAAGGTACCATTCATCACCTCAAACTCAGTAGAATTTCGATGGATGGGAAGACGAATATCTAAATCTCCTTGTCGTAGTTTTTTCATAGCGGCGACAATTCGATTAATTGGTTGAAGAAATACCTTTCTCATGATGAAGATAAAATATAGTAAGAACAACACGGCTAAAAAAGTAATAACCGACGATATTCTTTGTAAAAATGGTAGTTTCTCTAGGATTTCTCTTTCAGGTATCAATGCTGCAAGATAGAAATCACTTTGTGATGATTTTTTTTTCATTAAAACAAAACGGTTATTTTTCCCAGTAATAATATACTTTTCCTTCTTAATCGATAAATCTATTTTTTCCTTTTCAATAAATTTCTTATTTGTAATCGGTTTTAGGTCGGAAGTTGCCAACAAGGCTCTTCCTGTATCTCCAAAATCAATATATTTAAACGGCGTAATAAGCTTGTCCATATTCACCCAGGCGCCTACATATACTCCATCTACTTTATAGTATTGAAGCAAGTAATAATTTTTTTCTCCCTTCCATATATTCCATTTCCCCTCTCTAAGCTGCTCCGGGTTTTTCTCGAACATCTGGTAAATTTCGTCTCTTGCTTCATACCGTTCAAAATAATTGTCAGCGGATTTTTGTGTAAAAAGGAAATCCTTATACGCATCTGAATAAATAAAAATGGAATCGATGGCAGTGTAGAAATAAGACTGATTGGTAATAGAATTAAATAAACGTATCTTTGCTTCTTCATAATCATTGGGATCTATCGTTTCATTATATTGAAGAAAATATAAATCTGTATTGTTTTGTGTAATTTGAAAAATATAGTTTCCAACACCTTCCAAATTTCGGTCGATTTGGTCCATATAAATATTCAGCATATTTTTGTTTGACTGGGCCACCTGGCTCCTGATAACTTCGACCGCATAGTAGTTATTTACAATGTGAACGACAATTAATGGTCCAATAATTAAAAACACACTCAAAAAGAGTTTAAACAGTAACGAATTGAAAACTAGTTTCATTTTTCCCATAGTGATCCTCCAGTTGTAAACTCTCTAAAATGTAATTCCAATTATACAATATAAATTAAAAATATTCTGAAGAGTCCATTTAAAAAAAAAGGCTTACTAAGGGAATCCTTCTAAAATAAGAGATAGTCAATAATAAAAGGCCGAGAGCTATTTTTTACTCACGGCTATTAGTTACGATCTAATTAATAGAAAGCGTTTTCGGATTTACAATCTAATTATATTAATTTCTAACTAGATGTATGGTAATATTCATCGAAAAATAGAAATATTCTATTATATAAATAAAAAAAGAAAAAGAATTTCATAAAAGAATCATACTCTTATTATTATAGGAATTTAATGAAAAACAAAAAGCCTTGAGCAATTTTCACCCAAGACTTATTTTTTAGGCTCATAGTGCTCCATAAATAACAGATCGTAGTCTTGGCTGCTGATAATCCTCAAAGTTTGGGAGCATTTGCTGCATATAAACGGCCGAAAGCCTTTCTGTTGGACAGATTGTTACCCAAGCTCCCGACATTCCGTTCCAGCCAAATTCACCAACAGGGCTGTTACTGCCTGATAATGGTGGATTCATCATTACCTGTACTCCAAGTCCATAGCCATATCCGGCCAGACGATCCCAATTAAAATCCAAGGAATTCTGGGAGTTTAGATGATTCGTTGACATCAGCTCGATGGTTTTTCTTCCTATAATTCGATTGCCATTCATTTCTCCTCCACTGGCTAACATATGGGCAAATTGACTATAATCATTTAGAGTAGAGAAAAGCCCTCCACCTCCACTTTCAAAGTGAGTATTTACTTTAGGAAACATATCTGAGCTTTTAATTAGATTGCCTTCTTCATTCCGGATGTAAAAGCTAGAGAGAGACTCTTTTTTCTCATCGGGTAGATTGAAGAATGTGTTATGCATTGATAAAGGTTGAAAAATTTCCTCATTCAAGAATTGGCCAAGTGTCTTTCCAGAAACCACTTCTATTAGTGCCCCTAAAACATCATGGCTGTATCCATACTTCCAGCCAGTTCCGGAATCAAAGGCTAGCGGAATCGTACTTAGTGCTTTAGAAAGTGCGCGAATATAGGTTTCTTCGGTAAAATCATCTTGACTATTTAAACGTTCCTCTACTTTCCTTACCTCGCTTTCCTGTTCCGTTGTTCCCCAGCTATAACTTAAACCGGATGACATCGTGAACAGATCTTTGACCCTGATAGAATTTGATGCAGGCTTTATAATCTGTTCTCCTTCTTCAGCAGTCCGGTAGACATGTGGATTTTTGAATTCAGGTAAATATTCCTCGAGCGGGTCATTTAACAAAAACAGCCCTCGTTCATATAAGATCATGGCAGCTGTACATGTAACGATCTTTGTCATGGAGTGGATCCGGAAAATCGTATCGGTAGAAACAGGTTTTTTCGTTTCTAAATCAGCATAGCCAATGTACTCTTCAAATACCTTTTCTCCATGGTGCATAACAGAACAGGCGCAGCCAACAGGCCCCCTTTCCACAAAACTTTTTAATAATGGGCTTAAGTTTTGAAACGACTTCATGCGGCTTTCATCTCCTCTTCATTTTTCGAGTTTCATTCTTAACTTTTTTCTATTTGGTTTTTTGATATTTTTTTGTTCTATCATCTTGAATCCTGCCAGCCCAATTAAGACCAAATGCGAAGTCATACACATGACCTTCAGAGTCTGCATGACACTCCATGTCATGTGCCACATCTTCCAATTGATCTTCGACGGTTTTCATGTTAGCAGGCATTTGCATTGGCAGAAGACCCGAAGGCTCAGCTCCGCCTGTTAAAATATCAAAAATAGCTTGATCCTGAACCCCAAAATTCGCAATAATAGCATCGACATTCTTTTCAAATTCATCCACCACTGTCGGGTTCGATAGAAGAAGCGAAACAATTACCGGTTTTCCTTTCATTGCATCAACTGTTTCTACCACCATATCCAAATCCTTGGTATTACTTGGAGTCACCGTTTTTCCTTTGTACGATCGGTTTAAAACATCACCCTCACGAGCGTCCCCAGCAAGACTTTTTGCTCGAGCATAAATCGCCGTATAGGGTTTATATTGAAGGCTAATTGGTACGTATCCATTTCCACCTTCCTTTACATCATCATGACTATAACCAGTTCCGGACTTAGGAGTGCTAATAAAGACCAATCCAAAATCTGCATCTTCAGGGTTATCCGTTACCTTAAAATATTTCCTAGCAACATCGATATTTACTGGATATTCGAATTTTTCAGGTGTTGGATTACCAAACCAATCTTTGCCTGCAGGTGTATATTTTTTAGGGATATAGACGACTTTTTCTTTATTTAGTGGCAGGATGCCATTCCTATTTTTCAACATAACCATAGACTTAAGCTGTGCTTCATATCCTTCCTGCATATACTCTGGTTTCCCAACCTCATAAACACTTTCTTCCACTTTTATATAAGGATTTTCAAAGATTCCTAGACGGAAGATATTTTTTAATAAACGTACTGCTGATTCTTCAAAGCGCTTTCGCATCCATGCCTCACCATATTCAGCAATCCCCATTTGGTACGCTTCCAGGATCGGACCCGCTTCATTATTCCCTCCGAATTGATCGACCCCAGCCAAAATTAATTTATAATGCCGTTGTGCAACGGTCAGATTTTCAACACCCCATGGCTTCCCGCCGACAAACGTATCAATATTCTCTGGTTCATCGGCAGTAATGATCCAATCCGTGCAAACAACACCATCATAACCATATCTTTTTCGAAGCAAATCATTTATTAAGTAAGAATTGTAAGAGTTACCAACATTTTCTCCATTTACCGGATCTTGTTCCACTGAAATAGTGTAATAAGGCATGACCGCAGAAGCCATCTTTGTTTTTCCAGGTAAGTTAAAGGCACCTTCAGTAAATGGAATTAAATGTTCTTCAAAGTTGCCGCCTGGATAAACGGCAAACTTACCATATCCATAGTGTGCATCCCTTCCACTCTCGCCAGAGCCGCCTCCCGGCCAATGTTTTACCATTGCATTAACACTGTTATAACCCCAGCCCTCAGCAATTTCTTTATCACCTTCTGAATTCTGAAAACCTTCCACATAAGCTTGAGCCATGTCAGCGGAAAGCTGTGAATCTTCACCAAAGGTTCCATTAAAACGGAACCAACGCGGGTCTGTTGCAATATCAATTTGCGGCGATAATGCAGTTGTAATGCCTAAAGCCCGGTACTCCTTTGAGGCTATTTGCCCAAATCTTTCTGCCACTTCTGGATTAAATGTTGCCGCAAGACCAAGTGGCTCAGGCCACATAGAAATGTTGCCGCCCGCTCCTGCATTAAATTCGGTACTAGAATCTGAACCATGGCGTGGATCTGAGCTGTTGTTTGCTGGGATACCAAGCCCTGTCCCTTCTGCAAAAGCCTGAATATTATTATTCCATTGCACAGCAGTCTCAGGGCTTTCGACCGTAGTTACGAGGATATGCCTTAAATTATCTTTAGAAAGAAACTCGATTTGTTCATCGGTTAAGTCCCATGGATTTGCACCGCTTTCTTCGTAGGACTTACCCCCGTACGTACCAGCAAACCAACCCTTACTCCCTGCAGGAACGGCTTGATGCCTACTATATAACATGAGTCCCGCGATTTGCTCAATTGTCATTTTAGATGCAAGGTCCTTTGCTCTCTCCTCAGGAGTTAATCTCCAATCTTCATATTTATCTATTTTTCCATCTTTGTTTAAATCCTTAAAAAAATGACCATCTTTTTGGATGATAGTAACTCCAGAAGTTTCGGAATATCCTAACGTTGGTCCACCGTTATTTCCTACATATTTGATATGAGCTTCAGTATCGATTTTTGTTTTAACATCTTTCATTTAAAATCCTCCTTGAAAACAGTGTAGTAGTGACCATCTTCATTTCTAAAGTTGCTCACTATATTCAATTTGCTCTTTTCTGAATTCTCACCATGTTTTGTTTGTTTAAAAATAATACGGAACAATAGACAAGGAGAAAAAATACCATTACGAAGGCTGAAAACAAATAAATAGAACCATAATTTGTTTTTGCCGCAATCAAACCAAGAACGGCAGACCCTCCTCCAATTCCTAAGTCAAATGAATTAAAAAACATGGCGGTTACTTTCGTATACCGTTCAGGCTTCGTATTATTCAGTGCCCAGGCTTGGAGAGAAGGGAACAATGATCCTGTACCCATCCCATATAGGATTGCAGCAATGATTAAATCACTTAAAGTAGTAGTTTGATATATTAATACAAAACCAATTATGACTGAGATCGAACTTGGAACTAACACCCAAGCATGTCCTTTACGGTCAAATACTTTTCCTGAAATGAAACGGATTAAGAATCCACTAACCGTATTTACAAAATAAAACCATTCCACTCCTTCAATCTCTAACTCTTTTGCATAAAGTGCCATAAAACTAATGACTCCACCCATGCATATGCCAAATAAAAGCATCAAGAAGCTAGGAAAAATAGCAGAAGGTTCAATCAATGATTTTAGGAATGATGTTTCTTTTTGATTGGAATTGATCACTCTTTCGGGGAAAGAAATGAAACTAATACAAAACAGGAAGATTAGTAAACTAACTCCTGCGGTACCGAATAATATGATTGGATTATAGGAATTAAACAGCCATATCCCAACAAATGGCGATAATGCTAAAGCAATCGTTGTACCATTCCCAAGCATACCCATCCCTTCGCCCCTTCTTTGTTTTGGAATAATCTCCGCTGCTAAAGTGGAAAGAATCGTGACAGCAAGACCAAAACCGAAACCATGCAGAATACGAATGGAAAGTGCAAGGATGAAGTTTGTCCCAAAATAATAACCTAGAGAGGAGATTAAACAAATAAGGATGGAGACTACTAATGTTTTCTTTTTTCCAAATTTATTGGTAAAGAATTCAGTAAAAGGACGAATGATAATCGCTGAAAAAGTAAAACTCCCGATGATTAATCCTATTTGGGATATATCGAGTCCCCCATGTTTTGCCAAAAAGAGCGGGAGAGTTGGCAGCAATAGATCAAATGCGAAAAAGGCAAATGCATTAGCAAACATGATAATAAAAAAGGTTTTGTTCCATAACGATGGTGTATTCGACACGAATTTTTTACTCCTTTAATTAGAGGATCACCTTTTTGCTCAGAAACAGGTAGGAAAAAGGAGGATCTAATATCCCCCATTTTCTTATTCTTGTTTGCCCGTTTGTTAAAAGTCTATTGTTTTTCCTGTCTTTGCTGAGGTATATATCGCCTCTAAAATTTGTGTGACAACTAATGCTTGTTCCGGTTTAACAAGTGGTTCTGTATCATTAATAATGCATTCCAGCCACTGTCTCGCCTCTTTTACTCCAGGCTCCTCTGCTCCTGCATCAAAATAAGCAATTCCTCCGCCTGTGGCAGGTTTCGTTTCAACCAACTTCCCGTATTTTGTGCCATTGAAAACTAACTCACTTGTAGGTGAATTTGGTAATGCTTTCATTTCAGCACCACCTTCTGTGCCACATAAGGTTGCCATTGCTTCTCGAACATCCGTTGTATTTAATGCCCAAGAACATTCTAAAATGATCGTGGCCCCATTTTCCATTTTAATAAATCCAAACGCTGAATCTTCTACCCTATATGTTTCTGGGTCCCATGGTCCGAACAAATTTCCTTCATGTTTATCTGCAAGCTTATGGAAAACGGAACCTGTTACAGATTGCGGTTTGTAATTGTCCATACACCAAAGCGTCAAATCCAATGCATGTGTACCGATGTCGATTAATGGTCCGCCACCTTGTTGTTCTACATCAAGAAACACCCCCCATGTAGGAACCGCTCTTCTTCTAATGGCATGCGCCTTAGCAAAATAAATATCGCCGAATTCCCCTTCTCTTGAAGCTTTGTACAATACTTCCGAGTCATCACGAAAACGGTTTTGGTAACCTATTGTAAGCTTCTTTCCTGTTCGATTGGCTGCATCAATCATTTCTTCGGCTTCTTTAGAATTGATGGCCATTGGCTTTTCGCACATGACATGCTTTCCTGCTTCTAGTGCATCAACAGTGATAAAGGAGTGTTGCAGATTAGGAGTAAGTACATGTACAACATCAATCGAGTCATCCTGTAATAACTCCTTATAATTGGTATAAACTTTTGCCTCTTCTGTGCCAAATTGCTGTGCTGCTTTAACGGCTCTATCCTCTACCACGTCGCAAAATGCAGTCATTTCTCCTAAATGACCAAGCTTTGCCAATGAAGGCATGTGCTTTTGATTGGCAATTCCGCCACAGCCGATGATTCCAATATTTAACTTTTTAGACATTAGGAACACTCCTCTTAATTAATTTTTGATAAGACCTTTTACAGATTTCTCCATTACTGTTAAATCCCCCGAAATGCTTGTAAATTTATCTCCCAGCTGTCCTTCGTTTTCCACAATTGCATAACGGATGTATCCCAATTCATTAAGTTTTTGATAGGTTTCTTGAAAATTAACGATACCAGTTCCGAGATTGACAAAATCATTTGGCTTCACATACTCTGTATATATTTTCATCAGGTCATTGCTTTCTTCTTGGCTCGATGCGGTAAATATACTAACTGGATTTACATGTTTGCCTAAGTCCTTCTGATGGATCATGTCGCAGCGATTCCCCAATTTCTCAAGCAATGCAAGAGGATCATATCCGCCTCTCATAACCCAAACGAGGTCTAGCTCAAATTTCACGTTCGCTGGATCGGTATTTTCAACTAGAAGTTCAAATAAGGATGTTTCTCCTATTCTCTTAAACTCATGCGCATGGTTATGATAGTAAAAGTTCATCCCCGCTTCTTTGCACTTTTTTCCTATTTGATTTAGATGTTCGGCTGTTTGAAGGGTATCCTCACGGCCTGATATAAAAGCCATTGGGAAAACAATCGACTGACATCCAAGTGTTGCATTTTCTTGAATAATCTTTTCCCAATCAGCATCTAGTAACGCTTTACCAGGGGCAACACCTTCATGCGCTGCAAACGCTTTTAATCCTAGCTCGTCAAACTTCTGTTTGATGGCTGGAAGGGAAAAGGTATCCGTAAAGCGCTCGCCTGTAGAAAAATTAGCAGAAATCAACTCTATATTTTTGTACCCTATTTGAGCTACCTTTTCTAAGGTACCGAAATAATCCTCGTTTAACTCTCTAAATACTGAAAATAAATTTAATCCAATTTCCATTGTCATTTTTACTTCCCCTTTTTTTATAGATTCGTCGTTTAAAACATTCATTGGCTGATAACTTTATTAGTTATTAATCTACTACTGCACCTATTAAGGATGTTAATAAATCAAGTTTTGAATCTTCATCTGGTATATAGTTAAAATAATCGAAATGGGCAGGTGCAGTAGAAATCTTGCCATTTCCAGTCGCATACATTCCAAAAAATAAGCCCGTAAAACCGCCAGCAACTTCAGTTGCTAGTAAAGAACTTTCACCTTTACCCAAAGTGATTTTTTCTCCACTCGAGGATGTAAACGAAAAGGTAAAACTAAAGTCATCTGCTTGAATTCCAAAGACAACGGTCGGCTCGTCATACTCTACTTCTGCTTCTACCTTCCACAGGCTGCCAATTCGGCGGCGGAATAATATAATAGACTTTCCTTCCTTAAGTGTTCTAGCAATGTCATAATGATAATTCTCGTTCATAAATACGGTAAGACCTGCTTCCTCTCCATCCTCATTTGGGATAAATTCCATAAGGGCCGTAATCTCACAGTTAAAATGCTGCTGCCTGCAGCCAACAAATGTGGGTGATCCCGTATCATTCAATGTGCAAGATTGACCATGGAGTGTTAACCAACCAGATCGTTCCGTTACTGACCAAGAGTTTGCAATCGGATTACGGTAAAAATTCCAAACTGGCGAAAGGAAAGCGTTATCAAAATTTTCTTTTTCCTGCCATGGCTGGGATTGGCCTAATGGATGTGATCCAGCACTATTCTCCAATTCTGCTCGTCCTGCTGCACCAATAATGGGCCACCCTTCCTCTGTCCAATGGACTGAAGCAAGATTGGTTTCACGCCCAAGGTGATGACGTTTTGGATAGCCCACAGGTCTGATCCCTAAAAACACAGACCACCAAGTACCGTCCCCCGCTTGGACAAAATCTGCATGACCGGTGGCTTGAATTGGTTCATCAGTACTCCGATTCGACAGGATTGGATTATTGGGATTGCTCTCAAAAGGCCCGTAAGGACTTCTGCTTCTTGCAATCGTTACCATATGGCCATATTCTGTACCGCCCTCCGAGATCATTAAATAATACCATCCATTGATTTTATATAGATGCGGCCCTTCCGGAGAGCTGCCCCCTGTTCCTTTCCAAATTAACTGACGCTCTGTTAACAGCTGTCCAGAATCAATATCAAGCTCAGCCTGATAGATTCCTACAGGTTCACTGGAACCAAAAGAGCTTGTTCCGCTCAAATAAACTTTCCCATCTTCATCGAAATATAAGGACGGATCAATTCCACCCCAGCCCTCAACGACTATTGGCTCAGACCAAGGACCTTCTGGCTGTTCGGCATGAACATAAAAATTCTTATTTGTTGTGATATTGGTTGTAATCACATAAAAGCGTCCATTATGATAACGGATTGTTGGAGCAAATATTCCTTGTGAAGGTCCCATTCTATGAATGCGGGTGAGCGGAAGCTGACTTTCACGCGTCAATACATGGCCAATCTGTTTCCAGTTAACTAAATCGGTACTATGAAAAATCGGAATGCCTGGAAAAAATTCAAACGAACTGGTAACCAAATAATAATCTTTGCCAACCCTGCAAACACTTGGATCAGGGTGAAATCCGCTAATAACTGGATTTGAATATTTCATTTCATTGTCACATCCTCTTTTCATTACGAATCTTATTTTGTAATGATTTATTTGCAGGAGAAATTTTAAATAGTCTGTTCTATATTAAAGATAAAACAAATGAAAACCCTTTCCTACTGTAAATCCGACTAATTCCTTTCAAAATTCCGACTTTTTAAAAAAATTAAAATAACTCACAGAGACAAATCAAACAAGCCATACACGTTTTAATGTTTGGCTTGTTCTAGCCCTGTTTCAGCTTACATTTCATGTTCTTTCACGTAGGAAGTGATTCTAAGTAACCGTTCGATATGTTTCTGACTGGAGAGTTTATTTTCCTTTTCTGTCTCTTCTTTAAAATTTTTGAAATAAGTGTATAAAAAAACAGACCGGACCTGGCCTGCTAGTTGATAATTACTAACTTTATCTTTTTTTCTTCCAACTCGATTCTAGTTTCTTCATTTATATTTGAATCGGTAATAATGCAATCGATGTTAGAAACTGGTGAAATATGCGAAAAAGCACGAGTCCCAAATTTGCTGGAATCAACCATTAGAATGGTTTCATCGGCTATTTCCATCATCTGCTTTTTTAATAACGCTTGCAATTCATTAAAATCACTTAGCCCTTTATCAAGATGTACCCCTTTACAGGAAAGGAAGGCTTTGTTAACGTGATACATCGCAAGGGAGCGCTCAGCAAGTGGCCCAACATATGAAAGGGATTGTGACAATAACGTTCCTCCAGTGGAAATCACTTTTATTTGTTCCTTTTTACTAAGCTCGATGGCCACCTTTATTGAATTTGTAAGGACTGTGAGTGGCATATCCGGGAGCTCCTTAGCCACATACCATGCCGTTGTACTAGCATCTAACACAATTTGATCACCCGGCTCGATAGATCGAATCGCTTCTCTAGCAATCGCTTTCTTCTCGGCAGCGTTGGTGATTTCCCTTTCTAAATAAGAGGTCTCCCCTTGATCCTTTTCAATACTTACTGCACCCCCATGGCTGCGCATTAATAGATTTTCTTTTTCAAGCTTCTCAAGATCACGACGAATCGTTTCCTCTGTTACAGAGAACATCTTGCTAAGCTCAGTCACCCGGATACTTAAGCGTTCATTAACTATTTCCACAATCTTTTTTTGTCTCTCGGCTACAAGCACTTGTTCTACCCCTTCCCAACCCAATAACTATGTTTTATTTTTGTTTGTTTTGTTTTTTGTGTATTTTCGTTATAACTATAACACATTTTTTTGAAAAACAAACATCTCCACTAAAAAAAGAAGACTCAAAAAGGAAACTTTCAACCCCTTAATGAGTCTGCTTTTTCTTTATTTAACTTATCGTTTTAATAAAACTTCTTGCTCATACGCTTTTACTTCTTCTAACCAAGATTCTTTTACTGGTACACCCATTTTTTCACAGTAGTAATCCCAAACAGAACCAAATGGATAAGTTTTGAATTCTTCCATTAACGCTAATCTTTCGGTAAAGTTGCCTTCTTCTTGAAGTTGTTTTAAATACTCATTTGGTACTAACATTGCATAAAGTAAAGCCTTGATCATGTTACGTGTGCCGATTGTCCAAGCAGCAACACGATTGATACTTGCATCAAAGAAATCTAGTCCGATAATTACGCGGTTTAAGGCATCATTACGAACAATCTCAAGCGCGATTTCTTTTAGTTCATCATCTAGAATAACAACATGGTCACTATCCCAGCGAACAGGTCTTGAAACATGCAATGCGAGCTTTTCACTAAATAAAAGCATAGAAGATATTTTGTTTGATACTGTTTCTGTTGGATGGTAGTGACCAGTATCTAATAGACACAATTTATTGTTTTTCATGGCATAGTTTAGATAAAATTCATGAGAACCGACCACATATGATTCGGAGCCGATGCCAAAAACCTTGCTTTCTACCGCATCTAAGTTATAGTTCTCATCTGTTTCCACTGCAAAAATCTTATCTAATGATTCTTTTAATCTTTTTCTTGGAGTCAGGCGGTCACTTGGAATATCTTTGTAGCCATCTGGAATCCAAATGTTTGTTAAGGCAGGTGTCCCAAGCTCTCTTCCGAAATACTCAGCAATCTTTCGGCTGCTAATACAATGATTGATCCAGAATTCACGGATTTCTTTATTTGGATGTGATAGAGTTAGTCCATCAGATGCTTTTGGATGAGAGAAAAGTGTTGGGTTGTAATCTAAGCCAAGTCCATTTTCTTTTGCCCAATTCACCCAGTTTTCAAAATGCTTTGGTTCTAATTGATCTCTTTCAACTACTTCGCCATTTGTTTCAGCATAGATCGCATGTAAATTGACGCGGTGCTTACCAGGGATAAGTGATAGAGCCTTTTCTATGTCACTTCTTAGTTCTTCAGGTGTAGTTGCTTTCCCAGGATAGTCTCCCGTTATATCAATGCCGCCAGATAATTCGCTCTTGTTTACTTCAAATCCGCAAATATCATCACCTTGCCAGCAATGTATGGAAATTGGTACACTTTTCAACTTTTCTACTGCTTCATCAACATCGACTCCCCATTTAGCATAGGCTTGTTTGGCAAGTTCATAGTTTTCTTTGATTGACATGTTCATTCTTCCTTCCTGTTTTAGCTGATTACCTGCTGAGCAGGTACAAATTTTTTTACTTCGAATGAATCTTTGATAATAGAACGTGCTTCTTTTATGTCATCAATTTCCCCAAGAGCCATTAATTGTGCGGCGATGTTACCAATTGCTGTTGCTTCAACAGGTCCAGCATATACCACTTTACCCGTGACATCAGCAATATGCTGATTGAGCATTTCATTTTGACAGCCGCCGCCAATGACATTTATTTTTTCAAAGTTCTTTTCAAAGATTTCTTCAATTTCTGAAATAGCTTTCTGATAGCTTTCTGCTAAACTTTCAAATACACATTTTGCGACTTCACCAGGTGTAGCTGGTAACGGCTGCTTGGTTTCAATACAATAGTTCATGATTTCTTCAATCATGTTATCTGGCTTTAGGAATCGTTCATCGTTCACATTAACGATTGATTTGAAATCTTTCGCTTCTCTCGCTAAATCTACGAGCTTGTCGAAGGAATATTCATCATTGTAGTTTCGTTTTACTTCCTGGATCATCCAAAGACCCATGATATTTTTTAGAAAGCGGTATTGATAATCGATTCCGCCTTCATTGGTGAAATTATAGTCCAATGCTTTTGTAATACAAATTGGAAAATAATTTTCGGTTCCAATCAATGACCAAGTACCAGAACTGATGTAGATGGTATCATCCTGCTCCGGAACTGATATAACAGCAGAACCTGTATCATGTGTTGCTGGGAGAATGACCTTCATATCAAATCCAAGCTCTGAAACTAGTTCGTTAGTAAGTTTCCCCAGAACTGTTCCTGGTGTTCTAATCTCTTGGAACATCTCTTTATTAATTCCCATGACACCCAGTAGCTGCCCATCCCACTTCTTCGTAAATGCATTCACCAACTGGGTCGATGTAGCATTGGTGTATTCATTTGCTTTCTTTCCAGTTAGTAAATAGTTGAAATAATCAGGAATCATTAAAAATGATTTTGCTTTTTCTAAAATTTCAGGATTATTTTTTTTGATAGAATATAGTTGATAGATCGTATTAAACTTTTGGAACTGAATGCCTGTTTCCAAGTACATCCTTTCCTTGGAGAAAAGCTTGAAGACTTCTTCCATCATCCCATCAGTACGAGGATCACGATAAGAAACGGCCTCGGTTAAGAGCTCATTATTTTCATCCAATAACACAAAATCAACTGCCCACGTATCAATCCCGATACTATCTGGCTTAATGCCCAGTTCAGTACATTTTTTCAGTCCATCTTTAATTTCTTGAAAAAGTTTATCTGCTTCCCAGCAAAAAGAATTACCTTTTTTGACTATTTTGTTTTCAAAGCGATGGATTTCATCTAGCTTTAATAACCCATTTTCAAGATATCCTAAGATTAGTCTCCCACTGGAGGCACCGATATCTACGGCTATACTATATTTTTGCATTAATATCACCCTTCGATTGGAAACGTTTACTATTATCTCTAGGATACTAGAAATCTGCGATTTTCCTATAACTTGATTCGACCAATTTATTGTCCTTATTTGCCACCTATAACGCTATTAAAAGCTTGCAAACATAAAATCTGCAAGCTTTTTAATCTCATCATGCAGTCCAACACCAGTAAGGCAGCACTCCATGCAATTTAATCCAATATTTCAAATTTGGTACCACCTAAGATCTTATAGTATGATAGTTTTACAATTTAATAGTTCTCCTAATTTACTAAATATCTTGATTAGTATTTAAATGTCCAAAAATCAAAATAAAAATCTCAGCAAGCTACTCACTCCGCTGAGATTTTTTATACCGATTTAATCGGCTTTATAGCCCATATATTTTGATAGGGGGCTCCTCTGGGATCAAGAAGTTACTTTCCAGAAGTATATTTTCTCTCTTTCTAAAATAGGCAGCTGTTTGTGCAACTAAATGATCCAATTTCTTAGGATCAGGAATGGAGTTCATTGCCGGATATGGATCTCCTCCTGGACCCAGAGGTTCAGCTGTAATAAAACGGCCTTCCTGATTGTAACTAATTAAATATAGTGCCATTATAATAGTGTCTAAATCCAGAAAACCTTCACCTAAAGCACACCTGTTACTATCGGCTATGTGAAGATTTACAAGTTGTTCCCCCGCCTCTAGAATTGCTTCACCAATGTGAGTTTCTTCGGAGTGCATGTGATATACATCACCATTTATGTGATTAATTCCACTTCGATTTACTGCTTTAATATATTTTTTGGCATCAGATACTGTATGAATAAAACTTGTTTCAGCTGAACGTATTGGTTCAACAGCTGCCTTTATATTATATTCGTCAAAAAGGTGCCCAACAATTTGTAATGTCTGAACACTTCTTTCAAATTCAGACTCATCATAAGCTTCCGGCCTTCCCACTGCCCCGGGTACAACTAATAAATAATGTCCTCCTACTGCTTTTGTAAATTTTAATTCCCTTTTGATATAATCAATTGCGGCTTGTCTCTTGATAGGCAGATTACTGGAAAGGTCATTTTCCTTGGAGAACATTCCACAAATACCAGAAACATTCATATCGTATTTGTTCAGAATTTTTATTGTGTCTTCAATGTCATACCCAAGATCAGCACTATAATGATTTCCATGAAGTTCAATATAGTTTATTCCGTTTTCTTTTAATCTAGCAACTGAACTTTCCAGGGACTCAATTCCAAATCCCCAGTTGCTCCATGATAAATTCAATCTTCTTTTAAATCTTTCAGGATGCTCTTTTTTCATTTTAAAGAAAGCTTGTTTAATCTTTTCATTTATCAATTCATAGTTTTGTTTTTTCAAAGATTTATACTCCCTTACATATTATTAGGTTTCTCATGGTTAAATGTTGAATAAAACCCCTTCTCAAATCGAGAAGGGGTTATAACTTTTTAGAAATCAAATTTTCCTGCATTTTCTTTAGTGAAGTCAGATGGTGGTCCCATAATGACAGTTTTGCCATCTTTCCAAAGTTCAATTTTCCCAACATTAGTAACATCTTGTCCATCTGTTGGTTTTTTACCATTAACTAATTCTTTAGCAAGAGCTACTGTTAAGTAACCTAACTTGTCTGGCTCCCAAAGGATAGCTACATCTAAAGAACCGTCTTCAAGAAATGGCTTAGAATCTTTTGGTAGTGCAGTACCCACTACTGAAACTTTATCTTGCAGCCCTTTTTCTTGAATTGCCTGAGCAGCACCAATTGGGGCAATGGTTGAAAATGCCATAATACCTTTTAAATTAGGATATGATTTAATTAAATCAAGAGTCTTTTGGTAAGCGACTGGTTGTTTTTCATCAGTAGCAATTTTATCTGATACTAATTTAATGCCAGGGTAATTTTCCTCAAGTTCTTTCTTTGCTCCGTCAATCCAAGAATTTAAGTTAGCAGCTGAGAGACCACCAGTTAAAATAGCGATTTCACCTTTGTCAGTACCCATTTTTTCGATTAATGACTTTGCAATATGACGTCCATAAGCCTCATCATCGATTTGGTGAACAGATAATTCAACAACAGATTGGTCTGCTGGAGTATCCCAGTCCATTACTTTAATTCCAGCATCTTTTGCTTTCTTTAGAACCGGTGTTATAGCAGCAGGATCATTTGGTGCAACCGCAATGACATCCACCTTTTGGCTGATTAAATCTTCGATAACTTTAACTTGCTGTGCAGCATCTGGTTCAGTTGGACCAGTATAAATTACGTCAACACCTAAATCTTTTCCAGCTTGAATCGCACCTTTTTCAGAAGCATTGAAATAAGGGATACCAACAAGCTTTGGTACTACTGCAATTTTAAGTTTACCATTGCTGTCAGATTTTTTCTCTGCAGTGTTTTTGCTTTCTCCACTGTTTGTAGAGACACATCCTGCAAGAAGACCAAGCATTAATACAAATGAAAGAATTGTGCCTAAAACCTTTTTCATTATTGACTCCCTCTCTTGTTTAAAAATTTATGGTTAATCTGATAAATAATCAGAATGTACCCTTAAGCTGCGATTGTTTGTTGCTGTGCTTTTTTCTGGGACTTTTCATCTAATTTTGCTTTTACAAAGTTAATTATTAAAACAAGAATTAGAATAGCTCCCATGATAACTCCTACAATAGCACGAGGGACTTCGAGTAAATTCAAGCCGCTTGACAATACTTGGAAAATGATAACAGCATATACTGTTCCCATTACTTTTCCATATCCTCCTTGGATATCTGTACCTCCAAGCACGGCAGCCGAAATACTTTGTAAGAGATAAGAAGATCCCAGGTCTACCTTTGCCATGTTATATCTGGATGTCATAATGATGGATGCAACCGTTGCAAGTAAGGCAGAGTACAAATAAACTCCCATTAGAACTTTGTTGTTATTTACACCTGAAAACAATGTTGCAATTGGATTGCTTCCTACCATGTAAACACTTCTGCCCCATTTTGATTTATTCATTAGAACGGCAGTCAACACTGCGAAAATCACAAAAATCAGTAATGATAGAGGAACAATACCCATGTAATAACCGTTCCCAATCAAGCCATATACTTCGCTAAAACCAGAAATGGAATTTCCTTTTGTTATGGTTAAGATGACTCCTTCAAATAAAGTCATGGTACCAAGTGTAACAAGAATGGCAGAAACGCCAATTTTAGAAATAATAAACCCATTAATAAATCCACAAAGTAAACCCACAGCCAACCCCACAACAATCGATAGTAAAATAGAGTATCCATGACTTTGCATCAAGGCAATCGCTACACCAGACAATGCTGCTGAATAGGTAATGGAAAGATTAATCCCCCCAGTTACAATAACAACCATCATCGCCAACGCGATTAAGCCAAACTCTGGAATTTGAAACAGCATATTATTTATATTTTGTTGACTTAAAAACCCCGGGGCAATTAAGCTCATACCAATAATCAACACTAAAGCTATTAAACCTAGAACACTTTCTTTGGATAACGCTTTCAATATCCTCACCCCATCTTCATGCTTCTACTTCAATTTTTGCCAGTTTATCCTTTGACCTCTTATATTGAATTTGATCGAAAGTAACCGCTGCTAAAATAATCGCCCCAACAACAACCTTTTGCCAGAAAACATCAATATGTGCCAAGATTAACCCATTTTGCATAATACCTAGCAATAAAACACCTAAAAATGTTCCGAAAATAGTTCCACGGCCACCCATAATATTAGCTCCGCCAAGAACAACCGCGGCAATTACCTGCATCTCAAAACCTAGAAGTCCGTTAGGATCCACTGCTTTTGTATAGGATAATTGAGAAATTGCTGCTAAACCTGCTAGCAAACCCATAAAGCTATACACAAAAATTTGAACCTTATCAAAATTAATTCCGGCTCGTATAGAAGACTCTTTGTTGCCGCCAATCGCTAATACTTCCCGTCCAATCACTGTATATTTCAATAAATACCAAGTAACCACAGCAACAATAGCGAAAAGAATAATTAAAATAGAGATTCCAAAAACTTCAAAATTAGCAAACTTAACAAATATTTTTGGAAAACTAGTGCTATTTAGATACTCCCCATTGGTGATGTACAAAATAATCCCATTGATCACACTCATTGTACCTAGAGTCACAACAATTGCAGGTATTTGAATTTTTGAAACAAGGACTCCATTTAAAGCTCCCAGCAATACTCCTATTAACGGTGCAATCACAAACAACAAGACAATTGAAATAGGGCTGTCAGGTAAAAAGACTAGTATTTTACCAGTAAGAACAATGACTGCGGTGGTTACTGCTGCTACAGATACGTCAATTCCACCAGTGATAATGACAAGCGTCATTCCAACAGCTAAAATACCCAAGACAGCATTTCCTTTTAATATATCCGTAATATTTTCAAATGTTAAAAAGACAGGACTAATAGAAAAAAGAACAATGGATAGAATGGCGATAATAGCAACAATACTCATTTCTTTTGATTTAAGGATCGATTTCACACCGACACCCCACTTTCAAACATTACATTCTCTTTGTTTTTGCTTTTCTCGTTTTGTTTATTTCCTAGTAATGCGTAATTCATGATATTTTCTTGAGTTGCTTCCTCGATTGCTAATTCACCAGCGATTCTTCCGTGTCTCATCACTAAAATACGGTCACTCACTGCTAATACCTCAGGAAGTTCGGATGAAATCACAATAACTCCCATCCCTTCAGAAGCTAGCTTTCTTAAAAGTTTATGAATTTCCGTTTTTGCCCCAATATCAATCCCGTTGGTAGGCTCATCGATAATTAAAATTTTAGGTTTAGTAGATAACCATTTACCGATAACGACTTTTTGTTGATTCCCACCAGACATTTGACCTGTTTTCATATTTGGCAGTGCAGGGCGAACATCTAAAGTCTCAATATAGTGATTGGCCAATTCGATTTCTTTTTTTCGATTAATGAGGCCCAATGCATTTCGCAAGGTTTTTAAAACGGAAAGGGAAATATTATTAATGATGGATTGTTCTAATATTAAACCCTGTGTCTTCCTGCTTTCCGGAATATAGGCAATTCCCTTTTTTACTGCATCTTCAGATGACTTAATAGAAACACTCTCTCCATTAATTTTTACTTCACCAGTATAAGGTCTATTAATTCCGAAAATCGCTTGCGCAAGTTCAGTTCTGCCGGAACCTACAAGACCGGTTATGCCCAGGACTTCTCCTTGTTTTAATTCAAATGAGATATCTTTGAAATTACCATCCTTGGATAATCCTTTTACTTCAAAGATGGTTTGGCCGGTTTGGACACCGCCCTTATTTTTTTCATATAAAACTTGCCGTCCAACCATTAAATTAATTAATTTGTCTTCCGTTAAATCCTTAACTTCATAGGTTCCAACATACTTACCGTCACGCAAAACTGTGAAACGATCTGAAACGGTAAAAAGTTCTTTTAGCTTATGGCTAACAAATATTATCGAGATTCCTTTTTGTTTCAGATTATTAATGACTTTATATAATTTTTCTACTTCTCCAGCAGAAAGTGATGATGTAGGCTCGTCCATTACAATTAATTTCGCTTCAAATGCTAAAGCCCGTGCGATTTCGATTAATTGCTGCTGGGCAATACTTAGCTTCTCAACTGGTAATTTCAAATCAATTTGGACATCAAGTTCTTTTAATGCACGCTCAGCAATTTCCTCCATTTTATTCCAATTTATCTTTTTCAAGCTGTTACTATTACTATCACTACCTATATAAATATTTTCTGCAACAGAAAGGTTAGGGAATAAACTTAAATCTTGATAGATAATAGATATTCCTTTTAAAGTTGCATCAATTGGTTTCTTGATTTCAGCATTCTTACCTTCGAAATAAAATTCAACTCCAGGATCTGGAGAATATATACCAGCTAGTATTTTAATTAACGTTGATTTACCAGCTCCATTTTCACCTATCAAAGCATGTACCTCACCTGGTTTTACCTCGAGTCTTACATCCTCTAAAGCTTTGACCCCAGGGAATGTTTTACTTATATTTTTCATTTGCAACAAGTACTCTGACATTAAAATCCTCCTCCCTATTGGCTTTATTTTTGAGGCACTTGATTTTTCTCAAGTCTATAATAGGAAATATTTCTTTCATCACAGAACTTGTTTACTTCTTCAAGAGTAGGAATTCCCGCTTGTGCACCAATCTTGGTTACCTTTAAAGCCCCAACAATGGAAGCAAACTTTACAGCGGATACCAAATTCTGGCCTTCAGCAATAGCACATGCTAATGCACCTGCAAAGGAATCCCCTGCCCCAACAGTATCAACTGCTTTCACTGGGAAGGATGCAACATAATCTGACTGTCCATTCTGATAGACGAGTGACCCTTGATCAGCCATCTTGATGATGGCATTTTTTACTCCCATGGAATCAAAGTATTTTGCTGCTTTATAGGCGGTATCGACATCCGTCACATCAATACCTGTTAATTGTTTTGTTTCTTGCCGGTTTGGAGTAATTAAATCTGCATATTCTAGTGCGCGTACCGTTATTCCTTCTGCAGGAGCTGGGTCAAGTATGACATACATGCCTTTTTTCCTTGCCTGCTTCATTGACTCAATGACAACTTCTTCTGGAATCTCCATCTGAACGAGAAGAACTTTGCTATCCTCAATTTCGGAAAAAGCGTTTTCAATATCTTGTACAGTAAGAAAATCGTTTGCTCCTTTCATAACAAGCATTGTATTCTCTGCAGTGCTATCAATGGTAATGATGGCACATCCAGTGGAGCTTTCTTTTACACGCTTTACAAATGAAGTATTAACTTGATCCTTTTGCAGAGAGTTTAAAATAATATCACCATACAGATCTTGACCAATTGATCCAATCATATTTACAGTCTTGCCTAGCCTTGCACAAGCTGTTGCCTGGTTTGCTCCTTTTCCACCTGGCAAAACTTCCATTCTTTTGCCAAAGATGGTTTCTCCTCTGTTAGGATATCGGTTAGTAAGGGCTGTAAGGTCTATATTGATACTCCCAACTACGGTTATTTCCCCCATTTTCTTCCCTCACTCTCGTTCATTTCAATTTTTTGCTTTTCAATAAAATCTCTTAAATTGTTAACGCCTTCTTCAAAGGTTATCTCAGGTCGAAATAAACAGGACGTCCCTAAAACTAGCATATTGGCCCCATACTTTAATACGTCCGGGATTGTATGATATCCGATATTCCCATCCACCTGAATATCAAATTTGTATCCATTTTCATCAATCATTCGCTTTAATTCTTTTACCTTCTTCGTCATTAAAGGAACGAATTTTTGTCCAGCAAACCCTGGATTCACTGTCATAATCGTTACATAATCTATAACATCCAGAACGTATTCGATTTCCGTAAGAGGTGTGGATGGATTTAAGGCAACTCCTGCTTTCAGTCCATTATCACGAATCGTTTGCAATGTTCTTTGTAAATGCTGTGTAGCCTCTGCATGAACTGAAATCATATCTGCCCCAGCTTCAACAAAGAGGTTTAAATGGTCTTCCGGTTTTTCAATCATTAAATGTACATCAAAAGGCTTTTCTGTGTAATCTCTTATTCTACGAATTAAGTCAGGACCTAACGTAAAATTCGGAACAAATTTCCCATCCATTACGTCGAGGTGAAAAAAATCTATTCCTGCTTGATCTAAACGGATTACCTCATCTTTAAGGTTTCCCATATCCGCACACATCAGTGAAGGGCCAAGTAACGCCATCTTTATCCACCGCCTAATTGTTTTATTTACTGTTTCTTTGTATTTCTAATAACGATTTCATTACAGGTGCTTCTTTTCCAAAATAATTATAGAGTGCTGCATAATTGGTAAATAATTTATCGTATGTACGACTATTTTCAGAAATGGGATTAAAAACTTCGCTTTCGTAGTGGACCATGTGATCTATTGCTGACTCAACCGAATCCCATCCACCACTTTCTGTACCTGCTGCAGTTGCAGCTAATATCGCTGATCCCATTGCACTTGCATGTGGTGCTGTTACAACATGAACCTCTTTACCTGTAATATCAGCAAAAATTTGCATTAATAGTTTGTTTTTTTCAGCTAAGCCGCCACCAGCATAAAGCTTGTAGATATTGATATCGTTTTCAATAAAAGCATCGATAATTTTTCGTGTTCCAAATGCCAAGGATTCCATTAATGCCCTGTATATATGTTCAGGTTTCGTTTGCAATGTAATTCCTAATAATGTTCCAGTGAGATTTGAATCTTTTAGGACAGATCGGTTTCCATTCCACCAATCTAGGGCGACAACTCCACTTTCACCTATTTTTAAGCTCGCTGCTTTTTCTTCCATTAATTTGTATATTGATATACCCCGATGATCTGCTTCCTCTTGATATTCTTTCGGAATACAATTTCTCATAAACCAAACAAATGTATCTCCACCAGCACTTTGTCCAGCTTCGTAGGCATAAAATCCAGGAATAATTCCGTCTTTAACAACCCCACCGATTCCTGGGACAAAAACTTCTTTTGGATCGATACACATATGGCATATTGAAGTTCCCATTGCCATGACCATGGATCCTGGTTCACTGATTCCAGCTCCTAATACTGCTGCATGTGCATCAATAATCCCCACTGCCACTACGACATTCTCGGTTAGGTTTAGCTCATCAGCATATTCTTTCGTTAAATGACCTGCTCTTGATCCGATTGAATAAATATCGTTGGACAATTTTTCTTCCACAACGTTTTCCAAATGAGGATGTAGAATTTTTAAATAATCTTTGTTCGGATAGCCACTTTCTTTACACCATGTCCCTTTATAACCAGCCATACAAGAGCTTCTCTTTTCTTCACCAGTGAGCTGAAATACAATCCAGTCACCAGCCTCAATGAATTTATCCGTCGCATCGTATATTTCTGGCGCTTCATTTAACACCTGCAAAATTTTTGGGAACATCCACTCTTCGGAAATTTCTCCACCATATCTTTTTACAAAATTTTCATTTCTTTTGTATGCGATTTCATTTATATGTAAAGATTCTTTATGTGCCGCATGGTGTTTCCAAAGTTTCACCCAGCTATGTGGGTTTTTTTTGTATTCCTCATAAAAACAAAGAGGATTACCACTTTTTTTGATTGGCATTACTGTACTAGCAGTAAAATCTATTCCGATCCCGATTACATCTTCTCTTGAAACCTTTGATTCTATTAAACATTGATGAATTGTTTCTTTTAAACAGTATAAATAATCGCCTGGATGCTGTAAGGCCCACTCCTTTTGTAATCGTTCATTTGTACCAGGTAAAAAACTAGTTATTACTCCGTGAGGGTACGCACTTACTGATGAAGCAATGATTTCACCATTAGTCGTATTTACTAATACTGCTCTTGCAGATTCTGTTCCAAAGTCAACTCCAAAAACAAACTTGTTGTTCATGTACTTCATCTCCTTGATTGATTTTTATTATAATTCTGTTATTTTTGAATTGCAACATTATTTTATTGTTTTATTTAAAAAAATCAAAAAATTGTACGTTAATTCAATTGTAAAACAAACATTTGAAAACGGTAAATAACAATAAAATAAAAAAATACCACAATCCAAATAATTGTGATAAGTAACAGCTTTAATTTGCTTTCACTTTTCGATAAAAAAACCACACTTAATTTGTGTGGTTTAATCAGCAACTATTGTATTTACACCTAAATTACGAATGGTCCTTAAATCGTTTACAGCCATTTTGTGATCAGTTATCAAATAATTTATTTTATTGAGATTTGATATTTTAATTAATGACTTATTTCCGTATTTACTATGATCGGCAAGTAAAAAATATTCTCCAGAAATAGAGAGAAATTTCTTTTTTATCTGTCCTTGCTGTTCGTTAACTTCACTAATACCCCTTTTCACATCAAATCCTATACATGAAAAGAAATACTTATCAACGTGATAGTCTTCAATTATTTTTTCACTTGAGGATCCAACAAACGACATAGAATCTTCTAATAAATATCCTCCAATAGTAATGACTGTTATCCCTGGTTTTTTCGCAAGTTCCAGAGTAACACCAATTGAATTCGTAATGACCGTTATATCTTTACCTATTAGATATTTTGTCATTTGCAAAGCTGTGGTACTTGCATCAAGGGCGATAATGTCTCCATCCTCTACAAAAGAAGAGGCTTTGTATGCAATGGCCTGTTTTTCATCAATGTTGATTTCCTGTCTCTTTAAAACTGGAATCTCAGTTTCATTCTGTTTTGAAGTAATTGCACCTCCATGAATTCTTGTTAGAAATCCCTCTTTTTCCAACCGTTCAAAATCCCTACGAATCGTTTCTTCTGTAACATTAAACCGCTTACTCATGTCTGAAACACGAATCGTTCCTAGCTCTTCAACAAGTTTAATTAAACTCACTTGTCTCTCATTTCCAACCAATGTAATATCTTGGTGATTATTCGAAACCAACATAAATACCTCCTTTCTTATTCACAAAACAAAAAAATAACAAATATTTTTTCTTTTTATTTAAATTAACACAGATTTTATCTTTGTTTCAAACCAGATAATTGCGTTTTAATTATGAATAGATTTTTCAATATAATAAAGTAAACCCTATATATTAGAATACCAAAAAACTGATTATAAATGAACCATCCTTGTAATAAATCATTTTAATACAAAAAACTCCACCTTTATTCCAACAAGATCCTGATATTAATTGGAGCTATAGTTATCCAAAAGTGTAAATCTGGCTTTAAAGAGAGTATGGTCCAGAGATTAACCATAAACGAATTTACCGTTTAAAGAAAACAATGGAATCCATACAGTAAAAAAATCTATAAAAAAGAGAAATTCGAGGACTCCTATTACATAGCGATCAAGGAGTCCAGTACACCTCAAAAAATTATAACAAACGTTTTCAAAAGAAATTAAATAACCTTAGCCCTATAGAATTTAGGGCTAAGGATTCCTAGTTAATGCACCTTTTAATAATCTGTCCACTTGACGGGGGTAAGTCCACTTTGGGACACCTTTGTATTAAGGCAATTATTATCTCGTAAACGCAGCAGGCACCCCGCCATCTACTGTTAACATACAGCCAGTCGTTCTGTCTGATTTTGATGAGGCAAAGAATGCGATTGATTCAGCGATATCTGAAGGATAAATATTAACTAAAAGAGTTGTACGTTTGCGATAGTGCTCTTCTAGTTGATCAGGTTCAATTCCGTATGCTGCGGCACGCTCTTCTCGCCATCTTGAACCCCAAATAGCAGAGCCTTGGAGTACTGCATCTGGAAGGACTGAATTGACACGAATGCCAAACTCTCCGCCTTCGGCTGCAATACATCTTGCCAAGTGTGTTTCAAGTGCTTTTACAGAACTATAGGCAGCTGCATTTTTTCCTGCAAAAACAGAGTTTTTAGAACCGATAAAGATCATATTTCCGCCGATACCCTGCTGTTTCATTTGTTTGAATGCTTCGCGGGCAACTAAGAAATATCCTGTTCCTAAAACATTCATATTTAAATTCCACTCTTGAAGAGTCGTTTTGTCGATTGGGCTTGATGTAGCAAGACCGGCGTTGTTTACAATTATATCTACACCGCCAAACTCTAGGGCTGCTTGATCAAAGGCTGATTCAACTTGTTCTTCTTTTGTTACGTCCATTTTTACAGCAAGGGCACGATTTGCCCCGTACTTTTCATTAATTTCAGCGGCAACCTTTTCTGCCCCTTCAAGGTTTAAGTCCGCTACGACAACATGAGCACCTTCAGAAACAAAGCGACGGCAAGTTTCGCTTCCTATTCCACCTGCACCTCCAGTAACAAAAGCTACTTTTCTAGAAAATTCAGCCTCTACAGGAGCAAGTGTTAATTTATATAGCTCTAATGGCCAATATTCCACGTTGTAGGATTCATTTTCGCTTAAGGATACAAAGTTTCCTAATGTAGTGGAACCTTTCATTACCGCAATCGCGCGATGATATAAAGCCCCGCTCACTTTAGAGTTACTAACATCCTTACCTGAATTTACCATACCCACCCCAGGAATGAGGATAACACGAGGAGCTGGCTCAAACATTTTATCTCCTTCGTGTTTATTACGCTCAAAGTATTCTTTGTATTGTGCTTTGAAACTGGCAATCCCTTCTTTTACACTAACAATTAAGGCTTCTACATCCTTTGTTTGGGGATCCCAATTAATATAAAGTGGTACCATTTTTGTATGTACAAGATGGTCTGGACAGGCAGCACCTACCTGAGAAAGTTCTGGTGCCGCTTGGCTGTTTACAAATTGTAGTACATCTTCACCGCGGTCATAGGTTAACAGCATTTTCTTCTCTTCACTCACAGCACCGCGGATAACTGGCATTACTTTAGCCAAAATATTCGTTGCATTTTCCTCTGAAAGAGATTCATATTTTTGACCGCCAAAAACAGTTTCTTCTTTAATTCTTTCATTTATATATAGTTCTGCTTCATTAATAATTTCAATGGTTTTGGCATAGGACTCTTCTGAAGTTTCTCCCCACGTAACAAGTCCATGTTTTTCCATTAGGACAAGCTCCGCATTTGGGTTATTTCTTACTCCTTCTGCGATCATTTTTGAAAGTGTAAAGCCTGGCCGTACATATGGAACCCAAACAAAACGATTTCCAAAAATCTCTTCAGCAAGCTGCTTCCCATTATCAGCACAGCATAGGCTAATAATCGCATCTGGATGTGTGTGGTCTACATGGTTATATGGTAAGAACGCATGTAATAATGTTTCGATCGATGCTCTTGGATGTTTGCTGTCAATCATGCAATGTGAAAGATAAGACACCATATCCTCATCTGTCATTTCATCACGTTCAAATAATGGAAGGATATCTTCTAGGTTTAGTCCTGTAAAATTATGAGCTTTCATTGTTGCTAAATCAGAACCGCTTCCCTTTACCCACATCACTTCTATATCACGACCGCGAAAATCCTTTTCAGTTGTTTTCATCGATGTATTGCCGCCACCCCAGTTACATACGGCACGATCTGATCCAATCAAGTTGGACCGATACACTAATTCTTCTACCCCTTTTAAAACTTGTGATGCCTTTTCAGTATCCCAAAGATTCTTTACCATCTGAATTCCCCCGTTTGTTTGTTAATATGTTTATTATATTCTGTTTTTATTATAAAACATTTTTGTTTATTTTTGAATATACAAAATAAATTTTTTTATTTTTTATTTATTTCCGTTTTAACCTTTTTTTATCTGTTTTCTAGGATTCTTGCACAATGAATAACCAAACATCTTGTCCTAGGATTAAAGCGGACTCTAATTTATCTGCATGATTTTCAACATAGACAAAACATTCCTCTACAGAAAGACCGCTACCATTTAAAGATAGCGGTCTACTCTTATTTAATAAGGTAAATTATGATGATTTGTTTTTATTATAAATATCAAAAGCTACTGCAGCTAACAATACAAGCCCTTTAATACCTTGCTGCCAATCTATTCCTAAACCTAGGATGGACATTCCGTTATTCATGACACCCATAACAAGTCCACCAATAATAGCCCCTGGGACCGTACCTACTCCACCATATGCTGATGCCCCGCCAATAAAACATGCTGCAATCGCATCAAGTTCAAAAAGATTTCCTGCTCTAGGTGTTGCAGCATTTAATCGAGCTGCAAATAGAAGCCCAGATAGAGCCGATAATACTCCCATGTTTACAAAGACCCAGAATGTAACCCGCTTTGTTTTGACCCCTGATAAACTGGCTGCTTTTTCATTTCCACCTATCGCGTAAATGTGACGCCCTGCAATGGTTTTTGTTGTAATAAATTGATAAGCCAATATTAATAAAGCCAAGATAACTAATATATTAGGAATTCCTTCGTAAGTAGCAAGAACATACACAAATACATTAATTAAGGCAACTATTGCAATAATCTTCAAAATAAAAATTCCTATAGGTGAAACATTTAAATTGTATTTTATTTCAGCTTTTCTAATTTTCAATTCATTGAAGATTAGAATGACAGATAGCAGAGCTCCAATGACAAGAGTTAAAATATGAAGGTTCGCTCCACCAAACACATCGGGAATGAAACCTGAGCTGATTTTTTGAAATGTTTCAGGAAATGGGGCGATTGATTTGCCCTCTAACACAACCATAGTCAATCCTCTAAACAAAAGCATTCCTGCTAGAGTAACAATAAACGCAGGAATTTTGACATATGCCACCCAAAATCCTTGCCAAGCGCCAATAAGTGCACCAATTAATAATGAGATTATTATTGCGGCTGAGATTGGAACTTCATAATTAACCATTAATATAGCAGATATAGCTCCGACAAAGGCTGCTATTGAACCGACCGATAGATCAATATGTCCGGTAATAATAACTAAAATCATTCCTATTGCCAAAACTAAAATATAACTATTTTGCAAGTTTAAGTTTGTAATATTTAATGGTCTTAATAAAATACCATCTGTTAGAACTTGAAAAAGAATCATAATTGAAACTAGTGCCAAAATCATACTGTATTGTCTCAAATTATTTTTGAAAAGTTGTAAAATGTGATTTACTTTTGGTTCACGAACTGCAACTTTCTCGTTTTCAGCCGTTTTATGCGTTAACGATTGCATGTTTTGCTACCCCCTAAACCATACTTTTGGTCATATATTTCATAATACGTTCTTGAGTTGCTTCTTCTTTTAAAACTTCTCCTGTTATTCTGCCTTCATTCATTACATACACTCGATCACAAATCCCAAGAATTTCTGGCAGCTATGAAGAAATGACTAAAATCCCTTTTCCATCTGTAGCCAACTGATTAATGATTGTGTAAATTTCAAACTTTGCCCCTACATCGATACCTCGAGTAGGTTCATCTAAAATCAGGATGTCAGGCTCTGAAAAGATCCATTTACTCAATACAACTTTTTGTTGATTTCCACCACTCAGATTTCCAGTTTTCTGATGAATACTAGGAGTTTTAATTTTTAATTTTTCACGGAATTTTTCCGATTCAATAATTTCTTGGTTCTTATTAATAACAAATTTGTTGGTTATCTTTTTAAGGCTGGCTAATGTAATGTTTTGTTTAATATCATCCATTAAGATTAACCCGTTAACCTTTCGATCTTCAGAAACATAAGCGATTCCATGTTCGATTGCCTGACTAACATTATTCAAATAGATTTCTTTACTATCTTTATATATTTGTCCCGTTATTTTCTTTCCATACGATTTCCCAAAGATACTCATTGCCAACTCTGTTCTTCCTGCGCCCATCAAGCCGGCAATACCAACAATCTCACCTTTACGAATATGAATATTCACATTATCAATTAATTTTTGATTTGCATGCATTTCGTGAAAGACATTCCAGTTTTTCACTTCAAAAATGGTATTTCCAATTTTCGCATCCCTTTTTGGATAGCGATTCGTTAATTCTCTTCCTACCATTCCCTTGATAATTCTGTCTTCTGATATTTTGTCTACTTTCATATCTAGAGTTTCTACGGTTTGGCCGTCTCGCAAAATTGTGATGGAATCCGCCACTTTGGAAATTTCATTTAATTTATGCGATATAATAATGGCTGACATGCCTTGTTTTTTAAACTCTAATAAAAGATTTAATAGGTTTTCACTATCGTGTTCATTTAAAGCAGCAGTAGGTTCATCCAATATTAACAATTTTACATTTTTAGATAGTGCCTTCGCTATTTCCGTTAATTGTTGTTTCCCTACACCCAAGTCACTACGGTAAATTGCATCGCAAATATTTTTCCTGGGGTAAATGTTTTTGGCGCGGTAAGTTTCACAGTTATATTATTGGATGCCCCACAGCCCACGATAAATATAATAATAAGACTCATTAAAAAGACAGAAAATCGTTTCATCTTGCCAAACCTCTCAGTCAGATAAATTTTAATATCTCAGCTTCCTTTCACTATATACTACAATCTTCATAAAAACTGTGAAGTTTTATACAGTTTCACCCAAAGTTGGCGCATGAATAATTCATGCGCCTTTTTCAATCATCAATAGGCCTTGAGTTTATCTTTCTCATCAACCTGTAGTCTAGAAAGCATCGGCCTGTTGTTCTTCCACTCCACATGAACTTGAAGATTGAAAAACGCCGTTAGTTTTTGACTAGATATCAATTCACTTGTCTTTCCATCTGCAAAAACTTGTCCCTCTTTTAGTAATAAGGTTTTAGTGAAAACTGGTAAAATTTCTTCGATATGATGTGTTACATAAATCAATGTCGGAGCACCGGGATTTTCAGCAATTTTTTCAATCGATTCTAACAGTTGTTCGCGCGCGATAAAATCCAATCCATTCGTAGGTTCATCGAGAATGAGCAAAGAAGGGTCAGCCATCAACGCACGAGCAATTAAGACACGCTGCTTTTCCCCTTGTGATAATTTTTCGTAATTTCGGTTCGCATACCCTATACAACCAAGTGATTCCAATAGTTCAACAGCCTTTTTTCTCATTTCATCTGTCGGTGTTTCGTAAAGACCGATAGAAGCAAAGGCACCGCTTAAGACAACCTCAAACGCATTATCCCCTGGATGAAATTTTTCCTGAAGGGATGAAGAGACAAATCCGATTTGTTTACGCAGTTTCTCACTTAGATAGGTTTTCCCAAATTCCATCCCTAGTACAGTTACTTTTCCTTTTGTCGGGAAATAATAGGCATTTATTAAATTTAATATGGCTGTCTTACCCGAGCCATTTAATCCAAATAAAACCCAGTTTTCGCCTCTATTAATCTTCCAATTTACATCTTGTAAAATCCAATTTCCTTCTCGTAATAAAGAGACATTTTCAAGCTTTAAAACCATCATTAATACTCCTTTCTATCATTCGTAGGTTGAATATAAAATTTTGGTAACCCTATTGTACCAAATTTTCAGAAAACAAAAAAATAAGTCCTACCAAAATGAGGACTTAAAATAGGACTTTGAATCTATTAGATGTGTATTCCTTAAACAAGGACCTTTTTCAACTTTTCTGTAAGTGCTGGTATCACTGTCTTGAAGTCGGCGATTACACCTAGATTGGCCCGTTTAAAAATGGGTGCTTCTGAATCTGTGTTGATCGCAACAACAGTTTTTGCACTGGTAATGCCTGCTAGATGTTGACTGGCACCGGATATTCCGACCGCAATATAAAGGTCTGGAGCAACAACAGCCCCCGTTTGTCCTACCTGCAGGTTAGAAGGAACCCATCCAGCGTCACATGCTGCCCTTGAAGCACCGACTGTCCCGCCCAGTAGTTCTGCAAGGGACTGCAAATCTTGAAAGCCTTCAGGTCCGCCAAGACCTCGACCGCCGGAGACAATAATTGTAGCATCCTCAAGACGGATATCTGACAAGGCCGACTGAATCTTCACCACCAGTTTTGTTAAAACAACTTCCTCTGGAACGGAGTAATCAACAGAAATGATTTCACCTATGCGCGTTGAATCAGGTACAGCCAGTTCCTGACTCTTTTGGCGAATGCCTACAACCACCTTAGGACGTGTAGTTGAATACTCCCCATATGCTTTATCACCATAAATTGGGCGCACCCATGTCAGCTTTCCGCCTTCAGTTCTAAAATCAGTCACCTCTGTTATGGCAGATGCGCCAATGCGTGTGGCCAGTCGACCTACAAGATCCTTACCCATTCTATCGAAGGAGAGGAGCAGCGTATCGGCATCAGATTGTTGGAAAACAGTGAAGAGGCTATCTACGTAAAGTTCAACCTGATATTCAGAAAGTAAAGGATTATTAATGGTATATACTTTGCTTGCTCCAAAGGCAATTGCTTCCTTTGCACCAGCCTCAGTCGCGGGTCCAACCAAGACAGCCTCCACACTTCCGGCGGTGGCACTTGCCAATCGACTGCCGAATGCTAGTGCTTCCTTGGCACCCGGGCTTAGTGATTCTTCTTGCTGATTTGTATAGATAAGGATTTTGGACATAGTTTGAGACCTCCTATAATATCTTGAGTGCCAAGAGCTTGTCAGTCAATTCAGCTGCGAGCTCTGAGCCATCGCTGCCAGAAAGGATTTCGCAATTGACATCTCTGTTTAGGACGTAGGCCCGCTCCAATTTAACACCCGGCTGACACCGCACATGATCCAAATCAATATCATCTGATTCAAATCGAGTGATTGGCTTGCTCCTCGCAAGTCGGATATCTTTAACCTTAGGGAGGCGAGGGACATTTGTCTCAGAACTGATAATTGTAAAAACAGCTGGAAACGGAACACTCGCCACAGTATATCCGCCTTCTGCTTCGCAAGTAGATTTCACACTGTCTTCATCCAGTTCAAGTTCGGAGACAAGTGTCACACAAGGAATCCCAAGTTCTTCAGCCATGACTGGTCCCACAAGGCCTTCCTCAATGTCACTTGCTTGATATCCGGTCAGTACAAGCTCCGCACCACCAAGGGTTTTGATAGTTTGCGCAAGGATATGTCCAACGGCCTGACCGTCGAGATTTTCCCACTCCGAATCCCAAATTCGTACGGCAGTATTAGCCGTGAATGCAAAGGCTCTGCGCAGTACCTCCTCCGATGATTCGTCGCCAAGGCAGATGGCAGTCACCGTAGCACCCGGTGTTTTATCTCGAAGTTGAATAGCCAGTTCAAGCGCGTTCTCGGCAAAAGAGTCCAAAACCATGTCGGAATCTCCATTGACCGGACGATTGGTCTCTGGGTCAATTTGAAAATAACGCGGAGTAATTTCCGGATCAAGAACATGCTTTAGGCATACGACGATATGCATCTCTAGTTCACCTCTTGTCTTTTTATTTGGTTAACCTTTTACTTCTACTCCCGCCCTTACTGCTAATCCTCGCTGGTTATTAGGATTTGGGTATGGGTCTAATCCGTACATTTCTCGTAATCTTGCAACCGCTTCTGCTGGTGGTTTTGAATTGTAGTAGCCACGCCGGGTCATATAAACTCCTGATACTCTTTTTAGGTCCGCTAGTGATTCGCACATCTTGATTCCGGCACCAAATGAGTCAACGACAGGTACGTCACCAATCCTTGAAATCCCGAAGGTTGCAAGGAAAACGTTCATCGGTCCCTCTCCTGGGACAATCACATCGGCTCCTTGAGAGATGGCAGTCTCGGCTGCTCTTCGAAATGCCGCAATAACTGGCTCAGGATTATTGAAGCCTGCGAGCACATCATCAAAGCCTGACTCCAGCGGCACAATTGGTCCGAGCTTTTCGCCGAGGCCGTACCGGGCGGCGTTTTGTCTAAGTTCGTCTGCCAATGGGGTTAAAAAATTGACTACTCCGATACGGTCTCCAAGCATGGATGCCATATGGAAGGAGGCTTGCCCATAACCAACCACAGGGATATCAACGAGCGTGCGTGCCTCCAAAAGGCCTACGTCAGGAATGGTCCCAATAAACATCGCATCGTATCCTGCGGCTTCAGCCATTAATGCAGCACGAACGAACTGTTCCCGGTGCAAGTTCTGCAGGTAGGAATGAGTAATAAAATGCCCGGGGTAATGTGTGGGATATGTCTCTTCAGACATGCCATGTAGAACGACCTCCACGTCTGGTCGTGCAATCTTCCGCACATGGTTCATGATTGCATCTCGGTATTGAGGAACCCGGTCAATCGTGGTTAGGCTCTGATGCCAGATTTTCAAAATATTTACCTCCTTTTTGGTGCTTTTTTAGAGAAAACTATTATTTTAAGAAAGTATTTGGTGAATTTTACTAGTTTATCATCGAATTTCCTGGTATGCTCGTTGGATTTTCCAGTCATGACGGTGCATTTTTGAGTTCAATCAGCGAATTTTTGTGTTCTATCAGCGAATTCTTGTGTTCTATCAGCGAATTCTCCATTTCAATCAGCGAATCCAATTTTATGAGCGAATTCACCAATCTTATGAGCGAATTCTTCTGTTCAATGAGCGAATTTTTAGTTTTATGGGCGAATTCACCAATTCTATGAGCGAATCCTAATCTTAGCCTTCTCGCAATCTATACGATTATTTTACTATTACCTCTTTCAATGCCTCTTGGACTGCTATCCGTCCAAAGACCGCACATTTCCCTAAAGAACTTCCTGTCATGTAACCTGCCCCGTGGAATCCACCAGTCACCTCTCCGGCTGCAAACAATCCTGAAATGGGCTCACCGTAAGGATTCACCACCTGTGCCGCTGAGTTCACCGACACCCCTGCGTATGTTGCCAGCATCGCAACTGTCGACTCAAATGCATAAAATGGTGCCTTCTCTATCGGAGTTGGTTTTCCATAGTTATGTGTTAATGACTTCCTGCCGAAATCAGGATCTTCTCCGTCCTTAATCCCTTGATTGTATCTAGAGATCGTTTCTTCCAATACTTCAAGTGGTACATCAATACAGTCAGCCAAATCCTCCAATGTGTCCGTTTGATATAGAAGCCTGCGCCGCTTCAGTAATTCAAAATCATAGAGAGGGTCATCGTGAACACTCTTGTCCATAACAGTTTGGTCCCAAACCTGGAAACTAACTTGATCTGGCTGCTCGAAAGCGGACTTTCCTAATAGTTTATAAGAAATAGACTCGTTAACGAACCGTTTCCCAAATTGGTTGACCATGATTGCACCCTTGTAAAAGGCTAACCCTTGAGACTTTACTGGTCCTGCAGCTGTAGGATGAAATCCATAGGTCCCATTCAGGTATGGTAAATCCTTTAACCAGGCCCCATGCTCACATGCCATCCGTAATCCGTCCCCATGATTTCCACGGCCGCCAATCCTTAGTGCTCCCTTTAATTGGGGGGCAAACTGCCCCAAAAGGTCCTCGTTTTTTGCAAACCCTCCAGATGCAATGATTACCCCTTTGGAGGCATGCACAAATTGCTCTACCCCTTCGGCCACGTATAAAACACGTTCAATCCGGCCATCGTCATTTTTCAATAGTCTTCGTGCCGGAGCATTAAATCGAATGGTCACGTTTGACATCTGCTTAACCCTTCGGTTAAGTATTTGAATCGCTTGGTGTGGGTCAATAATATGTCCGCGGGGAACACTGTGACCGCTCACAGCTTCGAGTGAGCGGAACTCAACACCGTGCTCAATAAGCCAATTATATGTCACTAATTGGTGCTGACCATAAGCTTCAACGAGTGCCTGTTCATTCACGCCGCCGCCGACCTCGATCATGTCATCCAATAACGACTCAGTCGAATCAATGATACCTGCCTTCTCTTGCATATCTGTTCCGGCAAAGGCCATATACCCTGAGCTAAGAACCGTACTTCCGCCCAGTTCATCCTGTTTCTCAAGGAGCAGGACGTGTGCACCCGCTTCACCTGCCTCAACTGCAGCACACATCCCCGCTAGACCGCCGCCTAAAATAATCAAATCATAGGTTTCCATCCATCAACACCCTCTTACTCTAGGTTATTTAGCACTTCTAATGCTGCCTGACAAACCTGCATATCGTGAGTATAATGTCCGCCACTAACCCCCACACCGCCAATCAGTTCGTTATTGATTTTGATTGGATAACCACCGCCAAAAATAATCAATCTTGGAGTGTGAACAATCCCATGCAGCAATGGTGGATCATCCTTCAATCTGTCGTACCATTCGTGTGTTGCTCTATTATAAGTAGCAGCAGAAAAGGCTTTATTTTGAGCAATTTCCAAACTTAATACTGGCGCACCGTCCATAGCAGCAAACGCTTTTAAGTTCCCCACGCGATCAACAATTGAGATGCTAAACGGCATACCTAGTTCCTTTCCCTTAACAAGTGCTGCCTCTAACATTTTATTAGCAAGTGCTAGACTGATATTTTTTGATTCAATAGCTGGAATTAATTTTTCCATTATGATTTCCCCTTTCAACTTTTAGAAATATTTATAAATTTACTGGTCGTCCGTAACCAAATGCTTCAATAGCGGTTGCAGTGACAGCGACACTTTTTGGTAAACATAAATCGACGATGACATTAGCAAGGTCTATTGGATGCAGCCAATTATCTTTATTCACATCAAAGTCGTCCATCATCTTTGTATTAACAGGACCTGGACAGACCGCATTCACTCTTATTTTGTAGGGCTTTAATTCTTCACCCAAGGCTTTTGAGAATCCGAGACATGCGTATTTCGAAGCAATGTAAGCACTTCTGTCAGGACCGCCTTTAGTTCCCCAAATCGACGATAGATTGATGATCACACCGTGTCTTTTCTCGATCATTTGCGGCACAACTGCCCGAGAACATAAATAGACTCCACGAATATTTACATCTTGTACAAAGTCCCATTCTTCAACCGTCATTTCATGGAACGGCTTAAGGAGCATAACACCCGCATTATTGATTAATATATCGATTGAACCCAAACTTCGTTCTGTTGTCTGGACTGCTTGGTTTATATCATCTTCTGAACGAACATCCCCGGTAAGGGCGATTGCTTCGCCCCCAACCTCCCCGGAAATATAGGAAGCAGTTTCTTTGCTTTCAGATTCATCGTCGGAAAAAACAGCAACTTTAGCGCCCTGTTTCGCGAGGAGAATACAGGTTTCCCTGCCGATTCCTCTTCCTCCCCCTGTTACTAAGGCAACCTTGTCTTTTAATTCCAAAAAACCTCACCCTTTCTCATGAAAACCAAACTAGTTAAACCTCTAGTTTCTTTGCATCAGTTACATATGCTACAGCATGATCACCGGCACGCCGGCCAAACACAAGACCCCTTAGTACAGATGTTCCGCCTGGATATTTCCCGTAATAAAGACCAGCCGTCTCGCCGACTGCATATAAACCTGGAATCGGATCATGATCTTGAGATAAGACACGTCCATCCGTGTCGGTAGCTAACCCGCCATTAGTGAAAACATTGGAGCAGATAATGGGATAGGCGATAAACGGTGCCTTATCAATTGGGATTGCCCAATTAGATTTTGGCGGTGTAATTCCAAGCGCCTGCTTCCCATCCTTTTTATCCCAAAGAAATTCACCCGGTTGAACAGCTGCGTTAAAAGATTCAACCGTAGCCGTTAATTGGCCGACTGGCACGCCAATCTTTTCCGCCAACTCTTCAATCGTATCGGCAACAATGGCCGGTTTATCGGTTTCCACTGCCCGTTCATAGTTAGGAATATCATACATTTTTTGATCGCCAATCATATAGGCAATATGACCAGGAAGGTCGTGGAATATCGTCCGGGCAACTTCTTCATATTGCTCATCGACTGTTGTTTTTCCCTCATCAACGAAACGATTTCCATTCTGATCGACTAGAATAAAGTAAGGATATGTCATTACTGCAGCTTCTTCGCGCTTGCTTCTTGGGTCGACCGGTTCAGCATGAAAAGAGTCGAACTGACCCGCCGTTTTTGCCCCTAGCTCCATAGCCATCCGGATTCCTTCACCTTTGTTAAACAAACCACCCTCAGCTACTGTCCGGACTTTATGAGCATCTCTGCCAACATATTGGGCCATCATCTCCTGATTTCCCTGGAATCCACCTGACGCTAACACGACAGCTCCCACTTTTAATTGAAGGGATGTGCCGCCTTTCACGCGCACCATCAATCCATTGACGGCACCCTCGTCATCAAGAAGTAATTTCCAAGCAGCAGCCTCGTAAATAATCTCTACACCAAGACCGCCGGCACGGCGGGATAGGGTGTCAACGATGGCACGTCCTCCGCCTACTGGAAGCAAACGAGGTCTTGATGCGGTTAAGAACATCGTCGGCAGATAGTCAAAATCGACCCCTTTTTCCTGCACCCAGCGAAGTGTGCTGCCAGCATCCTTGGCGAGAGTTTCTATGTACTCCCGATCGGAATAATTGTCCGAAAAAGCCATCATATCTTCCACAAAGTTATCCGCTACTTCATCGAGATTCTTCATACGCATATAGGAGGCAGTCCAACGGGAATTTCCACCTCTATGGTCATAATCAGCTCGTTCTAGAATCGCTATTTTTAGATTCTTATTTTCCTTTTTAGCCGTTTCAGCGGCAGACAATGCGGCTGAGGTCCCGGCAACTCCACATCCTATGACTACGATGTCGTAATCTACTTCTCTCCCCACAACTAAGTCCTCCTTTTAAGTTCTTAATTTATTAAAAAAGTAAATTTACTTTTTTATTAATGGCTGATTTTCTGCATATTTGTTTTCCCACTCTTTAATCTGATTTAGTTTAAAGAGTGATTGCCGCTCTTCCCACGTACAAATTAACTCGTGAATATTTTCGTGTGAACCTTCGGCTTTTAATATTCTTAACGACTCTGTGATTCCTTTGATTGCCGAGCGAAGGACAGTATTTGCACAAAGCATGATTTTAAAACCAATCTCTTCGGCCTCTTTCAAAGAAATAAGCGGGGTTTTACCGCCTTCCACCAGATTAATGATCTGCGGTATCCCTTTTAATGAACTGGTGATATTTTTTAATTGCTCAATTGTTGTCGGCGCTTCAACAAAAATTATGTCGGCCCCCGCATCTGCATAAGCATTTGCCCTGTCCAACGCATCTTCCATGCCATATACGGCTAATGCATCTGTACGGGCGATGATTGCGAGATTTTCATCCCTTCTTGTGTCAACGGCAGCTTTGATTTTCCCGACCATTTCTTCTTTTGAAATCACATCTTTCCCATTAAAGTGCCCGCATTTCTTAGGTGAAACCTGGTCTTCCATTTGGATGGCAGCTACACCTGCTCTTTCAAACTCTCGTACGGTACGGATCACATTAATCGCATTTCCAAAACCTGTATCGGCATCTACAACAATCGGAATCTTCGTCACATCCGCCATCCTTGCGACAATATCAACCACTTCTTTTAAGGAAGTTAGGCCTACATCTGCCCACCCTAATTGAGCGTTCGATATTCCGGCACCTGTGGCGTATATTGCTTGAAAGCCGATTTCTTCTATTAATCTTGCAGACATTGCATCGTAAGCACCGGGCAAGATAAATGTACCTGGTTCGTGTAATAGTTTTTGGAACTCTTGCGTTTTATTCACTTTTAATAGCCCCCCTTTTTATAATTATCGTTTATTAAAACTTCTGGTTATCCAATTTGGACAACTCCTTGAACCCACCCATTCTCTTGATAAGAATTTTTTACTTTTCCGAGGATTTGTTCGTGCCAAATGATCGAAAGAACACCATAATAATTGGAGGCTAACTCTGAAAAAGATTTTAGCGGAATCAATTCTTTTTCTTTTGTCACAATCATTTCTAGCACTTGTGATTGATTGGCACCTCTTACCGTTACTACATATTTTCCCGGAGCAGGCAAGGTATAATGGGGCCTGACAGTTAACGAAGTACCGTTCCATTCACATCCCACTTCATAGAGACGTCCTAAAAATGCTGGCAGATCCTCAATATTTCCACTTGCCAATTTTTCACGAATGCAGGTTGAACTAATTTTCTCCCCCTGGTATTCCACTTTTTCTACCTTCGTCACTTCGAGAATCCCGCCTGAATCACTTATCAAGCGGTCCATATTTCCAACTCCACGAAAACCATAGGTATAATCAAAGCCGGCAACTGCATGGACGACACCAAGATCAACTAAATACTTTGCTGCAAACTTTTCTGGGGAAAGTGAAGCAAATTCTCTATCGAATTCAACGATATAAAATATGTCGACCCCCAGTTCACAGAATATTTTTTCCTTATCAGAAAGCGGCATCAGATAATCAACATGTGTCTTTCCATTGGATAAAACGGTTTTCGGATGTGGAAAGAAACTCATCACAGATAGTGAAAGATTCCTTTCTTTTGCTTTCTGAAAAGCTGTTTTAATCACTTCACGGTGTCCATTATGAATACCATCAAAAAATCCAAGGGCCATGACACTTTGTTTTGCTTTATGCTGATAGTCCGCTAGATTTTCTGGGTTCAAATAAATCGTTTCCATGCAGTTCCCTCCTAATCATTAACCTAAGCTTCGATGGTAATGTTATTTTCTGGCTTATCCTGGACGGATTCACCCCAGTAGGTATTACCTATTGATCTTTCCTCCATCGTCCACTCGATTGGCTCCCAGTCTGGTTCAAATATTAAATAGCCACCGCTAAATAATTCCACACGGCATCCGCTTCCAGGATCCATGACATATAGATACATAGCCTGAGAGATTCCATGCTTCCCTGGTCCGATAAAATTGATTCCCTGCTCTTTCAGAATATCAGCAGCCCGGAGAATATCCTGCATGTTATCTGACCAATAAGCAATATGGTGCAGCCTAGCTGGTGTTGGTGCCTGGGGCTTTGATAAAACTGCGACATCATGAACCAATGGGGTGACACTCATCCAGCCAGCAATCGTTTGGTTATCATCATCTTTAAGGAATTCACGCATTTTAAATCCTAATTGATTTTCTAGAAACTCATACGTAAGCGAAGCATCCGTTGATGTATGAATATTGACATGATCAAATCTTCTTGGAGACACACCGCGATTCCATGATTTATACGTTTGATTCTTTAATACGGATCGTCTGCCTTCCTCAACTACTGGCTTTTCAACATCGTAATAAAGTTCAAACGTATGCTGGCTTGGAAGTTGGAAGCGGATCGCTCTTCCTTGGCCTCTCTCTGTTTCTGCTTCAATCCACTTCACTTCTGTCCCAGCCTTAGTAAGCAGTTCAGCAAAACCTTCGACATCTTCAGGGCGCTTTGTTCTCCAACCAATATGGTCGACATACCCTTTTTCTCCAGCTGTTAATGACAGAGAGTGATGTTCAAAATCACCCCACGCACGTAAATAAATGGTTTCGTCCACTTCTTCGGTAACTTCCAAACCAATCACATCTCGGAAAAACCATAATGATTTTTCAAGGTCAGGTGTGACGAGTGCAACGTGTCCTAACTTGGCAATTTCTGGCAAAAATATTCCCTTCCCCTCCATCTATTCGAACTTAAATAATACCCTTTAAATATTTTTCGTATTGCTTGAAAGACCACATAACTCTCGGCCAAAGTTTTCTTTGGAGGTTATAGGTGAAACTGTTCTGTGTGTATATAATGCAGCAAAGTCCCGGCCGATTCTTTGCATCGGGTTCCCATCGCCCACATAGGCCGAACCCGTTGCAAGGATTAAGATATCGATGGCTTCCTTACAGGACTGCACCGCATAGCCGATATTGGCCAATGCCTTGACTCTTTCAAATTTGCTCATGTACTCGCCACTTGCTGCACAAGAGTCGAGGCGGTCAGCGACTTGATAAAAGTGCATGGCAGCGGTTTCAATTTTTAGCGATGCTTCTGCAGCTTGATGATGAGTGGTGACGGCATCACTTAAGTATTCAACCCCCAAATTCGCCGCTCTTCGATTAGGCAATTTTTCCATGAATAATTCTAAAGCAGCCTTCGCCATTCCTAAGCCCGGAACACCGATTGACATCGCCAGCGCTGGGAATAGTGCTGTATTATATAGTGGAATATCTCGAAAATGATCAGATTGAAACTTTCCAGCAATAGCGTCGGTAAAGGATACAACCCGATGGTCTGGAACAAAAACATCTTTCATATTGATACTGTTACTTCCTGTGCCGCGAAGTCCCATTACATGCCAATCGTCCGCAATTTCCACTTGGCTCATTGGTAAAGTAATCAGGCCTTGATCAACGACCTTTCCATTTTCATCGACAATTGGCATTCCGAAGTATCCCCATGTTGCATGAAGGGAACCAGAGCAAAACGGCCAATAACCTTCTTCAATGTTGTAACCGCCTTCAACTTTTTTCACTTGAATCTTTCTTGGTTCAAATACACCTGAAAAAACAATATCATCACCAGATCCGTAAATTTCCTGATGCGTCTTTTCAGAAAAGGATTCCGATATCATCAATTCCCGAATACAACATAGGGCAACAATCCAGCCAGTTGAACCGCAGCCACGTGAAATTTCCGTCACAATATCCGTATAGGTTCTCATGTTTGTTTGGTAGCCGCCAAATTGCTTTGAACGAAGGATATAGAAAAGACCGGACTTTTTTAATTCGTTAATTGTGGCATCTGGAATTCTCCGAATTTCCTCTGTCACTTTTGACCGTTCACGCAATCTTGGGACAAACGATCGTGCCTTTTCTACCAGTTCAGTCTGTACATCCAAAATAGTACTTGTCATCATTGCATCTCTTCCCTTCCAATTTGATTTAGCCTGTCTATTTTAGTAAGTATTAAATGAGTTTTTGTTTATAATTAGATTTTAGAAAATTCGGTAACTTCAATCTAGAGTAAAAATCGTTTGAGTTAGCGTATTTTTTAGATGATTTTTATTGGTTTTTCTCTAAAGAGGCATTTAATTAACACATTTAATAACTTTTTTAGATTTTTAATCCATAAAAAAACACCTAAAAAGAGTTTTAGGTGTTTTTTATGCTGCCGTTAACTTATTACCCATTAATCGAAACATCAACGCCAAATTGTGTCTTTCCAAACGCTTCAACCGAGTCTTCATAAAGATTGGATCGATGGGTGCATACTGCCAAAAGATCGCGTACGAATATTTCAATTGGATCTCCTTTAAACATGGAAAATCCGCCAAGTGTCAATAAAACTTTTACAGCAATATCCGATACGTTCTTTGTGATTTTTGCCCTTATCGCGGCGAATTCACCACGTTTATCTTCTTTTCCCATTTCATAGTTTTCCAATAAAGAAATATATTTGTCTAGTAGACCTTCTGCCTCATAATATTTTATTATTAATTCAGCCAATACCCCCTGATGCCGGGAATCTTTAGCGGAATTCCCTCCCATTCGTACCCGCTTTTCCGTTCGGTTCTTAAATTCCTGCAGTAGGCGCTCAGCACCACCCAATGCAACCATTGGGAATCCGACACAAAAGGATGAGAAAAATGGAACATCATAAAGAGGATAGTCTTTATCATAACCCTGTGGCGGTCTGCCTGTACGATCGGCAACCGTAAGCCGTATTAGATGGTGCTTTGGAACATAGACATTATCGACAATTACCTGGTTGCTTCCCGTCCCTCTTAGTCCTAACGTATCCCAATTTTCTACTATTTCCACATCAGATATCGGTATATTTAGCATACATAGTTCAGTCTCTTCACTGTCATCCAGTTTCATTTTCACTGCAAGAGCCACCCAGTCACTATATAAGATTCCGCTTACAAAACTATACTTACCTGTAATCCGAAAACCGTCCCCATCCTTTTCCACTTTCCCTATAGGAGCAAAGATATCGGCAATTAATCCTCCTTGATTCACCACTTCTTCTGCTCCCTCTTTCGTCATAAATGCTACTAAACTATTATGAATGGAATATAGAAAGGTTAACCAAGCTGCAGAAGTATTATATTTTCCGACCGTTCGAATAATCTGGGAATACTCTCTTAAATCTACTTGTGGCTCACCATATTTTTTTGGCAGTAACAACTTAGATAATCGGGCCTCTTTTATCGCATCAATGACATTTTTTGAAACCGTTTTGTTTTGATCTGCCTCTAGTGCTTCCGATTCGGCAATTTTCCCAACCTTTTCTGCCCCTTTTAATAACAGGCTCAAGTCGGCCTTGTTTTCATCCAATACTTTGCTTACCATATTTTGCACCCCTTATTCATTTTATCTACACGTTTATTTTAATGAATATAAATTGACCTACCTAAATGGTAATACAGACTATTTTTTCCATTTTTATATATTCCCAATTGGTTTTGCAGTATAAATACTCTTTATTTTCCCCTTGCTTATACCTTCAAAACATCTCCTCTTTTTCTTTTACTTGGGTAATAAAACGTGAGGCATTTTCACCGGCAATTTTCCCAAAAACGGATCCTGCCATTAAGCCCGCACCACCAGGGTAGTTAAAGTAGAATAGGCCGCCTACCAGTTCCCCAGCAGCATATAACCCTGGAATCGATTGGGACAATACGTCTTGAACCTCGGTATTCGTGTTTATTTTTAAGCCGCCAAACGTAAAGGTGATTCCGCAGGTGACCGCATAAGCCTCAAAAGGACCTTCATCCACGGTATTGGCCCAATTGGATTTCCGCACCGCTAATCCATGTGTACAACGGCCATCCTTAATATTAGGGTTGAATGGTATATCTTTACGGACAGCCTCATTGTATTCCGCTATCGTCTTTAAAAAACCTTCCTTATCCACCCCATCAAGCTTTTCCGCCAACTCTTCCAAGGTATTAGCTTTGACCTTTGTTACCTTTCGTCCCCGATATTCCTCTCGTAAAAGCCCGGCTACTTTAGCATCGAATACCTGCCAAGCAAACTGTCCTGGCTGCTCAAGAATCATTTTTCCATATTTCGCATACGTATAGTTTCGAAAATCGGCTCCCTCATCAACAAAACGGTTTCCATCTGCGTTAACGATGATGCCAAATGGATAGCTGAGTTTTTGAAATCCTTCTGTAAATTCTGGAAGATAGCGGTCTCCGCCAACGGAATGGCAACCTGACCAGTTTCCAGCAGCAAGAGCTCCAATATTTAGCGCCATTTGAATGCCCTCGCCGGTATTAAAACGGCTACCTCTTGCTTTAGCTAAATCCCAATTGGGGCCTAAGTAGCGGGTCCGCATTTCCGGATTCGAATGGAACCCTCCAGAGGCGAGGATAACCGCTTTCGCATGGATTTCTGTTGTTTTTCCATTATGCTTAAAAACGACCCCATGTACGCCATCATCATCGTGAATGAGTTCGGTTGCCATCGCATTAAATAACACTTGAACACCTAAACCCTCTGCTTCAGCATGTAGTGCTCCAACTAAACCTGGTCCTCCACCTACGGATTCAACAATCATTCCACCCCAAAATTTAAAGATGCCATCCACTTTAAAGGCCTGGCGACCGTATATGGGCACCCACCTGACTTTATGGGACTGCATCCATTTCATTGTTTCGAAGCTTTTACTTGTTAAGAGGGAGGCAAGCTCTGGGTCGGTACGATATTCCGTTATCCGGCACATATCATCAAAAAATTCTTCCTCCGTATACGACCCAAAATCTGTCATGTCTATATCTTCCTGCGTTAGGTCCGGCATAATTTGTTTTAACTCTTCAACATCTTTATAGGCAAAGCGGATGGAGCCATGCGTAAACGTGCTATTGCCACCTTTTTCAGCCTCTGGAGCTTTTTCAAGCACAATGACATTGGCACCATTTTCCCGTGCGGCTATTGCAGCGCACATGGCGGCATTTCCTGCCCCTACTACAACAATATCAGTTTCATAGATTTTGTTTTCCGTCACAAAACTGTCCCTCGCTTTCAAAAAAACTGACTCAAGCTATTTCCTGAGTCAGCCTATAAATCACGCTTCGATCGTTGGTTTATTCAATTCCTTATCGCTTACGGTTTCTCCCCAATAGGTGTTAGCAATCGAGTGATCTTCCTCCGTCCACTCGACCGGTTCCCAGTCTGGTTCAAAAATTAAATAAGATCCGCTAAATAATTCCACTCGACAGCCGCTGCCAGGATCACATACATAGAGATAAAACGCTTGAGATACCCCGTGTTTACCAGGACCAATGAATTTAATGCCTTCTTCTGCAAGAATATCGGCAGCCCTAAGGATATCTTGAGCGTTATCGTGCCAATAGGAAATGTGATGAAGCTGGTTTGGTGTTTCTGCTTGCGGTCTTGAAATAACTGCAATATCGTGAACTAAAGGAGTAACACTCATCCAGCCTGCAACGGTCGTTTGTTCATGGTATCTCACATATTCACGAAGCTTAAATCCTAATTGGCTGCCTAAGTAATCGAGAATTTCACCGACATCCATGGAAGTAGCAATATTTACATGGTCAAATCGCCTTGGCGAGCAGCCGCGCGCCCACGCTTTGTACGTTTGATTTTTTAAGACAGAACGGCTTTTTTCATCTGCTTTAGGCTTTTCTACATCATAGTAAATTTCAAAAGAGTGCTGGCTTGGCAGTTTAAAGCGTATCGCTCGTCCTTGACCAGCTTCTTCGCCCGCTTCAATCCAGTTAACCTCAGTTCCAGCTTTTTCAAGCAGCTGGGCAAAGCCCTCCACATCTTCCGGTCGTTTCGTCCTCCATCCAATATGATCAACGTACCCTTTCTCTCCTGCTGTTAAAGAGAGGGAATGATGTTCAAAGTCGCCCCATGCACGTAAGTAATAGGTTCCAGCTTTTTCTTCTGTTACTTCCAATCCAATGACATCCCTGAAAAACCATAATGATTTTTCCAAATCCGGTGTGACGAGTGCCACATGTCCTAACTTTGCAATCTCTGGTAAAGTCATCATTATACCTCCGCACGTTATATTTTTTAGATTGAACTAGAGAAATAGTTTTGGATTAAATTATTAAAGCTTTCTTGGTTCTCAATTTGTGTCCAGTGGCCACATTGACCGTAAACATGTAATTGAACATTCTGGAGATGTGAGAGTAGGTAATAGCTAGATTCAACCGAGCAAACCATGTCATCACGTCCATGAACAAGTAATATTGGGTTTTGGATCCGTTTAAGTGCTGTTACTGGCACAGGGACAGCTGCTGTCGCAAAGATAGATTCGTTGGAAAGATGGATTTCTGGACGCATCGCTGTCTCATATCGTGTAGCAGCTAGCGAGTCTATTTCTGGAGCAAGTTTTTCCACATCATACACGAACCAGCCCATAATTTGACGCATTTTCTTTTCAGATGGATTATCGTAGAATCCTTTAGCACGAGCTAGTTCAGGACTTAACTTTGTATTCGGTGTCCCTCCAGGTCCCATTAAGACAACTCGGCCAAAACGTTCTGGATATTCTAGTAATAGTTCCAATGCAATGGAACAGCCTAACGAATTCCCAACCACGTGAGCCTTTTGTATTCCGTAACGATCCAGCAGTTCAATCAGCTGATTTACCCAAAGGTCCATCCATCCCTGTCTGTTCTTTGGAAGTGCCTCAGGATGTCCACTTTGTCCGAAGCCAAGCAGGTCTGGAGCAATACAGTCATATGTTTCACCACATGTATTTAATGCGTACCTCCAGTTAGCCCATGCAAAAACACCTGGTCCAGAGCCGTGTAAGAATAATATAGTTTCAGAATTGCCCTCACCTGAACGATTTACAAATGTTTCAAAGTTATCCGTTTTAACTAGCTGTTGAGTAATGTTTGCCATTTTGAAATTCTCCTCCTTCAGTAAATAAAACTATCAAGGGAACATCCAAAATAATGTAACCCTTTTCATTTTTTAACCCTGTCTAAATTTTAGAAAATTCAGCATTCTAATTCTAGAGAAAAAACCATCTGACTTCCTACCATTTTTAGATAGTTTTTATTGGTTTTTTAACTATATTTCTACGACTATTTTGTCTTCTATTTCCTTCGGATCTTTCTTTGCTAATTTAAGTGTTGTGAGTGTGATTAAACTGATTAGCAGGAATCCAGCAATGATGAACATCGCTTGCTTAAAATTGAAAACACCCATTATATATGGCCCAACGAAACCGCCTAATGAGGAAAGAGTACTTACTAAAGCGATGCCAACAGGTGCAGTAGATTCTGAGAAGAAGAATGTGATATATGCATAAAAAGTACCTGATATACCATATAATCCCGCGGATGTAATGGAGAGCATTAAGACCATAAGTGGAACGCTTGATACAAAAGCACAGCCAATGAATCCAACCATGGCAATAAACACACTTGCTCCTAAATGCAATTTGTGTGTGTTCGTACGATCTGCATTCCATCCCGTAAAAAGAATCGACGGAATCGCAACAATCGAAGGAATCATGGCTAACCAGCCAATTTGTAAGTTAGTCGTTGTAGATGAAGACAAAGATTTAATAATGGTTGGCATCCAATAGGAAAGTGCATTTACTGCGATAAAACCAGCGATATTAAATAAAGCTAATTTCCACAATTTTGACTCTTTCAACATACCGAGATGAGAGGTTTTATTTAACTTGGCACTTAATTTTCGTTCCTTGTCTAATTCTCCCTCGAGCCATGTTTTTTCTTCCGTCGTTAACCATTTTGCGTTAGCAGGTTTATTGGTCAAATAAAACATAACCACAATCCCTAAAATAACAGCTGGCAAACCTTCTAAGATAAACATCCATCTCCAACCCGCCAAACCATTCCATGTGATTGTATCCATGATCCAGGTTGACAGCGGAGCACCGATCAACGCACTTAATGGCAAGGCAACAAAAAAAAGTGCTGTTGCTTTTCCGCGTTCACGTGCCCTGAACCAATACGTTAAATATAGAATGATCCCTGGAACAAATCCTGCTTCAGCTGCACCCAGTAAAAAGCGTAATATATATAAGTGGGTTGCTGATTGGATAAAGCCTTGGAACACAACGACAATTCCCCAAGTAATCATAATACGGGCAATCCACAACCGTGCCCCGACCTTATTCAAAATCATATTACTAGGAACTTCAAAGAGGAAATAACTGATAAAAAATAGACCAGACAACAAACCAAAAACTTCAGCTGTTAATGACAAATCCGCATTCATCTGTAAGGCTGCATAACCCATATTGACTCGGTCTAAGAAGGCAACCACATACAAAAGCAAAATAAATGGCAGAATTCTCTTCATTGTTTTCTTTACCGTGCTTTTTTCAATCAGATTAATAGATTGTCCTTGATTCAAATAAATTCCTCCCTATAAATAGCATGCATTTGAAAGTGCTTACAATTTCATATTTTAGAAAATTCTGTATACTGTATCTAGAGTAAAAACTGTTGGAATTTACACTATTTTTAAGTTGTTTTTGTTGGTTTTTATCAAATGATGAACTCAATAAATAAGAGCAATCCGATTAGGACTGCCCTTAGTTGTTTATATTTTTAGCTCTCCCAATGCCATCAGTGAGTCAAGAATTAGCAAGAGCTGATAGCTTTGGGAAGAATCCCGCAAATCTTTATTGATTAGCGTTTCAATCTTATTGATTCGATACATTAGACCACTCATAGATAAGGAAAGGTCATCCATCGTCTGCTGAAGTTTTCCACCATTAGATAAAAAGACATAGAGTGTTTTCAGTAATTCTTTTTGTTTCACATCATTTAATTTATATAGTGGTCCTAATTCTTGTTTTGCGATTTTCTTAATCCCGCTTACATTTTTTGAATTTATTAGGACACCAACTATCCCTAAATCTTTAAAACCATTAATTTTTTTATCTGTGGACATCCGTAAAGCAATTAATGACTCTTCGAAATAATCCAATATACTCTCAATATCCTCGGATTTATCACTTATCCCGACTTTATATTGATAAGATGAATACGTTGTTTCAATATGTTTCAGGATTTTTTCCATTATAGCGATAATATTTGTTGTTTCGGGGATCAGCATAATAATCTGACCCTCATACTGACCAATTAACGCTTTATATCCTTGGATATCGAGATACTTGGCAATGGTCTCTAATATTTGGTCATAGTGATCAAAGCTATTCTGGGTGGTCTTTCCCTTCTCTTTATAATCAATTGCGGCAATATAAAAAGGGTTCTCAAGGTTAAAGCCCATATGCCGGCCACGCTTGATAATTTCCTCCTTGGAGGAATATTGCCCCTTAAGGATTTGTTCTAAAAAATACCCCTTCATTTTTTCAAGTGCTTCAAAACTTGTTTTTTCGTTTAAAAGGTACAATGAGGCGGCATTGGCAACCCTCTCTATAAACATAATATCCGTTTCCACGCTTTTCCCTGGTTCATTTATATAAAGAAAGGTACAATATCCAATTACTTTTTTTTGGACAATAATGGGCGTAATCAAACGTTCCTGATTTCCTGTCTTTATTCTAGTCGTTTCATTAAATAATGGCAGCAGGTTGTGATTATTCCTATTTTTTCGAATTAAATTCTCTTTTAGGTTGTAATTAAGACTAATATATTGCTCTTCCTTCAGCCCTGAGTAAACAATTTTTTGGAAGCTTAAATCTTCAATAGAAATTGGGATTCTCAATAATTTAAAAGTGCTATCAGCAATATCCTGAAGATTGCTTCCATTCGAAACACTTTCCGTTAATTTCTTATGAAATTTAGATACGGTTTCGATAAAATTCCGCTGCTCTAACAATTGCTCATAAGTATACTCCAGTTCATCAATGATATTACTTTCATGATAGAAATTAAGTTCCTCTTGAATTTCATTTCCCCAATCCTCTTGCAGCCTTGCTTCGAAACAGCATTCAGCATCTCCCATAGCAATACAGCTAATTTCCTTAACAATGACACTCTTCCTGCAAACAGTAGACATATATCCGCTTGCGTAGCCTGTCAACGTATGACAGACCGGAATGTCTGATTTGCCATGATGCTTTAGATGTTCAATTGCCTCAAATGAATCAATCCATTTTCCCTTGCCCAGGATTGATTTTATCGTTTCGGAATCACTCATTTCGATAATTCTTTCGGACTTCATGTCTTTAAAATGTCCCGTGCTTAAATGAAGAATCGATGCTTGATTAAGAAGGTCATTGATCGATGAACTTGTTTTCATTGCTTCTTCTGCATCACTAACACCTAAATTCCAACCATAACGAAGTAGAAACCCTTTTGCTCTTTTAGTCCCTAGATTCTCGATTAAACCTTTCCTTAGGAGTCCAAAAGCAGCAGAAGTTGAAAGGATTTTTTTATTTCCATCTTCTGTGGAGCTAGGTTTATATGATTGGGCTAAGTTACTCAATATTAATTCCCCCTCTCAATTTAAGGGTTAAAAGGAGTTTACATGGCTTTTCTTTATACTTGGAACGACTTTATTTATTTGTTCGCCAAGATCGATTAATCCATTTGAGCTACGAATTTGGGAGCGAATGACATCGCCATCCTTAAGGTATTTGCCACTGATTAATTGTCCCTCTTCAAGTAAATCCAACTTTTGTTGATAAGGTATAGACATGTTTGATAAAAGTTCCAATACTTGTGGAGTTAGATTTAGAGCAACCCCGCCTGCAGTTCCAGTAACAATCAGATCCCCTGGGGATAAATCCATAATTTCCGAGAGCTCTGTTAGGGTTTCTGCAGGTTTGTAAAGCAGTTGATTTGAATTGGCAGATTGCCTTAATTCATCATTCACCCAAAGATTTAACTCAAGATCATGAATCAATGGCAGTTCTTCCTTGTCAAGCAAATAAAGATAAGGACCTGTTGGACAAAAAGTTCGGTAGCTCTTACCTTTCAACCATTGCCCCTCTGAAAGCTGAACATCTCGTGCAGAAACATCATTAACAATCACCAGCCCGGCGATATACTGATGAAGGTGTTCGTCAGTTATATCTATCGCCTCTGAGATTTCTGTTCCGATTACGAGACCAAGCTCCAATTCCTAATCTAGTAGTTTAACATCGCGCGGCCTTACAATTTCGCTAGTGGCGCCGCAAAGGGAACTGTCAGCTTTGCTAAAAATCATATTAAAAGGAGCTCGTGCAGCTTCCATTCCCGTCTCAGCACGATGCTCTGAGTAATTGACTCCCTGACAAACGATTCGTGCTGGCTTTGTCACTGGACTCAAAATGGTCACTTCATTTAATGCAACACATACTGTATTATCTTGAGCATTGATGGTACGAGCTTCTTCTTTCCCATGCTCCAAAAAATCAGCTAAACTTTGGTATGTACCTGATAAAAGGCGGATTTGATCTCCTGATACCACTCCCCATTGCTCTTTTTGTTCCTTTTCGAATCTAACAACTTTAATACCCATTTTACTACCTCTCATTTTATGGAATTTTTTTCTTTACAATAAAGACTCCTTACATAACGATATACAAGGAGTCTTCAAACAAAAATCATACTAGTGTTTTAATTATTTTTAACGGTTTCTTTTGAAGCTCGCTGATACTGAACCCATATGTTCAAATTCTGCTGTGAATGTATCCCCATCCTCTATGACTATCGCCTTTGAAAGAGCTCCAGCAAGAATAACTTCACCAGCATATAGTGAGATACCGTAATTACCTAAGGCGTTAGCAAGCCAGGCAACGGCTTGAGCAGGATTCCCCATTACAGCTGCACTTACAGCAGAGTCCAAAAATTCATTATTCTTAAATACATTCATGCCAATTTTGGTGAGGTCAAGCCCATCTATCTTAGCAGTTGTTTTGCCGATAACCGCCCCTGCTGAAGAGCCATTGTCTGCTACCGTATCTTCGAACTTGATTTGCCAGTCTCTAATACGACTATCAATAATTTCGAGTGCCGGTACAATGTAATCGGTTGCTTCGATGACGTCATTCATTGTTACTCCAGGACCCCTTAAATCTTTTTTTAAGACAAAGGCGATTTCGAATTCAATCTTTGGCTGGATAAACTGATTTAGTCCAATCGTCTCTCCATCCTCATAGATCATGTCATTAAGAAGGTGCCCATAATCAGGCTCGTTCACATTAAACATATCCTGCATCGCTTTACTTGTGAGACCGATTTTTTTCCCAACAATTACTGCACCTTTATCCACTTTATGATGAATTTGATGCAGCTGAATTTGGTAGGCTTCATCCACAGAAATTTCTTCTGTAGATGAAGTAAAGGGAGCAATCGGCTGTTTCTCACTTTCCGCTTCCATTAGGGCTGTAGCAGCTTTTTGAATATCCATTACCACTGCTCCTTTATCATGGTTGTGATTTTTTTAATTTGATGTAACAGTTGATTCCTCTAATAAGGTACGATAGCGTCCGCTATAAAAAAGAAGTGGTTCGGCATCTTCAAGCTTAATATCAGTCACCTTACCGATAAAAAGGGTATGATCCCCTTCTACGTGTTCAGCAGATACTTCACAGGCAATTTGGGCGACGGCACCAGCTAATACTGGTTTCCCATCAAGACGGTCAAAAATGACTTCCCGTGGCTCTTTTATTTGTCCAGCAAAAATCATTGAAAGTTCCTGTTGATCTGCAGCTAAAATATTGACTGAAAATGTTTGACTTTGTTTTATTTTCTCAAGGATTTTAGCTTTTTCCCCAATCGAGATGACAACTAGCTTCGGACTGAGTGACACGGACATGAAGGCATTTGCAGTCATTCCATGCACATCACCCTCGACATCTGTAGCAATAACGGTTACACCTGTTGCAAATTTTCCCATTGCGGCTCTAAATAATCGATCATCCATTCTAATGACCCCTTTCTGTTTTTCCGATTATATTATCTTAAGTTATCTATTAAACTCTTACGCTTCGATCGTCGGATTGTTTTCTGGAAGTGTGTCTGTTTGGTCACCCCAGAAGGTGAAGCCTACATCCATTTCATCCAAAGTCCACACAATTGGTTCCCAGTCTGGTTCAAAGATTAAATACCCATTGGTGAACAATTCCAAGCGGACTCCGCTGCCTGGATCGACAACGTAAATGTACATAGCTTGGGAAATACCGTGCTTACCAGGACCTTTAAACTTTATCCCATTTTCAGCTAAGATATCTGCTGCCCGAAGAAGATCTTGGGCATTATCAAGCCAGTAAGACAAATGGTGAATTTGATGTGTCGATGGTGAAAATGGATCATGGCTTACTGCGATATCATGCACCAATGGTGTGACACTTAACCAGGCACCAATTAAAGATTCATCTGGAGCTTGAACACATTCCCTCATTTTAAAACCTAGCTTTTCTATTAAATAATCAGAAATGACATTTGCCTTTAATGATGATAGGAGATTGACATGGTCTATTCTTCGTGGAGATACGCCGCGCGCCCATGATTTATAAGTCTGATTCTTTAATACCGACCGTTTGGACGGCTCCGCTAATGTTTTTTCCATGTCATAGTAAATTTCAAAGCGATGTTCACTTGGTAATTGAAAGCGAATCGCTCTTCCTTGGCCCGCTTCTACACCTGCTTCAATCCAATTCACTTCTGTCCCTGCTTCCTTTAGAAGCTGGGCAAATCCTTCAACATCTTCCGGTCGTTTTGTCCGCCACGCAATGTGGTCTACATACGACTTCTCTCCTGCAGTAATTGAAAGCGTATGATGTTCAAAATCACCCCATGCACGTAGATAATGTGTTCCGTTAACTACCTCTGTTTCTTCAAGACCAATTAGTTCTTTAAAGAACCATAGTGATTTTTCGAGATCTGTTGATACTAAAGCAACGTGCCCTAATTTTGCGATTTCTGGTAAACTCATAGCTTATACCTCCCTATTTTCCTTAAATTTAATAATCCACACGTAATCGCTTACATTTATTTCGATTTGTTACACAAAATAAGTGTTCGGTTCTTGACCGCACAATACTCTTCCATACGTTTCAATTAAACTAGTTGGTGTGATAAACCCATGTAAATGCATGGTTAGGAAATCACGATAGACTCTTTGAATCGGATTTGTTTCGTAAGTAAACATAGATCCCACTCCAGCAACTAGGAGATCAATCGCTTCTTTACATAATTGGTTCACATAACCAAAATCTGCTTTTATTTTGACAATTTCATTTTTATCCAATACCTGCCCACGCTCGGCATAGGAGTCAATTTTGTCTACAGCTCGATAAAGATGCATCTCAGCTGAATCGATTTTTAGCTGTGCTTGGGCAACCTGGTGATGTGTGATAGGTGCTTCCGCTTGTTTGTTATAGAAGGTATTTCCTATACCCGCTTTTGGAAGCCTTTCCATATATAAATCCATTGCGGCCTTTGCGAGTCCCAACGCAGGTGCTACAATCGACAAGGTCAGTGAAGGTACAAATGAAGACCTGTATAAGGCCACTTCTTTTAGTGGCTCAATGAGGTACTCGCCTTTACTTGCGAGACGATCTAATGACACACGGTGATCTGGTACAAACACATTTTTAATATGACAGCTATTACTGCCTGATCCCTTTAGGCCCATTACATACCAGTCGTCAAGGACCTCTAATTCGTTGCGGGGAATAACCATAATGGCCATTTCTACGCCGCCGTTTTCATCGTAGATTGGAAACCCAAAGTAACACCAGTCAGCATGTGGACTTCCTGAAACAAATGGCCATTGTGCTTCCTCGATATAATAGCCGCCATCTACCTTTTTGATGTCACATTTGATTGGTTTAAAGTTCCCAGCTAGAACGACATCTTCCCCTTGTTTGTAAATTTCACTTAAAGCTTTTTCTCCAAACGTATAAGAAATCATATAGTCCCTGATATTACTAAGTGCAACAAACCAGCCTGCCGACCCGTTTCCACGGGATATTTCGGTGACAACCTCTGTATATGTCCGCATATCTGTTTGATAACCGCCAAATAGATGTGGACGTAACACTTTTAATGTACCTTCATTTTGCAAGTCATCAATAATCTCTTTAGGTAATGAATTAGTCTTTTCTATTTCTTCCCCATATTGACGTAATTTTGGAATCAGAGATCGGGCCTTTTCTACCAATTCTTTCTTTGTGTCCATCACACTTTGTTCCATTAAAATACCTCCCGCAAAATAGTGGTGGTGCTTTTTCAATTATCATGTAAATATTTAGTTAAACACACGCTGGCTTAAATCAATGTCCTGATATTTTTCCCCTACTAACTTTGCAACTCGACGCATATGTTTCTCCATCAATTTTTTGGCCATTTTACTATCCTTTTCTCGTAAGTAATAAAAAATGATCCAATGCTCAGTTTGAGACTGTTTCCGTCGTTCATCCGTGAATAATTCTTCCGGGTTGCCTACAAAATTCAGGTAGTCCCAAAGTGTCTTCGCGAGATTAAAGGTATAAGTTAACTTGGAGGCTTCATAAATGGTGCGATGAAAATCGATATTTAAGCTAGAGTATTCATCAGCTGATAACCCGGTATTATCCATTTTTGTTAAGATTTCTTCTAAAAAACAAAATTCCTCTTCGTTCAGATATAATGCAGCCTGCTCAGTCATTAATGCATCTAAATTGGCACAAACCAATAATCGTTCTAAAACCTCTTCTGGGTCAGGTCTTTTTACGAAGACACCAACCTGCGGAATAATTGTGAGAAATCCTTCTTGCTCAAGTTTAGATAATGCCTTGTGGACGGGTGTCCGGCTCATATTTAGTTTTTCGGTAATCTCATTCACATTTATCGAGGTTTCTGGTTCCCAGATTCCTTCAATGATTAATCTTTTAATATAGCGATAAGCCTTATCAATTTTCATATCATACACCTGCTATTTTCTAGGATTAGTTACCCCTATAATATGTTAATTCGCTAGCGAGTGTCTATTACCACTTTAGGAAATACTAGATTTTATCCTAATCTACTATAATGAGGTATCAAGGGTGAGTTCAGTTTTAGTTTATAGGTCACCATTGAAAAAATCCGATGTTAGTTTGATAAATCTTTCTTTTTGCTCGACTTGCGCCCAATGTCCACAGCGCTTAAATACATGCAGCTGTGCATTGGGCAAATAATCCATTACATATAGGCTGCTTTGGAGTGGTACAAAACGGTCCCCATGTCCGTGAATTAGTAAAATAGAATGGTCCATCTGTTTCAGTGCTGAAGGAGGGATAAGCATATCCGACAAATGTGATTTCGAGAAATTCTCCTCATATGATCTGCGAACTTCGGGCTTTAAAAATAGCTCTAATCGTTCTGCAACAATCTTTTCCAGCTCATCTTCTAGGATACTTTTATCATATAAAAACCAACTTAATAAATTTTTAAACGCTACAGGATCTGGGTCTTTATGAAAGTTTGCCAATTTAGCAAGTTCAGGGGTTGGTTCGGTTAAACCTCCGCCTGCCCCCATTAATACAACACGATCAAAACGTTCAGGTGCGTACATTAGTAGATGCTGGGCGATGACACCACCGAGAGAGTTTCCAACTAAATGTGCTTTTTCTACCCCTAAATCATCCATCAGTGCCAAAACCTGCTTAATTCTCTCATTCATCCACTCGGCACCATTTTTTGGGTATGTCTCGGGATGGTCTGTATTTCCAAACCCGAAAATATCCGGTGCGACTACATGAAAATTCCCATTAAAATGTGGTAATATGTGCTGCCAGTTTGATTTTGCACTTACCCCTGGTCCGCTTCCATGAAGAAAGATGATCGTTTCAGAGGAGTTGTCACCACCTTCATGTATAAATGTTTGATAGCTTCCTGTTTGAACCTTTTTTGTTTCAACTGCTGTCATATTTCATTACCCTCACTTTGTAAAATAATTTTTCATGGTAATTCTTATTATCCTAAAATTTCAGTACCGTATTTTTACTACACGTATAGTGGATAAATTGGTAATAAAAGCGCTTTCTTTAACTAACTATAATTTTACCTTTGTTCATTTAATCTTGTCAATAAATTCTGAAAATTTTTTTTAGAAATCTAAATTGTTTTGTAATTATTGATTGCATTTTCTAAAATTTAAAGATTACCCTTTAATGATGAGCGGTCTATTAATAACCTCCATTACTTCTGAAGCAGGTAAACCATTTTCGATTAGTTGAACCATTACTTTCATGTATCTGTGGATATGGTTAAAGTATTTCTTATATCCAGCACACAAATAGTTTAATCCTGGTTCTCCAGCCGGAGTTAGCAGGAAGCGATGTTTCGGACACTCCCCATTACACGCGAAACGTACTTCACATGTTTGACAGTACTTTGGCAGAGTAGATTTTTTATTTTCACCAAATGCTTTCTGCTGGTTAGATTCAATCATTTCAACAAATGTATCCTCGAAAATATTACCAAGTCGGTAATCAGGATACATAAAGTGATCACACGAATATACATCACCATTATGCTCGACTATGGCAGCTCTTCCGCACGTTTCCGCAAAAATACAAGAGGTAGACGGAAGGCCCAGCCACGAAGTGAGCGCATGTTCAAAATTCATAATATGAACTTTACCAACATCATTTCTTACCCACTCTTCAAAAATCGTAATAAGAAAATCACCATATTTCTCCGATTCCACCGTCCAAGAAGAAACGGCTTTCTGGGCCTCTTCTTGATTTACGGCAGGTGGTGTGGCATGTCTCAACCCAAGTTTTTTCGCTTCCATATCCGGCATCCGTTCGACAATTGGGATAAATTGAATGAACTCTACCCCTTCTTTTTTAAAGAAATGATAGATTTCAAGCGGATACATTGAAGAAAACTTTGTCACACAGACCAATACATTAAAAGCTACCTTATATTTTTTTAATAGGCGCAATCCTTTTTGCACCTTTTGGAATGTCGGTTCACCACCACGGTCAACTCTATATCGATTATGAATGTTTTCTGAACCATCCAGACTTAGGCCTACAAGGAAATTATGTTTTGCTAAAAATTGACACCATTCTTCAGTTAACAATGTACCGTTCGTTTGCAGTGAGTTAATAATTTTTTTTCCCTTTCCATATTTCTTTTGTAATTCAATTACTTTCTTATAAAAATCGAGACCCATTAAGGTGGGTTCCCCCCCCTGCCAAACGAACGGAATTTCATTAACATTTTGAGCTTTTATGTATTGCTGAATATACTCCTCTAGCGTTTCATCCGACATCTGAAAACGGCTTTTACCAGAAAAAAAAGCTTCCTTTTCTGTATAGAAACAGTAATGGCAATCTAGATTACAAATAGGACCTGTTGGTTTTGCCAGTATATGAAATCCTTTTGTTTGATCATAAGTTTTCTCCATTTTTATACTCCTTCGCTTCTTAGAATATAAGCCAGTAACCATTTTGGCACTGACTTATATTTCTTTTTTATTTTCTTACTTGCATTTTTATAGTTTTAATTCAATTCATAGACAACTTTTTCAATCTCTCCTGAAAACTCAAAAATTCCTTCGTTTTGATAGTCTGTACTTACAGGATAGAGTGTGTCCTTCCCAATGTCTAAGCCCTCAAAAGCGATTTTATATTGGTGAGTTTTGTTAATCTCACCTTCTCCTACCTTCTGACCATTGATATAGAGACTGCCTATACCTTTATTGGATTCAGTCTTTCTAAATTCAAATCTGATTGCTGATTTACCCACAGGAACATTTTCTTTCGATTCAATTCGATAAACTGCATTTCCCATGTTGTATTCATATACTAGCTTGTTATTTTTTATAAATAACGTGTAACCACTCTCATAACCTCCTAAAGCAACAAGGACACCATCATCGGTTGCGTTGTCCCGTTCAATTGGAACTGTGATGGAGTAAGAACGGTTAATAATAAATGGTGATGCAGCCTCCGACAGGCGAGACATGCCAGGGTAAAATGTAAAGGTATTTCTTGCACGGATGGAATCCTCAGGGATGGTTAAAAAACCTTCTCCAGCAATATCTGTCATTGGAAATACTCCATATTTCCTTGCTTCCTTTTCCCATAACTGCTGCATCTCTTTTACCTTTTCTGGATATTTAGCAGCAAGGTCATTCGATTCCGAGAAATCTTCTGCGACATGGTAGAGTTGCCAGACATCCTTTTCATAAAGGTCTCCTTTTTTATGGAGTGTTAACGCTTTCCAACCATCATGATAAATGGCCCTTTGGCCATTATTTTCAAAATACTGTGTTTCCTTCCCCGATGATTTGGCACTTCTAAATGAATCGGCAAAACTCTGGCCTTGAAGGTCCATTTGCTTTACTCCCTTTATCTCCTTGGGTACATCTATTCCTAATAGGTCATAAACAGTTGGCGTGATATCACTGACATGTACATACTGATTGCGAATAGCTCCTTTATCTTTAATTAGTTTTGGATAATAAACAATCAGCGGTGTATGAATTCCAGCTTCATAGGTTGTAGCTTTATAAAATTTAAAAGGGGTGTTACTTACCTGGGCCCAACCAGTCGGTGATTCAGCCCCAGCTCGTTCGCTTCCTATATCGTCAATATGCTTGACAACATCCTCTAATTTTTCAGGTACATCGTTATATGGGAGTGTATGATTAATCGATCCAGTATTTTTCCCCATAGAACTGGTCCCATTGTCTGATAAGAAGACAATCATGGTATTTTCCAATTCTCCTACGGAACGTAACTTGTCAATAAAGCGGCCAATTTGCTCATCGGTATGCGTCAAAAAGCCTGCGTATGTTTCTTGGAAACGGATAAAAGCCTTTTTCTCATCATTAGTAAGCTGATCCCACGGCTTAACTCCAGGGTTTAGTCCCGGTAATTTAGTGTCTTTTGGAATAATCCCTAGTTCTTTCTGCTTACTAAATCTTTCTTCCCGGATTTTATCCCAGCCTTTGTCATATACCCCTTTATACATATCTATATATTTCTGTGGAACTTGAACTGGTTGGTGCTGTGCACCAAAAGATAAGTATAGGAAGAATGGTTTTTCTGGATTCACGGAAACTTGGTCGGTTACATATTGATTGGCTCGATCGACTATATCCTCTGAGAAATGATAGTTTTTCTTCTTAGGTACATCAACCGGGCTGTTATCCTGTATAAGTTCTGGTCTATATTGATCACCAGAGTCCTCAAGGAAGCCGTAGAAACGGTCAAAGCCTTTTCCTAGCGGCCAATTTTCATAAGGACCTGCAGGCGTTACCTGGTGGGAAGGCGATAAGTGCCATTTCCCTAACGCGTAATTATTGTAGCTATTTTCGCTAAGGACCTCAGCAATTGTTCCCGCTTCCGGATAGATTCTCCCCCGTTTGTTCTCATATTCAGGGCCCATATCAAAATTGGCTACGGTTGACATTCCTATATTATGTGGATTCCGTCCTGTAAGTAAAGATGCACGGGTTGGTGAACACACCGGCGTTACATGAGAATTGTTATAGCGAAGGCCGTTCTCCGCTAACCAATCCAAGTTCGGAGTTTTGACTTCGGACCCATAACTCCCAATATCAGAAAAACCAGAATCATCTAAAACAATATACACAATGTTTGGTTTGGGTGAATCTTCTCCTCCTTTTTGGCTTTTTTGTCCATTTGTTTTCTGCTTTAAAACCTCTGCTTTTACTTCCTGCCCGGTAATATTTTTATAAGAACACCCTGAAAGTAGTGCTAATGCAGAAGCTACAGCAGTCAACTTCTGAAATGGGGACTTACTAAATACTTTTAAACCTTTATCCAATGTAACTCTCCTCCTTTAATTTTTCATAGTGATAACTATAGAGATGCTTGTCTACTAATCTACATTTAAACAAATCTATTATTTATTAACTTGTTTATTTTCATCGGACGATAAGAAGGTAGAATTATGGGATATAATGTTACCCATGCCGCCACCAACATAGATTTTCTGTCCTGTCACAAAGTCCGATAATCCTGAGCCTAAAAATAAACATACACCAGCAATATCCTCAGCTGTCCCCATTCTTTGCATCGGAACTTCTTTTTTGGCAAGTGCTGTTGTAAATTTATCTCGTTCAGGACCAGGAGGCATTAATTCATCCCAAAATGGAGTCATTATTGGTCCTGGTGAAATGACGTTAACATGGATTCCTAGCGGCGCAAGTTCAAAGGCAAGATTATGAGTAAGACTCTCTACTGCACCCTTGGCAGCATGGTAATGCAGGACAACCGTATAAGCGTTAAATGCTCCAATGGAGGAGAAATTAACGATTTTTCCGTATTTTTGTTTTTTCATGTACGGTAAAATTTCCATGATTGGATTAAGGGTACCATTAAGATTTAACTTCATAGTTCTGTCCCAATCATTCATATTTATATTTTCACTGCTTCCGTTGGCACCAAAGGTACCTCCTGCACAATTTACTAAAATATCAATTCTGCCAAATTCCTTAATCGCCTGATCCACTGTTTCTTTAATCGTCGATTGATTAGTGACATCGACCTGATTATAGGCACGCGCTTGTCCGCCGCCTGTTTGGATGTTATCCGCAACAATACGGGCAGCATCAAAATCCAAATCGGCAATGACTACAGTCGCGCCTTGCTCGGCGAATTTTTTTGATGTTGCTTCTCCCATACCTTTAGCCCCACCAGTTATGACGGCTATTTTATCTTTTAACAGCATTTTAAATCCCCCTTTGCTTTATAGATTGAGCTCTATATTCCCCTTACACCGCCATCAGATACGATGGAGGTACCTGTCATATAGGACGATTCATCAGATACCATGAACAAAATTGTATTTGCTTGTTCTTCTGGTGTGGACATTCTGCCCATTGGGATGATTTTTTCCATATGTGGTGTATTTGGATTATCGACAATCATTTCCGTATAGACCACACCCGGCAATAAGCAATTCACCCTAATCCCTTTTCCGGCATATTCAGCAGCTACTACCTTTGACATATGGGTGATTCCTGCTTTAACAAAACTATAGAGGGCATGGGTAGGCATGACACTGACCGCAGCTAAAGAGGTTACATTGACAATGTTTCCTGAAGACCGTTTTTCCATATGTGGAAGGACCAACTGCATGGCACGGAAATAAGAATACGCATCAAGTGCAACGAATTCATCCCAATCACTGGTTGTTAATTCAATAAATGGTTTTTCAATAATTCTCCCTGCATTATTGATAAGAATATCAATTTGACCAAATCTCTCTAACGTACTATCTACTAAATTTATGATTTGTTCTTCGTCCGTCATATCTGTCTGTACGAAAATCGCTTCTCCTCCATGGCTATTGATGGAATCAACGATTCTTTCTCCGTTTTCCCTTCTTCTTCCAACCACTACGACTTTTGCACCCTCAGCAGCAAATAATTTAGCGGTTGCTTCGCCAATCCCGGAGGTACTGCCCGTTACAATCGCAACTTTATTTTGTAATCTTTGTAATGAATTCCCCATCTTACGTCCCCTCTCAAAAAGTAATTTTTATCATATAAAAAGCTAAAATGATGAATTCTGCACTCACCATTTTAGCTTTTTGATTGTTATTGACTTAAAGTAGCCTCAATATCCCTTTTCGGTTTCATTACCGATATTGCCCAAATGAGAGCTAACAGAACTAATCCAATCGCACTAACGGCTAATGGGAATCTACCTATATCTTGGTTAAATATATTTTGAATCACTTGAAATCCAAAAGGCCCTAAAATCCCTCCAATACCTTGCCCTGCAACAACTAAACCTACACTAGAAGGAGCACCGACAGGAGTTAACTCAGAAACCCTAGTAAATACTCCTGGAATGCCAATTCCCATTGCAAAACCACCGAATACACTTCCAATTAAGATCATTGTTAGAGTTGGAGAGTAGTAACAGATGGCCATTCCAACACCGGTCATTAAAACAGCAAGCGGTAAATACATGGTTGGAAGTTTGTGTTTTATCTTCCCAAAAAGGAAACCAGATATTAAAGTACCAAAGGTAAAGATGGATATAGCCAAGCCAGCTTCTGTGGCATTGCCTAATTTATCCGCTTGGATGACAACTGAAATATTTACTACATAGCCAAAAATTAGCGCTGAATAAAACACCTGTCCGAGACTTACCCAATAGATTGCTTTTGGCTTTTTAATCTTTACAGCTGCCTGATTACTATCGGCTTTAGATACCTGTTTCTTCTCAGGCTCGGGTAGGTAAAGGATTGTAATAGCAAGAATCCAAATAGGGAACAAGTAGGTTAGGAAACCATAATGCCAACCAAAAGCATCCGCTAAGATCCCTCCAACCAATTGGAAGAAAATAGCTCCGATACACGCAATTGTTGAGGTACCAAATCCAATCAAGAAATCTCTTTCTCTGCCTTCAAAGAAATCTGTAATTACATCTACTGACAACGGCATGGTAATCCCGACACCTAAACCTAATATCCCCCTCATTGCAATAATCACCCAGAGGTTATCAATAAAGGTTGGAAGGATACCTCCGATGATGAAGAGGCTTAAGCCGACAAACAAGAGTGTTCTCTTCTTGAACATTTTGGAAAGTTTACCATAAAAGAGAGCAGGAACAATTTGTATTAATCCTGGAAAAGTAGCAACTAACATAACAATTGTGGGGTCATATTGTGGAAATGCCTTAATGATGTCAGCCATTATTGATCCTGCTACCCCTGCAGCAACATCTTGGAAAGCAAGAATAACAACCAAAAACTTAAGAAAATTTCTGCTGATGGTCTTTACTGCCATTGTTAAACCTCCCATATCATTTCATAAATGTTTTGAAATAGATAATGAATCCGCTTTCAAAATAAAACAAAAATTTCGAGCAGGTTGTTTTGTTGGCCATCAAAACAACAGAACTAAAATTTTAATTTTACGTTTATTACTTTTCTAATTGTATAAAACGGTAAAAAAAGCGCTTTCTTTTACTAACTGTAATTCTACATACCTAATAAATACTTGTCAATGTATTCTAAATATTTTTTATTTTTAGAATTAGAGTCGTTATTTCGCGAAAACACTAAAAAATGCCCTGAAAATTTCAGGGCATTTTTTACATATCGTTATCAAGTAAAATTTTACTGATAATCTTTGCTTATCGAGTCTATTTTTTATAATCTTTTCAAAAATTAGTAAAAAACTAACCAATTTGCTTAACCCACCAATTACTCCTCTGCTAACAATCGGTATTTTCCACTAAAATAGATTAATGGATCAGAATCTTCAACTTTAAGATTGGTTACTCTGCCAATAAAAAGTGTGTGATCACCTTCATCATGCTCCGCTGATACTTCGCAAACAATTTGAGCAGCTGCTCCTGGTAAAACAGGTATACCCTCGAGGCGGTCAAACACTATTTCTTGTTGATTTTTCGACTGTCCCGCGAAAATCATTGATAATTCTTGTTGATCTGCCGCAAGTATATTGACTGAAAAGCTTTTACTTTGTTTTATTTTTTCAAGCATTTGTGCTTTTTCAGCAATTGAGATTACGACAAGTTTTGGATTTAGAGAAACAGACATGAATGCATTCGCAGTCATTCCATGGACATTTCCAGACACTTCCGTTGCGACCACCGTTACCCCTGTTGCAAACTTTCCCATTGCGTTTCGAAATTGACGATCATCCATAATTTCACCTCGCTAATTTTTATTTTTCTTAATTGCTTTTCTTTTTCAAACGACGATACATCCGATATCCTTTTCGTACCGCATCGACGATAAAAAATGGGATAGGCGGATGATATTTATATATATATGGTAAATAAATCTTGTAATAAGCTTTTTTTAAATCTTTCCATTTTTTGCAGTACCCTTGTTTATAAAAATCAGAAATATCAACAATATAACCTCTCCCCTCAAACATGACGACATTCTTGCCGTGAACATCATAGGGATTTAATCCAACCGACCTCGCATAATCCAAACCTGAATCAATATCCTTTATGACAGCTTCAGGGATTGGAACTCCCTTTACCACAGCATCAAACAAGGTAATACCGTTAAGCTTTTTTAAGATTAAATAATTTTCACCATAATCATAAAGTGAAGAATAACTTTTATGATTTCCTAACCTCTTGTAAACATCAATTTCTTTTTTAAGCTCCTCGGGGCTTCGACCATAAACTTTTACCACCCACTCTGGATGAGCATCAAGTGTAAAGACCCCAGCATAATTGCCGCGCCCTATGGTTTTCCATAACGGTGACATATTTTTTACAATGATAGGGTCAAACGGACTGTCAGACGTTAATTGTATTCTTGGTAATAATTCTGTTTCTATTAAATTTATATACTCTGCTTTTTGCATTTGCACACCTTCTAATCTATTAGGCATTCATGTTTCGAAAAGGGTCAATCTAAGAAATGATTTTCTCCACACATCTTACCATTATGTAAGATAAAATGTTCAACTAAATTTATTCAAAATTTAATGGAAATTTCTTATAAGCCATTATACACTATTAGTTAACAGAAAAATTTAGTATTCATTTGGAAATCCCCTTTTACCACTCTTGTTGAGTATACAGGTATAGGGACAAATAGAGAGGGTTGCCATGACTTTTCCCATTTTAGATACGAAAAGACTTAAATTAATTGAATTAACACATCAGCATGTTGATTATCTATACGAGATTTTATCATTAGAAGAAGTGACCCGTTTTTATGGAACAAATCGTTTTACTTTACCTGTCGAAGCTTCAAGATTAATTGATATGTTTCATAAGAACCTGGTTGATAAACGTGGAATCCGCTGGGGTATCAAATTAAAGGAAAATCAAAGGATCATCGGCACTGTTGGTCTTAATGGTTTACATCTAAAAAATAAGCGTGCAGAAATTGGTTATGAGCTTCATCCCGACTATTGGAGGATGGGCTATGGTTCAGAGGCGATTAAAGAAGTGATCCGATTTAGTTTTAATCAATTGGATTTATTTCGAATTGGAGCTATAGTTTACCCTGAAAATGTGTCATCCATAAATTTACTAATTAAGCTAGGCTTCTTGAAGGAAGGTTTACTACGAGGGTATATCAATCAAAATGAGCAATTTCATGATACGTTTGTATTATCATTATTAAAACCAGAATGGATGAAAAGCCAGGTTTAATATCCTGGCTTTTCTTATTCCTGAAAGTATTCCTTCATTGCTTTAGCGTTTTTTACTTCCGTATTATGATAATACGGATTATTTTCTGAAGCATCTTTTGGGTCAAGATTTGTTTTAATAACTAACATTGGCGAAGGAGAGCTTTCAGCGATAATTCTGTCATTTAATTGTTCAAAATCAGGCATATTTTTATTTCCAGGCTGTCTCGGTTCCATAGTAACACCTCCTTAAAATAGCTTGCTGATTTTAGCATCTAAAAATTCTTAAATCGAAAAAAGAAAAAAACTAGGAAGTAAAAACCTCCTAGTTAGTTTTATTCTTCTTCTGAGCCGACTAAGAAATCAGGATTTAACTCCTCGAATTCTTCATCGTCTACGTCCATTCCCCACTCATCGTCATTGTCCTTGCAGCCTTCAGAACTGACGCGAACACAAACCTTAGTCTCGCCAATCACCTCTACAAGGAATTCCCTTTCGACATGGACGATGATTCTGTTACCATTAGGGGAAATGACCGCTTCACAGCAATTAGGCTGCTGCAGCACTCGAGCACTTATTTCATTGTCATCGAGGCAGTCATGGTCACGATACTTTAACTTAATGACATCTGTATATTGGACACGTTCTGTAACAACTTCTGTTTTGGTATTATCATTAAATGAATACCAAACATTGATGTCGTAAGAGCCATGTATCTCTACAGTCTTGCCAACCTTTTTCGCATTGTATTTATGGTTGATGATCCAACAGCCAAGTATACTTGTTGGACTATGCGCCGGGCTAATCGTATGATTGGACTGGGTGAATTTACGTCCTTTCGCTACTACGGCCTTGGTAATTATCTCTCTATAGTCTCCCATTTCGCGCGAACCCTCCTCATTCATTTTCATTTCATCGTATGCATGATATAAGACTAGTGTGATTTTTATTTTGATGAGTACTGGATAAAAGTTTAGTCATAGTTCATTTTATGCGGGATTTATAGGTGTGTGCCTTCCTGGCCTGTACTTAAAACGAAGGTTAATAAAATGGCAGGAATCAGGGGAATATAAAAGTGGATTAGATTTATTAAAAATAGGCTGTATTAAAGGTTATTATTGATTTTATAACTCAGTTGATTGGAGCGGAAGGCGCGTAGACTCCTGCGGGAGGACGGGGCAGGGGAGACCCCCCCGCAGGCGCTTAGCGCCGAGGAGGCGGTTAGTACCCGCGGAAAGCGCAGCGCCTGGAGCGGAAATCAACAGCCAAGTTTATCAGAGCCAAAAAAATAAAGCCAGGCTTTGTTAAAAGCCTGGCTAGAGTATTAATGATCGTGATCGCAATCGTCGTGACCTTCACAAGCCCCGCCGCCATTTTGCATGCTAGATCCAGTTTCTCCTAACAATACATCGCCGCCCGTTGAAATGATAATTTCATCGGTTACAGTATTCGAAATGGTTGAGGCAATGATTTGTAGCAATTCATTCACTTCTAATTGTGATTGTTTGAAATCCTGGACCACAGGTATTTCATCCAACTCTTGCTCAATTGAAGCAATTTTATCTTCTACCTTTTTTAGTGCTTCTGGTTTTCCATAATGCTGAAGGTTTACTGCCTGCTTTTGCAATCCCTTAATGTCAGCTATTAAGGTATGAACTTTCTTATTTTCATTTAATTGAGCCTCTGCTCGTTTAAAAAAGTCAACTTCTTCTGTTTCTGCAATCATCCGTGCTAAATCAGTTGCACGTGCAACGATATCGTCTTTTGTATATTTCGCCACTTTACTTCACCTCTGCTGGTTCTAGTTCTTCCACCATTTCTCCGTTTAATGACCATGTTTTTGCTTGTGTAATTTTTACTTTTACAATCTTGCCAATCGCTGATTTTGGTGCAGCAAAGTTTACAAGCTTACTCCTAGAAGTGTAGCCTGCAAGAACATCAGGATTGTTCTTACTTTCCCCTTCAACAAGAACTTCAAGGATTTGGCCTTCATGTTTTTTCATAGCTTCTAATGAAAGCTCATTCACAAGAGCATTTAAGCGTTGTAAGCGTGCTTTCTTCACTTCCATCGGAACGTTATCCTCCATTTTTGCAGCTGGAGTACCTTCCCGCGGAGAATAAATAAATGTATATGCTAATTCATAACCAACTTCACGATAGAGGGACATCGTTTCTTCAAACTGTTCGTCTGTTTCGTTCGGATAACCAACGATAATATCCGTTGTTAAAGCAACATTCGGAATGGCTGCTTTAATTTTTTTAACAAGCTCTAAATATTGTTCTCTTGTATATTTACGAGCCATGATTTTTAACACTTCGGTTGAACCTGATTGCACTGGCAAATGGATATGATCCATTAAATTACCGCCTTTGGCAAGGACCTCAATTAGACGATCATCAAAGTCACGCGGGTGGCTTGTTGTAAAACGAATCCTTGGAATATCAATTTTTCGCAATTCATCCATCAGTTCACCAAGTCCATAAGTTCCGTCCTCTAAATCTTTCCCATAGGCATTCACGTTTTGACCAAGCAAAGTAACTTCTTGGTAGCCTTGTGCAGCTAGATGACGTACTTCTTGGATAATTTCTTCTGGACGACGGCTTCGTTCCTTTCCACGGGTGAAAGGGACGATGCAATAAGTACAGAATTTATCGCAGCCGTACATGATGTTAACCCATGCTTTAATATTTCCACGGCGTACTTTTGGAAGGTTTTCAATCACGTCGCCTTCTTTTGACCATACTTCAACAACCATTTCTTTTGACATATATGCTTCATGCAATATATTTGGTAAACGATGAATATTATGGGTACCAAAAATCATATCGACCTGATGGTAGGTTTTGAGAATCTTATTAACTACAGATTCCTCTTGAGACATACACCCACAAACACCGATAAGTAAATCAGGCTTTTCCAATTTCAAGGACTTTAAATGGCCAAGTTCACCGAACACTTTATTTTCAGCGTTCTCCCTGATCGCACATGTATTTAAAAGAATGACATTTGCATCCTCCGTGCTGTCGGTTGGTTCATAGCCTAATGCTAAGAAAATCCCAGCCATTACTTCAGTATCATGTTCGTTCATTTGACAGCCATAAGTACGGATATAAAATTTCCGCCCCTCGCCCATTCCACGAAATTCTTCAGAAATAGAAAAATCATTATGGTACTTTACTTCTTCTTTTCCGCGTTTCTTCGCTTCTGTTAAAGAAGGTGCAGTAATTACTTGTTCAAAGTACTTGCTGTAATCCTTGGCGGATTTTTTGTCCGAAGAATTAACAGACTCGACTTTCTGACCTTCTAAACGTTGTTTTTCATTCATTTGTTCAAATGCCCCTTTCTTTTCATATTACGTAATTCATCTATTAAATTTTTAAGATTTTAATCTGTGCAAAAAGATGAATGAAGACTCCAGACTTTCTCCGCACATTATTATAGTATAAAGGTTAATTTGATTGAAAACAATAGAAAATCCCGTGACGTCAAGTCACGGGATTTTGATACTATCATTAGATAAATTCAGAAACTAATTTATCAAAATAATTTTGGTCAAGATTAAGGTCAGCTTTTGATAACGGTGCTTCCGAGTAGCCCGTGATCAGTTCTTGATAAGACTTACGCTCAGTATTTTGATAAATAAGTCCTGTAACAAGACCATTATGCTTCATTAATGTCTGCATCGCATCTTCGCGATTTGAAGGGTCATAACCCTCTATATCACTAAGTTTTGTTAGATTTTCTTTAAACCAATCATAGGTGTTCACCTTATTATAGGTAACACAAGGGCTGAAAACATTGATTAAAGAAAATCCTTTGTGTTTTAAACCGGCTTCAATTAAGGCAGTTAAATCTTTTAGATCTGTAGAGAAACTTTGTGCAACAAATGTTGCTCCTACAGTCAACGCCATTTCCATCGGAGAAATTGATTGCTCAATTGACCCCATCGGAGTTGACTTTGTTTTAAAGCCTGTAGCTGAACGTGGAGAAGTTTGACCTTTAGTCAAACCATATATTTGGTTATCCATAACGATATAAGTTATATCAAGATTACGACGAATGGCATGAATCGTATGCCCCATCCCGATCGCATAACCGTCACCGTCACCACCAGAGGCGATAACAGTTAAATCACGATTAGCCATTTTAACACCCTGTGCGATTGGAAGTGAACGACCATGAATCCCATGGAAGCCATATGAATTAATATAACCGGAAATACGTCCTGAACAGCCGATTCCAGAAATTACAGCTAAGTTTTCTGGCTCTAAGCCTACATTTGCTGCCGCACGTTGCATTGCCGCTTGTACGGAGAAGTCGCCACAGCCAGGGCACCAGTTCGGTTTTACATTGTTACGAAAGTCTTTAAAAGTGGCCATTTAGAACAACTCCTTACATTTTGTATATACTTCGTGTGGTAGGAACGGATTACCATCATATTTAAGATGCTTAGTAATTTTTTCAGCATGTCCAACATTCATTTTCATAATATTGGCTAATTGTCCAGTTGCATTGTTTTCCACTACAACAACCTTCTTCGCAGAACGAACAAGCGGAAGAACTTCGTCAGTTGGGAATGGATGGATCAAACGAATATGAGCATGATTTACTTTTAAGCCGTCTTTCTCTAAACGAGTCATTGCTTCTTCAATAACACCACGCGTCGAGTTAAAACCTACAAATAGTACATCAGCATCTTCGTGCTTAACATTTTTATATACTGGTGTATTAAAGCGGATATTTTCGACCTTACGGAAACGCTTATCCATTTGAGCGATTCGATTTGAAGCAGATTCCGATGGTTTACCAGTCTCATCATGCTCGACACCTGTTACGTGGTGAATACCATTTTTCATACCAGGGATTACACGTGGAGAAACCCCGTCCTCTGTTACTTCATAGCGTTTAAAATATGCATTGTTTTCGTTAGCAGGTATATCTTCTGTTACCAATTTTCCACGTCTGATTTCAACCTTGTCATAACTTAATGGTTCAACCGTTTGTTTACCCAAGGATAATTGTAGGTCAGATAAAATAATGACTGGACATTGATATTCTTCAGCTAAATTGAATGCTTCAGCTGTATCATAGAATGCTTCTTCAACAGTACTTGGAGCCATTACAATTTTCGGAATTTCACCATGTGTTCCATAAATCATCGCCATAAGGTCTGATTGTTCTTGTTTTGTTGGTAATCCTGTGGATGGACCTCCACGTTGAGTGTCAACAATTACTAGTGGCGTTTCAGTAATACCTGAGAGGCCAATTGCTTCCATTTTTAAAGATAATCCTGGACCTGCTGAAGCAGTAATTGTACGAACACCGCCGTAGTTTGCCCCAATTGCCATTGTACATGCAGCAATTTCATCTTCGGTTTGAATTACTGTACCACCTAGTGCAGGTAGCTTTTTAATCAAATATTCCATTATTTCAGAAGCTGGTGTAATTGGGTAGGCTGCCATAAAACGGCATCCGCCTGCAATAGCTCCAAGAGCAATAGCGTCATTTCCAATCATGAACATCCGTTTTTTGCCATCAGCCTTTTCAAGCTCCATTGTTTGGATGCCAGCTGCAAGATTTTCCTTCATTTTATCAAAGCCAGCTTTGATCGCATCCATATTTTTTGCAACTACTTGGTCGCCTTTTTTACCAAAAATCTCGCGAACTACTACTTCAAATACATGAATATCTAAGTCTAATACAGCAGAAGTTGCACCAATTGCAACCATGTTTTTCATTAGAGAAGTTCCGAGCTCTGTCGCAATTTCAGTAAATGGAACCGCATACAATGTAGCTTCAGTATCTTCCGGCTTCTTTGGATTGAATTTTGCATCAGCAAGGATTACTCCATTACTGTGTAATTCTTTGTAGTTTACATCAATAGTTTCCTGGTCAAATGCTACAAGGATATCTAAGTCATCAGAAATAGAACGAACTTCTGTAGTACTAACTCTGATTTTATTGTTGGTATGACCACCTTTAATACGTGAAGAAAAGTGACGATAACCATACAAGTAATACCCCAGGCGATTCAGTGCAATAGCAAAGATTTCCCCAGTACTTTCAATACCTTCCCCTTGTTGTCCTCCAACTTTCCATGAAAGTTGATTGATCATGACTTACACCCCTTTGGATATGTAAAAATAATTAGTTTTGATGATCCATTTATTAGTTTAGCACTATTCCGAGTAAATCACTAGAAATTAGCCCATTTTATATAAAAAGACTAATAAAAAGTAGAAAGGATATGTACTAAACGCTTACAATTCTAGACCTATGAACTAAAAATTGCAACCCTTTAAAGCGAAATAATGTCTAAAATATGAATATTTTTTTATTATTTGAAATATACTTGCTTTCTACAAGATAACAAAAAAAAAAACATGATTTATCCGCATTATACGGCGTTTTGCAATATTAATTCAAGCTATGCACATTCATTATTTGTCTTTTAAAAACAATTAAAGCTTATGGTAGAATAATACTTTAATAAGTCCATATCATTTAACACCAATTAGTGAGATAAAAAACCTAAAAAATACCTGCTTGTAAAACAAGCAGGTAAAGGTAAATGTCCTTTTGTTTGGTCTCCTATAAATAGTCTATCTCTTTCAACGTGGTTCTACAATTAGCTTGATAGCTGTGCGTTCTTCCCCGTCAATTAAAATATCGGTAAACGCAGGGATACAGATTAAATCAACTCCGCTAGGTGCTACAAATCCTCGAGCAATCGCTACTGCCTTTACGGCTTGATTCAATGCACCCGCCCCAATTGCCTGTATTTCCGCTGCACCTCTTTCACGCAGAACCCCGGCAAGCGCACCAGCTACAGAATTAGGATTAGATTTTGCTGAAACTTTTAATATATCCATTTCTAGCTCCTCCTTAGAAAATCCCGATCCCGCATGAGCAGTTTCATGGACAAATCAGGTTATAACATTCCACTGCTACTATATTCATTTGTCAAAAAACATATTCCGGCTTGGACGAAAAAAAAGAGCAAATCAAATTGCTCTAAGTGTAAAACGGATGGTCATCATTTATTAAGATGGGTTGTATTTTTTTTGTGAAGCCTGTTTTACGATCTAATTCAATCACAACTGCACTTAACTGATTTCTTCCTGCGGTTGCCACTTCAAACCGTACTGGCAGGCTAGTTAGGAACCTTTTAAGGACTGCTTCTCTCTCCACCCCTAAAATGCCATCATACGGCCCTGTCATCCCTACATCAGATAAATATCCTGTGCCTCCCGGTAGAACCCGGTTATCGGCCGTTTGAACATGTGTATGTGTCCCCACAACGGCAGAGACCCTTCCATCTAAATACCAACCCATTGCCTGTTTCTCACTTGTTACTTCCGCATGAAAATCCACAAAAATATATGGGGTTCTCTCCCTTGCAATTTCAACTAATTCGTCAGCTTTCTTAAAGGGACAATCCAATGGGGCCATAAAGGTGCGACCCTGCAGATTAATAACGGCAACTTCTAAATCATTGACTTTAAAAAATGCCATACCTTTCCCTGGTGTTCCTTCTGGAAAATTTGCTGGTCTAACCATATTTTTTGCAGTACCGATAAATTCAAAAATTTCACGATTATCCCATGTGTGATTACCTAGAGTTACGGCCTGTGCCCCATACCCTAAGAATTCACGATAGATTTTTTCAGTAATCCCCTTGCCTCCTGCTGCATTCTCCCCATTGATAATAGTAAAATGAGGACGATATTTTTCTTTTAATTTTGGCAAATATTCCTTTAGCATGTCCCGGCCTGGTGAACCGACGACATCACCGATAAAAAGTAGATTCATTTTTGTCCCTTTCGTTAAAAAAATTGTTATTGTATAAATTGTATCACATTCAGGCTTTATTTAATCGAAAAGGCGCTGCAAAAAATAAAGCGGTGCATGCGCACCGCTTTATTTTGCGTATTCAACAGCCCGTGTCTCACGAATAACTGTCACTTTAATATGACCTGGATAATCAAGCTCTTCTTCAATGCGCTTACGAATATCGCGTGCTAATCGATGAGCAGCAAGATCATCAACTGAATCCGGTCTAACTATAATACGTACCTCTCGACCTGCTTGAATGGCAAAGGATTTCTCTACACCTTCATAGGATTCCGAAATCTCCTCTAACTTTTCAAGACGGCGAATATAGTTTTCAAGCGTCTCACTACGTGCTCCTGGTCTTGCAGCTGATAAGGCATCTGCTGCTGCAACTAAAACGGCTATGATAGATGTTGCCTCTGTATCCCCATGATGGGAAGCAATACTATTGATTACTACCGGATGTTCCTTGTATTTGGTTGCAAGTTCAACACCAATTTCAACATGGCTGCCTTCTACTTCATGGTCGATGGCTTTCCCAATATCATGAAGCAAGCCCGCACGACGTGCCAAAGTTTCATCTTGGCCAAGTTCAGCGGCAAGTAAACCAGACAGTTGCGCAACTTCCATTGAATGCTTTAATACGTTTTGCCCGTAACTAGTACGGAATTTTAAGCGACCAAGAATTTTGATCAGATCTGGATGAAGTCCATGAACACCCACTTCAAAGGTGGTTTGCTCACCCACTTCACGGATATACTCATCTACTTCGCGACGTGATTTTTCTACCATTTCCTCAATTCGTGCCGGATGGATACGCCCGTCTTGGACCAATTTCTCCAGTGCTAAGCGAGCCGTTTCGCGACGAATAGGATCAAAACCTGATAGAATGACAGCTTCAGGAGTATCATCAATGATTAAATCAATTCCTGTTAACGTTTCAAGCGTACGAATATTTCTTCCTTCACGGCCAATAATACGGCCCTTCATTTCGTCATTTGGCAGGTTGACGACAGAGACAGTCGTTTCCGCAACATGGTCAGCAGCGCAACGCTGGATTGCTAACGAAAGTATTTCCTTTGCTTTCTTGTCGGCTTCCTCTTTTGCACGATTTTCGCTCTCCTTGATCATTATCGCAGTGTCATGGGTAAGTTCCTGCTCCATTCGATCAATAATGATTGTTTTTGCTTCCTCGCGCGTTAAGCTCGATATTCGTTCGAGTTCAGTTTGTTGTTTTCGTACTAACTCGTCCACTTTGCTTTCCATCTCTTCAATATGCTGTTGTCTTTGGTTTAGAGAATCATCCTTCTTTTCTAAAAGATTTTCACGCTTGTTTAACGTTTCCTCTTTTCGATCTAAATTCTCTTCTCTTTGCAGTAAACGGTTTTCTTGTTTTTGCATTTCATTTCTTCGTTCACGAACCTCACGCTCTGCTTCAGTCCGAAGCTTGTGAATTTCATCCTTTGCTTCTAGCAAAGCTTCCTTTTTCAATGAATCAGCATCACGTTTAGCATCTTCAAGAATCTGCTCTGCAGCATTCTTTGCACCTGCTACTTTTGCATCAGCAATGGATTTATGAACAAAATAGCCAACAACGGCACCGACGATAAGGCCAAGCAAAATGGAGATGATTGTAATTGGTTCCATCGTTACACCTCCTCTTGCTATGAACTTTTGTTACATTTTTTAAGTGTCGGCATGTACATTGTTTAGACTCAACATACAGCAAGCACCAAGGCTTTTTTCGAATTGTAATAATACCAAAAATGTAAAATATACATGTTAATTGTAAAGGTGGGAATATTCATTGTCAAGGCTTAGTCCTATTGGCTTTTTGAAATATTTAGAATAGGACATCATTTATTCATCCTAAATGCTAAAATCCATTGGATTTTAACAAATAAAACTTTGTATAAAAATAACATTATGTAAAAAATGAGCAAAACCATAAATAGCTTTGCTCATCTACATTAGTCTATTAATTCAAATTGTTCATCATCGTCTTTCTCAGTGACAAATTTTTCACCATCTAAACCATAATGTTCACGGATTTTCCCTTGAATTTCGAGGCGAACATCTGGATTTTCCTTCAAGTATAGCTTTGCATTTTCACGGCCTTGACCTAATCTTTCAGAATTATAGGAGTACCATGACCCGCTCTTTTCAACGATATCTAATTCTGCGCCTAGATCAATGATTTCGCCTTCTTTAGAAATTCCTTCACCATACATGATATCTACTTCAGCCGTACGGAAAGGAGGAGCGACTTTATTCTTAACAATTTTTATCTTCGTCTTATTACCTACAATATCATTTCCCTGCTTTAACGCCTCTGCACGACGAACTTCAATACGGACGGTGGAATAGAATTTCAATGCACGTCCACCTGGTGTTGTCTCAGGGTTTCCAAACATAACGCCAATTTTTTCGCGAACTTGGTTAATAAAGATGGCGATGGTCTTCGATTTATTGATGGCTCCAGATAATTTACGTAGGGCTTGCGACATCAAACGAGCCTGTAAGCCCATGTGAGAATCTCCCATTTCGCCTTCAATTTCCGCTTTTGGAACTAATGCTGCTACTGAGTCGACTACAATAATATCAATTGCACCACTTCGTACTAATGCTTCTGCGATTTCAAGCGCTTGTTCACCCGTATCTGGCTGTGATAGCAATAACTCATCAATGTTAACACCTAATTTTTGGGCATACGCTGGGTCAAGGGCATGTTCAGCATCTATAAATGCTGCTTGTCCGCCATTTGCTTGGACTTCAGCAATCGCATGCAAAGCAACCGTAGTTTTACCTGAGCTCTCAGGACCATAAACTTCGATAATACGCCCTCTAGGATATCCACCCACTCCAAGTGCTGCATCAAGTGCTAACGAGCCACTCGGACTCGTTAAAATCCTCGTATCTGTTTTCTCTCCCATTTTCATGACAGAACCTTTACCAAATTGCTTTTCTATTTGCTTTAACGCCATTTCTAAGGCCGCTTTACGATCATTACTCACGAATCTTTTCCTCCCTTATATAAACACAAGCAAATTGCTATAATCTATTAAATTAATTCCTACTAATAATATAACCGCTTTTCGGATATTTGTCGAGTAAAAAAACGAACATTCATTCGTTTATTTTCAAAACAAAATCGTTGTAAAAAAAGGAAAATCCCCCACCCTTTTGTATCATTTTGCATTTTTAGTAGTCCGAAAAGGATAATTCGTCTATTGTCAGACTTTTTTCCAATCGTTTATTATTCAAAAAAGTCACAGGACGCTAATTAGCATTCTGTGACTCTTTTAAAATTCGAAGGAGAAAATAGCAGCCAAATTTCACTGCACGGCTCCGGTTCGCTTCCCTTGTTCCGCCAAGGGTGATCTTTTCTACAATTGTCGGCCTTCCCTTAATTGCAATGCCTATATATATTGTACCAACTGGCTTGCCTTCAAGTTCTTCAGGACCAGCAACACCCGTAAAACTAATCCCAATATCGGTTTTAAATACCTTTGAAGCATTTTCGGCCAGCTCTCTAGCACATTGTTCACTTACCGCACCATGTGTTTTAAGCGTTTCTTCCTGTACATGTAAAAGCTGTCGTTTCACTTCATTTGAATAACAAACTACACCACCGTAAAACACTGAACTTGCACCTGAAATTGATGTTAACTCTTGCTGGAATAGTCCTCCTGTTAAACTCTCAGCGGCAGTAATAGTTAAGTTTCTTTCTTTTAAAGATTTCATTACTTCTATCAAAAGCGACGTATTATCATAGCCATATAAAAATGCACCAAGACGCTGATTTATCGTCTTTTCTAGTTCATCCAGCATAGCCTGTGCTGCATTTTCGTCCACATGTTTTGCTGTCAGTCGTAAAGTAACCTCCCCATCTCCTGCGAGCGGGGCTATCGTTGGATTGCTTTGCGCATCAATTAAATCAATAATTTCTGTTTCCAGAGCTGCTTCTCCAATCCCAAAAAACCTTAACACCCTTGAGACAATTTTCTCGTTGGACTTGTTTCTTGTAGAAAGAGCCTGGGACCCATACTCGAGAAACATCGGTTCCATTTCCTTTGGCGGGCCAGGCAGAAGCATATACGTATGACCGCCGGATTCTACAACCATGCCCGGCGCCATCCCATGATCATTTGGGAGAATGTGAGATCCTGCTAATACGAGTGCCTGCTTTCGGTTATTTTCTGTCATTACACGATTGGTCCGCTTAAAAAAAAGTTCAATCGATGCTAACGCCGTTTCATCGATAACGAGTTCTTTACCAAGCTGACGAGCAATCGTTTCCTTCGTCAAATCATCCTTTGTAGGCCCAAGCCCGCCAGAAAATATTATAATCTCTGCACGCTTTTGGGCTATTTCAATTGCAGACTTTAGCCTGTCAGGATTATCACCAACAACTGTATGAAAATAGACATTAATACCAAGCCCAGCTAATTGCTGAGACAAAAATCTCGCATTCGTATTCACAATTTGACCGAGCAATAACTCCGAACCAACTGCAATAATCTCAGCATTCATAGCAATACATCTTCCTTTACAACATAGTAGAATTAAGTTTACTTTGAATTTTTAAGGACATGACTATTTTTTGCAAAATAATCCCAGCCAGACCAGATAGTAAAAATTAAAGCCACCCATAATGACACTATATCAAAACGGAATGGTATCATGGCAAAAATTATATTATGTAATAAAAGCGATGATATCGCGACAATTTGCGCCCATGTTTTTATTTTGCCGAGCATATTAGCCGCAACAACTTCGCCTTCCCCTGCAAGCAAGAGGCGTAGACCTGTTACTGCAAACTCCCTGCTAATAATAATAATAACTAACCATGAAGGTGCATAAACATCATTCAGTTCAACTAAAACGATAAGTGCAGCCGATACGAGTAATTTGTCAGCTAATGGGTCAAGAAATTTCCCCATATTGGTGACAAGGTTATATTTACGGGCATAATGTCCGTCAACCCAGTCAGTTGCAGAGGCTAAAATGAAGATCAATGCACCGACAAAATGGGTAACTGGAAGGACGGTCCCAAGAAGTTGCATGTCGCCCCATTTAAAAGGAGCAAGCATAATAATCAAAAATATTGGAATTAATAATATTCTTGATACCGTTATTCTATTCGGAATATTCATAGTTTTCCTCCGTTTATTTATTAAAAGTGAAAAATAGTCATCTACAGATGACTATTCGTCTTTCAGAACATATTGAATCGTTATGTTCTGAACATTCGCAGTCGCTGGGACTGCATACTCGAGCTTTTGGTCATTCACATAAATTTCAGTGTCAGCAGCATTTCCAACCCTGATCACAGCCATACTTTCTGCTGATAAATCTTCTGTCTGGCTCTCAGTTGCACCTGTTTTTAGAAGTCCTTGAAAAAAGGATTTCCCTTTTCCATTTTTAATACTAACCCAGGTTTGACCTTTAGAAACCAACTTCACAATAAATTTATCTGCATTTTTTAATTCATAGGTTGAATTCCTGCCGCTGCTTTGAACTGCTGTAATTTCTTGTTTAGGTGTTTCTTCTACAGCTTTTTGTTCCTCTTCCTGTACTGTATTATCCTTCTGTTCCTCATTTACTTTCTGATTATCTTTATCATCTGCTTTTTCTATTTCAAGATTCTTCGATGTAACAATTTTAACGGGTTCATTCTGCTTACTAATTGATTCATTTGAATTTCCACCAGCGTGATTCGATATAAAGTAATATAAAAGGCTTGCTGCACCAATTACAAAAACACCGATTAATACCTTTGGCAGAATATCAAATATTTTGGAATTACCTTCAGTAATTGTTTTGTGTGTTTTCACTCTAGACAATTGCTGGGGTAAGTCATCATTATAGGTAGCAGGAATTTCGCCTTTATAGGTTTCAAAGATTTCATCAGGATTGAGGCTTAAAGCCTCAGCATACTGTTTAATAAATGCACGCACATAGAAATTTCCAGGCATGCTCGCATAATTTCCTTCTTCAATACCAATTAAATAACGCTTTTGAATTTTGGTCATGGATTGGACATCATCCAAGCTTAATCCTTTAGCTAATCGGGCTTCTTTTAGTCGATTCCCTAATTCAGTCAACTGTTAACACCTTCCAATTTATTAAAAATCAAAATCTCCAAAATCTGATCCGGAGAACATGTTATGCTGATCAACGACTTCATATGTAATCTCTTCTTCCGCGTCATTCCTAAGTTCAATAATATAATCAAAATCATCGAGTGTGTATTCTGAGTTTTGTACAAAGACATCAGGGTGCTCGATTACTTTTACTGATGGCAGACGCATGATTTCTCGGACAAGCTGCCAATGACGTTCATTTGCTCGTTTTGTTGATACTATTCCATCGAGAATAAATAGATTATTTTCGTTGTATTCATCTTCAATTAATTGATTGCGGATTGTTTGTTTTAACAGTGTCGATGAAACAAATAACCAACGTTTATTTGCACAAACACTCGCTGCAACTAATGATTCTGTTTTACCTACCCGTGGCATTCCACGAATACCAATCAGTTTATGTCCCTCCTGCTTAAATAATTCTGCCATAAAATCAACTAATAAGCCAAGTTCATTCCTTACAAAGCGAAACGTTTTTTTATCATCAGCATCTCTTTGAATATAGCGGCCATGTCTAACTGCAAGCCTGTCACGCAGTTTTGGTTCCCTAAGTTTAATTAGTTTTATTGTGTCCATAGTATGTAAAATTGACTCTAGTCGTTTAATTTGATCATCGTCTTTAGCTAAAATGAGCAAACCACGTCTTCCTTCATCCACACCATTAATCGTCACAATATTAATAGAAAGCATACCCAATAGGGATGAAATGTCACCCAATAGCCCTGGACGGTTCTTTTGAATCTCATATTCTAAATACCATTCTTTTTTCACGATATAAACCTCCTATAAAGAAGTTTCGACACTTTTCTTCATTTCCTCATCTAACCCCTATAATAAATGATTTTGGATGAAGATGAAAGTAAAAACACAGATATTCGTTTCTTTAATGGAGTTTATAGATTTATACATACAAAAAGAGAGGAGAAACCTCCTCTCTTTTAGCGGGCGCCATTATTTTGAATCAATTTAACCATGATATTTGCAATAGCTTGTTGTTCTTCTTTATCAGCAACAGACCAAAGATCAGCAAGAATTCTTTCTTGCTCGTTTTTTGGCTCTACTTGGCTTGATAAATAATCACCAATTTGAAAGGCAAGATTATTAATTGCTCCCTCACTCATACCTTCATTTTGTGCATGGTGAAGACGATCAGCAAGAAAGTCCTCCCACTGTTTCCAGTTATCTAAAACAGACATTGTTTTCCCTCCTTTAAATTAGTACAAGTTTATTTTGCGATAAAGTGAAGGGAACTATACATGAATAACTTGTGAATTTTATGTATACCAGCCACCATTTAACGCAAGGACTTGGCCTGTCATATAGGAAGATTCATCTGAGAGCAAGAAAGCGACACTCCTCGCTATTTCTTCTGGCTGACCTAGTCTTCCCATAGGTATCTCATAAGAAATCTGGTCCACCTCTTCTTGTGAAAAACTTTCCATCATTGGTGTCTCGATCGCACCAGGGGCGATCGCATTAACGCGAATGCCATTCAATGCTAATTCTTTACTTAATGCCTTTACGAAGGCAATTTGTGCACCCTTTGCGGTAGAATAGGCCACTTCACAGGCCGCACCTGTTTGACCCCAAATGGATGTAATCACGACAATGTTCCCTTTACCTTTAACAAGTAATTTCGGCAGGAGCTCTTTGGTCAGCATTAATGGATTTAGTACGTGAACATTCATTAATGCCTCTGCTTCAGACTGTTGCAAATCAATAAGAAGTCCATATTGACTGGTTCCACCGCAATGGATGATGGCGTCTAGCGAAAAAACCTCAGAGTAGACTTTCTTATATCCATTAGGACCGCCAAAGTCTGCTTGGATAGGAATATACTCTCCACCGTATGTCTGCAGTTTTTCGATTAGGTCTCGAATCGATTGTTCATTTTTATTATAATGCAGATACAAATGATAGCCTTTTTCAGCGAGTTTAAGCGCAATGGCTTGTCCTATTCCACCACTTGCCCCAGTGATCAGTGCATATTTCATTTCATCACTCTCTCTCTAATAACAAAACTTTTATACGAAGAAAAAGCGCCGTGTTACGACGCTTCACTTTTCTATTTTTTCTTTGGAACTACTTGGCAAACTGAAAAGCGTTCTTCCGAGATCACCTGAGATGCTAGTGATTGTACATCGTTTAAGGTGATTTTTTCAAGTGTTGGAACGACATCAAAAAGATTCATATCATTAAATGCATAGCGAGTAAATTGATTTGCGATATATTCAGGTGAATTGATCGCTCGTAGAAATGCACCTATCTTCTTTCTTTTCGCTCTTTCCAATTGCTCTTCATCAAAGATCATTTGACTTTTAGCCTTCAGAAGCATTTTTTCTAGTGTTTCAGCCAGCTTATCAGGTTCACCTGTATCCCCGCCAATCATCGCAAACCCAAAGCCTTGTTCCTGCGTGTAATCAAAGGAAAAGGTTTCATCAATTAAACCTTCATTATACAACTGATTATAATTTTCAGAGCTTTTTCCAAACAATAGATCCAGTAATACATTCATTGTTAATTCATTTTTAAGCAATTCATCGCCTGTTTGGTCGACATGAAGTGCTTTAATACCTAGTAAGCATTTTGACGTTTGAACATTCATTTCAAGTACTTGTTTCTTTTCGGCTGCTTGTGGTGGTTCTGTTTCAAATTTGCGCTTGATTTCAGGCATATCCTTGTATTGTTTTTTTGCTTGATTTTCTTTCACTTGGTTCATGAAACTGTTGGGGTCCACTGGGCCAACAATAAATAACAGCATGTTGCTCGGGTGATAGAAGGTGTTATAGCATTCATATAGCCAATCTTTTGTAATATGTGAAATAGACTCAATCGTACCTGCTATATCAATCTTAACTGGATGGTTCTGATATAGATTTTGGATTAATCCAAAGTATAAGCGCCAATCTGCATTATCATCATACATTGTGATTTCTTGCCCAATAATCCCTTTTTCTTTTTCGACCGTTTTTTCTGAAAAATAAGGATCCTGAACAAAATCAACGAGTGTTTCAAGGTTCTTTTCAACATCAGAGGTGCTTGAAAATAAATAAGCAGTCCGTGTAAAGGAGGTAAAAGCATTTGCGGATGCCCCTTGACGGCTAAATTGCTGGAAAACATCACCGTCTTCCTTTTCAAAAAGCTTATGTTCTAAAAAGTGAGCTATGCCGTCTGGTACTTTAACATACTCCTCTTTTCCTAATGGAACAAATGTATTATCAACAGAACCATATTTCGTCGTAAAGGTAGCAAAGGTTTTATTAAAACCCTTTTTAGGCAAGATATATACATTTAGTCCATTGGCTAGTTTTTCATGATAAAGCTCTTCCTGAAGCTGGTCAAAAGTTATTTTCTCCATCTATTTGCCCGCCTCCGTTCCAGTTAAGAAGTATATGGTATCAATTTCGATTTTTTTTGCAACTTCTACAATTTCTTCTTTCGTTACTTTTTGCATTTCTTGAAGCCATGTATCCAAATTAATATTTGCATCGGCCACGACGTTATGATATAGAATTTCCGTAAGTCCTCTTGATGTGTCTATCGTCTCAAGAATTTGATTTTGAATCACTGCCTTGGTTTGTACGAGTTCTTGGTCTGTGAAATCACCATTTTTCATTGCCTCTAATTGATCATGAATAATTCCAACTGCCTGGTCATAATTCTTTAAATCAATGCCTGACATAACCATCATCAAGCCTTTGTGACTTTCAAGACGGCTCGCTGCATAATAAGCAAGGCTTGCTTTTTCCCGTACATTAATAAATAATTTGGAATGCGAGAACCCCCCAAAAATGCCGTTAAACACCTGCAAGGCAAAATATTCTGGGTCCCCATAGACGATATTTGTCCGATAACCAATATTTAATTTACCTTGTTTTACATCTTGTTCTTCTTTTATTTCCTGTACCTGACTTTTTCGGTTTATTTCCTGTGGTACTAACTTTTTCGGTTTTCTTTCCTCAAAATGTAATAGTTCAGCAGCATAATTCTTTACCTCTTCTTCGTTTACATCCCCGATGATATATAAATCCATTTCATCATTTAAAAAAGCGTTTTTATAATATTCATATAGATTCTCAGGTGTAATGGCGTCTACATCTGCCGCATCTCCATTTACCTCTAAGGCATAAGGTTCACCTTTACACATTTCTTGTATTAGTCGGACATTCGAGTAGCGCATTTTATCGTCAAAAACTGATTGGATTCTTTGTTTTTGTGTCCGCTTCTCTTTTTCTACAGTATCATGGTCAAATGCATTACCCTGAATATTTGGATTGGTTAATATTTCGGCTAACAATTCAAACCCTTTTTTTAATAATGGACTTGGATCATTTAAGAATTTTTCATTGGCAATTTCGATGGAGAAACTCATTATATGGTTTTCACCTTTTTTCGAGAGGTCTACAAAAAAGGTGGCACCATATAACTCATCGAGATACGACCGAAGTGCCGTGGTTGTAGGATACTTTTTAGTGCTGCTTTGCAATACTTGAGGGAGAAGAGCGCGTTTGGTGACATCCTCCTTTGTTAATGGTGCTTTCATCTTCCAAATCAATGTGTTCGTTTTATATTTTTCTGTTGGTATAAAGTGTAGTTTATACCCATTAAGTTGTGTTATTTTTTCTGTAGCAGTGGCCATTTACATTCCTCCTTAACTGTTCAAAGATCATACTTAACAATATGTAAACATTTTTCTTTATATCTTATCCTTTGTAATAAAACCTATACTACTTATTACTATAATTTGACATGCTTGGTCATTACAAGCAAATACTCTTTGTTTCAAAAAAAAGAACCTCTGAAATAAAATCAGGGGTTCTATTTTCAACCTATTATCGATTACCTTTGATGTAGTGGGTTCCACTAGCTTTTGGTGCATCGGCACGACCGATGAATCCAGTTAAAGCTAATATGGTTAACACATATGGAGCAATTAACAAGTAAACATTTGGAATTTCCTTTAAGAAAGGTAAACTTGATCCAATGATACTGATACTTTGCGCGAAACCGAAGAAGATTGCAGCACCTAATGCACCAAGTGGATGCCATTTACCGAAAATCATTGCGGCTAACGCCATGAAACCTTGACCACTGATTGTCGAGTGGCTGAAGTTAGACGTAATGGATTGTGCATAAACTCCACCACCGAGACCACCAAGAGCTCCGGAAAGGATGACACCCAAATAACGCATTTTGGTGACATTTATACCCATAGTGTCTGCCGCCATCGGATGTTCACCGACTGAGCGGAGGCGGAGACCAAATGGTGTTTTGGTAACAATAAACCATACTAAAATGGCAACCAAAATTGCTAGAAACGATGTCCAATACGTATTTTGGAAGAAGATTTTACCGATTACAGGAATATCCTTTAAAACAGGAATATCAATTTTGCTAAACCCCTTACTGATAATTCCAGTTTCACCTTTATCATAAATGAGCTTTACAAGAAAAAGGGTAAGTCCTGTTGCGAGTAAGTTAATTGCCACACCGGAAACCGTATGGTCCGCCCGGAAGGTAATTGCCGCAACCGCGTGTAGTAAGGAAAAGATTGCTCCTGCAGCCATTGCTATTAATAATGCTATCCAAGGTGTAGCACTGCCAAATGTATCAAATGTAGTTAAGTTAAACACGATCGCCGAAAATGCCCCAATTACCATTAAACCTTCAAGTCCAATATTAACTACCCCAGAACGCTCTGAGAAAATACCGCCTAATGCAGTGAAGACAAGAGGAGCAGCCCATAATAAAGTGGATGGAATAAGAATGATTAAAATATCCATTAAACTCAACTTACTTCACCTCCTTCTTACTGAATCGGTCAAGAAATACTCTTATTATATAGCTTGATGCAACAAAGAATACGATTAAAGCAATAATGATATCAACTAATTCATTTGGTACTCCAGCTTCAAGCGGCATGTTTAATGCTCCTACTTTTAGAACACCAAATAGTATCGCTGAGAAAAATACACCTAGAGCAGTATTACCTCCTAGTAATGCAACAGCAATTCCGTCGAAACCAACGCCTGAGAATCCACCCTTTACAGCGGCATATTCGAATGTTCCTAGTCCTTCCATAGCACCAGCTAAGCCAGCAAAGGCTCCGGAAATAACCATTGAAAGGATAATATTTCTATTAACGTTCATGCCCGCATATTGTGCGGCATGTTGATTAAAACCTACTGACCTTAATTCAAACCCTCTTGTTGTTCTTTCTAATAAGAACCACATTATAAAGCAAGATATAATAGCAAGAATAATACCCCAGTGAAGTCTTGAATAGTCAGTTAGACTTTCCAACCAGCCAGATCGTAATGTTGCTGATTTATGAATAGGACCTGAATTGTCCCCATGATTTGTGATTACATTACGAATAAGATAATTCGATACATGTAAGGCTACATAGTTCATCATAATGGTTACAATTACTTCATGCACACGAAAACGTGCTTTTAATAGACCAGGAATAAATGCCCAAAGCGCACCTGCAACTATGGACGCTAAGATTGCAAGTGGTAAATGAATAATACGCGGCAGGTCAAAGGCTACCCCTACCCAAACCGCTGCAAGCCAGCCTACTAAGAATTGCCCCTCAACCCCGATATTAAATAAGCCCACCCGGAAAGCAAAAGCAACAGCTAAACCGGCTAAAATATATGGGGTAAACTGTCTTATTACTTCCCCAATATAATAGATATCTCCAAATGCACCATTCCATAGTGCCGTAAAGGCCGCAATTGGATTGTACCCACTAAATAACATGATAATTGTTCCAACAATGATGCCTAATAAAACAGCAATAATTGGTGTTAAAATACTTTTAAACCGTTTAGACATGGTTTTGTTCACCCGCTTCCTTTCTATTCGATCCAGCCATCAACAATCCAAGTTCCTGCTCAGTCGTTTCCTTTGGATTAACAACAGCCACGATTTTCCCCTCATAAATAACCGCAATACGGTCACTAACATTCATAATTTCATCCAATTCAAAGGATACAAGCAAGACACCTTTCCCATTATCGCGCTGCTCGATTAAGCGCTTATGAATGAATTCAATTGCCCCAACATCCAATCCGCGAGTTGGCTGTGCCGCAATGAGTAGGTCAGGGTTACGGTCTATTTCACGTCCAATAATCGCCTTTTGTTGATTACCACCAGAAAGGGCACGTGCCAAAGTGTATTCACTTGGTGTACGAACATCAAACTCACTTATTAGCGATTTAGCCTTTTTATAGATTTCACTAAAGTTTAAGATTCCGTTCTTTGAGAATGGCTTTTTATTATACGTTTGTAAAACCATGTTCTCTCCAATTGGGAAATTCAATACTAACCCGTGCTTGTGGCGATCCTGAGGAATATGACCTACGCCAGATTCAGTAATTTGCCTTGGAGTATGATTGATCAATTCTTTGCCATTTAATTTTACACTGCCAGTTTCAGCTTTACGTAATCCTGTAATTGCTTCAATAAATTCTGATTGTCCATTTCCATCAACTCCAGCGATTCCGACAATCTCCCCAGCACGGATAGAAAGATTAAGACCATTAACAACCATAACACCACGAGGGTCTTTAACAACTAAATCCTTGATTTCAAGTACTTCTTGTTTTGGGGTTGCTTCCTTTTTATCCGTTTTAAAGACAACCTCACGTCCAACCATTAGGCTCGCAAGTTCATTAGGGTTTGTTTCGCTTACGGCTACAGTTCCAATCCCCTTACCTTTACGAATAACGGTACAACGGTCTGAAACTTCCATAATCTCTTTAAGTTTATGGGTTATGAGAATAATAGATTTGCCTTCTTTAATAAGCGTCTTCATAATTTGGATTAATTCTTTAATCTCTTGTGGTGTTAATACGGCTGTAGGTTCATCAAAAATAAGAATTTCTGCCCCACGATAGAGTGTTTTTAAGATTTCAACCCGTTGCTGCATCCCCACTGAAATATCGGATATTTTTGCTTGCGGGTCAACCGCTAGACCATAGCGCTCTGAAATTTCACGAACTTGTTGTTCAGCCTTTTTTAGATCTATTCGGCCAGCTGAGGTTATTTCTCTACCAAGGATAATATTTTCAGTGACAGTGAAGGTATCGACCAACATAAAGTGCTGATGGACCATTCCAATTCCAAGATCATTAGCGATATTAGGGTTTGCAACGTTAACAGGTTTCCCTTTCACACGGATTTCACCTTGTTCTGGCTGATATAAACCAAAGAGAACATTCATCAAGGTTGATTTTCCTGCACCATTTTCTCCAAGCAAGGCATGGATTTCACCCTTTTTTAATTGAAGGGTTATGTTATCATTCGCAACGAAGCCATTAAACTCTTTACGGATGTTTAGCATTTCAATTACATATTCCATCTTTTCTCACTCCCTGTGATAAGGTAAAAGGAAAAATTGACCAACAGTAGTAAGAGGTCAGACCTTTCCGAATTTTAAAAAAACAGGGAATTCCTCCCCACTAAAATCTTAAATGAAAAGTAGAATATTTATTCTACTCTTCAGTTAGGATTCCTTAGAAAGGAATAAGCGAGCACTAGTTAAATCCCGCTTATTCCTCACAAAAATTATTTAACACTAAAAGTCTTTAATTCAGCACGAGTTCCTGGAACTTTTACTGCGCCTGATTTAATCTTTTCAACCCATTCTTTTACTGCAGCTTCAATCGCATCTTTTTTATCTGCTTTTGCGTTGATTGGCGCTACGCCAACCCCATCTTCAGCTAAACCGTATAATGCAACTTCTCCACCAGGGAAATTGCCATCCATTGCTTTTTTAGATAAATCCTGTACCGCAACGTCAACACGTTTTAGTGCAGATGTAAGAACAATATCTGGACCCATGTCGTTTTGGTCACGGTCTACACCGATAGCCCAAATTTCTTTACTAGGATCTTTTGCTTTTCTGTCAGTTGCTTCTTTGAATAGACCGTTCCCAGTACCACCAGCAGCATGGAACACTACGTCCGCACCTGAAGAATACATTTTAGATGAGATATTTTGACCTAATTCTGCTTTATCAAATGCACCTGCATACTGAACATCCACTTTCACTTCAGGTTTTGCAGCTTTAACGCCTGCTAAGAAGCCAGCTTCGAAACGTTCGATAACTGGGATTTCCATCCCACCGATGAATCCAATATGGTTAGATTTTGTTTGAAGTGCAGCTGCTACACCAGCAAGGAATGCTGCTTCTTGCTCTTTGAAAAGAACACTTGCAACGTTTGGTTGTTTAACTTCAGCATCAATAATAGCAAAGTGTGAATCTTTTTGTTGTTTCGCAATTTCTTCTACAGCAGCTTGCATTAAGAAACCAATTCCGTAAACTAAATCAAAATCTTGACGTGCAAGAGTATTTAAGTTAGTAGAATAATCAGCATCAGATTTTGATTGAAGGTAATCATATCCACCTTTACCTTTTGTTAAGCCATTGTCTTTACCGAACTTTTGAAGACCTTCCCATGCAGATTGGTTGAATGATTTGTCATCAACACCACCAACATCAGTTACCATTGCTACAGAGAATTTATTTGTCTTTTCTCCACCTGTAGCTGGTTCTTTACTTGTATCATCACTTTTTCCACATGCCCCTAAAAGTGTACCAGCAGCTAGTACTAGTGATAAAGCCATTCCAATTTTACGCTTCTTCATGGTATTGACCCCCTATGAATATTGTTTGATTTAGTAAAAATGTTTTTATAGCAAGACTGGTTGCGTTTTCAAAAAGGATAAAAAATTAAACTCTTTTCCTTAAAACATGAAAACTAAACTTGTCCGCTTTAAAATAGTTTACCGAAAAAAGGATTGGCTCATCCATTTCATCGAAATGCATTTGTTTTAAAACTAACAAAGCAGTTTCTGGTTCGCATTCTAGAATTGGGGAAATTTTTTCATGATAGCCAATTGGCTCGATTTGAGCAACCGCGTATGTAATCCTTCGGTTTGCCTTATCTTCCAAAATACTGAAGATAGATTCTTCTGTATGGGAAAATGTTTCTGGCAATATGCGTTCTGGTACCTTGTCGACACAGTAGACGACCGGTTCTCCATTTGCGGTTCTTACCCTCTCCATCACGAAAATCTCCTCACTTGTAGAACAAGAGAAACGACGAACATCCTCTTCGGTCGGACCTTGCGTTGAAGAACTAAGGAAAATTGTTCCTGGTATCATACCAGCTTGCTTTATCATGGCAGTGACACTATTAAGTTGTTCAATCCCTGAAGTAAACAATGGCTTAACATTAACAAAAGTTCCAACACCGTGGCGTCTAATGATAACGTTTTCTTCTTCAAGTATTCGCAATGCTTCACGAAGGGTGGCCCTGCTTACACCAAGCTGTTTAGCAAGATCAAACTCAGAAGGTAATTTTTCTTTTTCTTTATATACCCCATCAGCGATATCTTGCTTTAACCGATCGATTACTTGTAAATATAAATGCCGGTTATCTGATTTTATAGACATGCTGTTTCCTCCAGCCTTATTCCTTAGACATCAGACATCTGATATCATTTCTACTAATCGAAATTATATTAACACTTTTTTTCGGATAAATAAATAGCTATTAAAAAATTTGTCGAAAAAGGCTACGAGGTAATGTCACAAATATAACTAAGAATTTTAACCCATTTTCTAATTAAAATCCCTTGGGATATATGCAGGTATTATATTTATTATGATGAGACTTTAGTATCTAGTTCTATATTGTTGTAACCTCCTACTATTTTATTATTTTATTTGACTCATTATTCATAGTATGAAAAAAGCCTTTATTATGAGTTGTATACTTCAACATAATAAAGGCTGTGAAATAGAAGTTAATTAACCTGTTCCGGTCTTTCACTAATATTTTTATATTCTAACTTCTTATTCAATTATGAACTTTGTTCTTCTTTATCTTTAGGTTTTGGCTGTAAAACAGCACGTGGCTTACTGCCTTCATATGGACCAACAATACCGCGTGCTTCCATTTCATCAATTAACCTTGCAGCCCTTGTGTAGCCAATACGGAACCGTCTTTGTAACATGGAAACAGATGCTGTTTGCATGTCAATAATTAACTCAACTGCATCATTATATATATCATCATCGACCGCACCTGTTACTTCAGGAATATCATCTGGGATCATCTCATCTTGGTATTGTGCTTTCTGTTGGGAAATAACAAATTCAACCGTGTCCTCGACTTCTTGGTCTGAAAGAAACGCACCTTGAACACGAACTGGTTTGGATTCTCCAACTGGAAGGAACAACATATCCCCTCTTCCCAAAAGTTTTTCCGCACCCCCCATATCTAAAATTGTCCTTGAATCGGTTGCACTTGACACTGCAAAGGCAATTCTGGATGGAATATTTGCCTTTATTACCCCAGTAATTACATCAACGGATGGCCGTTGCGTGGCAATGATTAAGTGAATTCCCGCTGCTCTCGCCATTTGAGCAAGGCGGGTAATCGAATCTTCTACATCCGACGAGGCCACCATCATTAAATCAGCCAACTCATCAACAATTACCACAATAAAGGGCAGTAATGGCTGTTTATCATTTTCCTCTAAATTATGCTTTCTTACGTGGTCATTATAGCCCTCAATATTACGTGTACCCGTGTAGGAAAACAATTCGTACCGTCTTTCCATTTCATTTACCACTTTTTTCAAAGCTTGTGATGCTTTTTTTGCATCAGTTACAACAGGTGCTAGCAAATGAGGAATTCCATTATAAACATTGAGTTCAACCATTTTCGGGTCAATCATCATTAGTTTCACTTCATGGGGCTTTGCTCGCATTAAAATACTCGTGATAATGCCATTTATACAAACACTTTTTCCGCTTCCAGTTGCACCTGCAACAAGTAAATGGGGCATTTTATTTAATTCAGCTAAAACAGCTTCACCTGTAATGTCCCGGCCTAAGCCAATTAAAAGCTTGGAGTCAGGCTTGTCATTTTGTGTTGCTTCTAATACCTCGCGAAGCGAAACTACAGCAACCTCCGAGTTAGGAACTTCAATTCCAATTGCGGATTTACCAGGAATTGGCGCTTCAATTCTTATCCCCTTAGCAGCTAGTGCTAAGGCTAAGTCATCACTTAAACTGACAATTTTACTTACCTTTACACCTACGTCAGGATGAACTTCATATTTTGTTACAGCTGGTCCTAAATGCACCTGTGTTACTCGTGCTTTCACGCCAAAGCTTTGAAATGTCCTCTCTAGCTTTGCCGCATTTGCATGAATTTGTTCATATTCTCCACTCTGATCTGTTTTCTTTGGCAAATTGAGCAATCGAAGTGGTGGCAGCTCATAGTCAATATTCTCTACTTCCGTAAAGGTGATCGGCGGGATACTATCCTCATTTTCCTCAGAAGTTCCTTTTCCATCCTTTGTTTCTTCTTGTTGATTCTTATCCTTTGCATCTTCTTCCACATATGCCCTATCGGCAAAACTTGATATAATTGGCTCAGATGTTCTAATTTCCTCTTGGAGTGGTTGAGTTTCTGTATTTAAGACAGGCTGATTTTGTTCACGGTTTTCCTGCTCTTTTCTTCTCTGTGCGATTCTCTCTTCTTTTCGCTCTCGTTGCTTTTGTTTCCAATCTGTCATATCCGTTTTAAAGGCATCCCATTGACTTTTTGAAAAATCAACCATTACAATCATGATTTTCCCGATGAAATCTCCAAATGATTTACCGGTAAGTAAGATAATTCCAATTAAAATAAAAATAAATGCAATAATTTTCGTACCTGTTTCAGCGAATAAATAATGGAATAAGGCAAATAAAACTGCTCCAAGCATTCCCCCGCCAAGATCGGTGGTGCTTGTTTCACCTCTAAGTTCCATCATAAACAATTCCCATGTATTGCTGATAACACTAGGATCTTTAAATTTCCCATCATTGGTTAGCAAATGAAATAGGGTGACATGGCTCAAAAGCAGAATAGCAGAAGTTATAAAATAACTTCCAACCAATTTAATATGGAAGAAAAAAGGAATAGTCCGTTTCCACATCAAATAAACGCTTAACACAACAAGCCCAATTAAACTGAGCATATACCATTCTCCCATCCAAAAACGGAAGAAGATAACGGTGGCCTTCCCAACTGCACCAAGCTTTGCTATTGATATGATCGCAATAGCTAAAAGAGCCAGTGCGGATAATTCAAATTGAACGGTCTTTTTCAAATGGTTATCTCTCTTTTTTGGTTGTCTTCTTTTTTTCTTTGCCATCTAATCACCTTGTTGTTTCATTATGGTATATTTAATCCTTTTTTATATTACATCCTAAGATAAAAGGAGTTAAAAGGAAGAAAGCAGCCATTCAGGCTGCTCTTGTATCTTACACTGATTATACCATAATCTACTATTGCAATGCGGACAATCCTTCCAGGCTCGCGAAAGAAATTTTTGCGCCTGGGCATATTTGATTATCCATATAATGCTGTGGATCCGTGCTCAGAATTCGGATAATTTGAACATTTTGACCATCTATTGACTCGACTAAGAGTGGAATTCCTTGATAGCTTGCCATTTGTTGATTGCTAGGTGAATTGGCCTCATATGGAAAAATGAGTTCTGGTGGCATCATGGTATAAAGAATCATTGAATCAACACTTCATTCTTTTCTTTATGAAGATCTATCAATTCATTTAACTTTTTCATTGCCTGCCCAAGTCCGCCAACTTCATCGATGAGACCTGTTTTTACAGCATCAACCCCAATGACATTGGTACCTATATCTCTGGTTAAATTACCTTTAGCAAACATTAAATCTTTAAATGTTTCTTCGGTAATTTTGGAATGCTTTGTTACAAATTTGACAACCCGCTCTTGCATTTTATCCATATATTCAAAAGTTGCTGGAACGCCTATCACTAGACCAGTCAATCGGATCGGATGGATCGTCATTGTTGCGGTTTCCGCAATAAAGGAGTAGTCACAGGAAACAGCAATTGGGACCCCTATTGAATGCCCTCCTCCTAATACAATTGAAACAGTCGGCTTTGATATGGTCGCTAGCATTTCGGATATTGCTAGACCCGCCTCGACATCGCCACCAACCGTATTTAAAATAATAAGGACCCCCTCAATTTTTGGATTTTGTTCTATTGCAACGAGTTGAGGAATTAAATGTTCATATTTTGTTGTTTTATTTTGTGGCGGCAGTGCTAGATGTCCTTCAACTTGACCGATAATGGTCAGACAATGAATTTTAGAATCAGTTGAAAGCTGTGGAACATTGGTTTGTCCTAGCTGCTGAATCTTTTCTATCAATGCAGAAGAAGGTTTTTCCTCTTTTTGAGGCTCCCCGCCTTCTTGGTTTTCAGATTCAATTTTTTGTATGTCGTTATTCATCCTAATACTCCCTTCAAGCATGATATTGTTTAGTATTTACCTGTAGGAGGTAATTTCATGCTTAAAATAAAAAGCACTGGATCCCCAGTGCTTTTTAATAAGAGTAATATACCATTTATGATATTTAGGTTAGCTTTTTAGATTTCCATAATTATTGGAAGAATCATTGGTCTTCTTTTTGTTTTTTCATATAAATTTCGGTTTAATTCTTCTCTAATATCCTGCTTTAAACTTGACCATTCAAAGGAATCTTTTGCAATATTTCTTTCTACAATGTCTCGAACTAGATTTGTTGAATCATCCATCAATTTTTCGGATTCACGAACATAAACAAAGCCTCTTGAGATAATCTCCGGTCCTGCAGCTATTTTCCGATCTTGTTTTGTTAAGGTCACTACCACAATAAGAATTCCATCCTGCGATAAAAGTCTTCGGTCGCGAAGGACTATATTTCCAACATCACCAACACCAATTCCATCAATTAGTATATTCCCAGATGGAACCTTTCCAGCAAGGGCAAGGTTCCCGTCTTTCATTTCAAGGATATCGCCACGGTCTGGAATTAAGATTTGTTCATCGGTAAGTCCACATTCCATAGCCAATTTTCGGTGAGCCTTTAGCATCCGGTATTCACCGTGAACAGGTATTAAATATTTGGGCTTCATCAAGTTAATCATAAATTTTAATTCTTCTTGGCTTCCATGACTCGATACATGGATGGTTCTTTTACCTGATATAACATTTGCCCCGGCTCTAAAGAGCATATCAACAGTCTTGAATAAAAATACTTCACTACCCCTAAGAGGTGAAGCAGCGATTAAAACGGTATCTCCTTTTTGAATATTAATCACTTTATCAATTTGCTTTGCCATTTTCTGCAATGCCTCTATAGGTTCACCCTGACTTCCAGTCATTAATACGACTATTTCTCGATCTTGATAATTTTTTATCTCACTAATAGGAATGATTAAATCCTCTGCTACTTCTAAATATCCTAAATCAAGGGCAATATGATAAATTCTCTCTAGACTTTTCCCTACCACTGCGACTTTACGTCCATTCTCATTTGCTGCATTAAAAATATGCTGAATTCTATTTATATCTGAAGCAAAACAAGCAGCAATTATCCTCCCCGGTGCATTATAGAAAGCATTTGACATTTCACGCTCAACAATTGCTTCAGATGCGGTGTACCCCGGCTTTTCTGCTTCTGTACTATCAGACAACAAACATAATACCCCTTGTTCTCCGATGGATGCCATTTTACCAATTTCTGGTTTATAAAGCTTTGTAGCCGCTTGATCAAATTTAAAATCACCAGTATAAACGATGATCCCTTCAGAGGTATGTATACAAACACCAACAGAATCAGGGATACTATGATTGGTTCTAAAGAAGCTTACATCAACAGCATCCAAGTTAATAATCGTATCCGAATCCACCTCAATAAAATTTGTTTTACCAAAATAATCTTGTTCTTTAAGTTTAGCATTTGCAAGGGCAAGTGTTAGCTTGGTTCCATAGACAGGGACATCTAATTGACGAAGTACATACGATAAAGCTCCTATATGATCTTCATGGCCATGAGTTAAGAAAATTGCTTTTACCCGGTCTTTATTTTCTTTTAAGTATGTAATATCCGGAATTACTATATCTATGCCAAGCATTTCTTCCTCGGGGAACATTAAGCCGGCATCTATGATAAATATGTCCTTGTCCACCTCAACAAGATACATATTCTTTCCGATTTCTCCTATACCACCAAGTGTAATTAACTTAATGGAATCATTTATTTTCTGTACCAAATTGTAAATCCTCCTAAGTTGAAACGAGTATACGCCGTTAACATGCGCTTCCGCTTTTTAATTTCCGATCGAGATCAGTTAGAGTTATTATACTAGATTTCTGAAAACCTTTCCAACATTTATAATGATTATGCTAATTCTAAACAAAAATAAGCCAACCGAATGATCCTTCGGTTGGCTTTAGATAGTCATTATAACTTATTTAATAAAGTAATTAACGCTGCACGTTCTTGTTCTGATAGCCCTACGAGAGGAAGCCTTACTGATCCAACGTCTAATCCAGTTACCTGTAAGGCTGTTTTAATAGGCCCAGGACTAGGAGCAGTAAATAAACCTTGCAGGAAAGGGAGGAGATGCTGATGCAATTTTGCAGCCTTTTCATTCTCACCATTAAAGAATGCCTTTACCATTTCTTGCAATTGATTTCCAATCACATGTGAAGCAACCGAAACAACGCCTGCACCGCCAATGGAAAGAACAGGGATTGTCAGACTATCGTCCCCACTATATAATACAAAATCATCATCCGTATTGGCAATGATGTGTGTCATTGCATTTAAATCCCCGCTTGCCTCTTTGACTGCAACAATATTAGCTAACTTAGAAAGTCTAATGATCGTCTCGGGAAGGATGTTAACTGCAGACCGGCCAGGGATGTTGTAGACCATAACCGGCAGGGATGTAGCTTCTGCAACGGCTTTAAAATGCTGATATAGACCTTCCTGATTTGGTTTATTATAATAGGGTGCGACAACCATTATAGCATCCACGCCAAGTTGCTCAGCTTTTTTTGTCAATTCAACAGATGCATAAGTATTATTGCTTCCTGTTCCTGCTATTACGGGAATCCGCTTTTTTACCGTTTTTACAACATGATCAAATAATGCCAACTTTTCTTCCTTAGTTAACGTTGGTGATTCACCAGTGGTTCCAGCAACCACAAGGGACTCTGTTCCATTTTCAATTAAAAAATTCACTAATTGCGTGGTCTTGGCAAAATCAATATGTCCTTTTTTATCAAAAGGGGTAACCATTGCCGTCGATACTCGCCCAAAATGAACCATATTCTTACTCCTCTCAATACAATCCAGCATACTAAAAACACTCATTTTCTCTTCCGAATTCATTATAAGGATTCACCATTGCACTGGTGAAATCATCTATAAATCTGAAAGATTAAATTCAAATGATTCTTCTTCTAATTGAAAAGCATCATGAAGGGCATTTACGGATTTAACCAAGTCCTCCTGCTTTACAAGTACCCAAATCGTAGTATGACTATCTGCAGATTGTAGTATCCGAATTCCATGATCCGATAAGGCCGTTACGATTTTCGAAGTAACTCCAGGAACTCCGGCAATCCCTGCACCAACAACAGAAACTTTTGCACAATGACGCTCTACGACAGGATCATGACCTAATTTGTTTAAAACCTGTATTGCTCGATCGGTCATTTCCTCTGTTACTGTATAGATTACTCCGTTTGGCGAAATATTTATAAAATCTACACTGATTCCTTCATTGGCCATCGCCTTAAATACTTCTGCCTGCAAGTAATATTGATCCTTTTTAGCGAATACCTTTATTTGCGTTACATTTGAAACGTGAGCGATTCCAGTTACAACTCGTTCCTTTATGTCACTGCCACGATTATTTTTATTTAATGAGGTTACCAAAGTTCCTAAATTATCTGAGTAGGTTGAGCGAATCCGAATTGGTACTTTTGCCTGCATTGCGATTTCAACTGCTCGTGGATGAATGACCTTTGCACCCTGATAAGCCATATTACACACTTCTGTGTAAGTTACTATAGGAAGTGGCCGTGCATTTTCTGCAATGCGTGGATCGGCTGTCATAATTCCTTCCACATCGGTAAAAATATCTATCCATTCTGCATTAAGGGCAGCACCTAAAGCTGCAGCTGAGGTATCACTTCCGCCACGACCAATTGTGGTAATATCGCCATTTTTGGCAGCTCCTTGAAAACCGGCAACCACTACAACATCATTTTTCTCTAACTCACTTAGCAACCTGTCACATTTCATTTCATTGATTTTTGCATTTGTGTGGTCGTTGTTTGTTCGGAAGCCTGCTTGAGCGCCAGTTAATGCAGCAGCATTAATACCCTTTTTCACTAACATATTTACAAAAACGACACTAGAAATAATCTCACCGCAGGACAATAATAAGTCGTGTTCCCGTTTTGAGATTTTGCTTAAGTTCCCATCGATTAATGAAAGTAATGTGTCCGTAGCATAAGGGTCACCTTTTCTTCCCATCGCACTGACAACGACAACCACTTTATAGCCATCAGCTAAAGCTTTCTCGATATGGCCTTCCGCATATTTCCTACCTTTTTCATCTCTTACAGATGTACCGCCAAATTTTTGAACAATAATTTTCATGGTGACACCAAAACCTGCCTTTTTGATGTAACTTTATTTTACAATACCTAATTTAACTAAACTTTCTGCGATTTGAACAGAATTCCAAGCTGCTCCTTTGAGTAAGTTATCAGAAACCACCCACATATGGAAACCACGAGGCTCATCAATGTCTTTTCTAATCCGTCCAACAAATACATCATTTTTCCCAACGCAATTCGCAGGCATAGGATATAGTTGATTTTCCGGATCATCCTGCAAAATAACACCGGGGGCATCTTTTAATAATGCTTTAATGTCATTCGCACTTATGTCATCCGCTTCAATTTCAAAATAAACAGATTCAGAATGACCTACTGCTACTGGTAGTCTTACACAAGTAGCGGAAACCTGTAATTCTGGTAAGTGCATGATTTTTTTTGTTTCATTAATCATTTTCATTTCTTCAAATGTATATCCATTGTCTTGAAATTTATCAATTTGTGGAATCGCATTAAAAGCAATTTGATAGTGATTTTTATCTGATTTGACAGGTAAAATCTTAGGCTCGTATGCTTCACCGTTTAAGATTGAACGAGTTTGTTCCATTAATTCCTCGACAGCAGCGGCACCAGATCCTGAAACAGCTTGATATGTTGAAACAATAACTTTTTTCAACCCAAATTGTTGACGGATTGGCTCAAGTGCTACAACCATTTGGATGGTAGAACAATTGGGATTAGCAATAATACCATTTTGATGATGAAGGTCCGCTTCGTTCACTTCAGGTACGACTAATGGTGTATTCTCATCCATTCTAAAAGCGCTAGTGTTGTCCACCACGATAGCACCACGTTTAACAGCTTCTGGACCTAGTTCCTTTGATACACTCCCGCCCGCACTGAATAAGGCAATCTCGACCCCTTCAAAACTCTCAGGCTTTGCTTCTTCAATGGTATATTCCTGACCATTAACCTCCACTTTTTTACCAGCTGAACGTGCGGATGATAATAAAGTAAGTTTTCTGATTGGGAAGTTCTCTTTTATTAAAGTGTGAATCATTTGTTGTCCTACTGCTCCTGTTGCTCCAACAACAGCAACGTGATATCCATTTTGTTGATTCATTACAGGTTCCCCTTCCATACTAGCTGGTCATTATATTTCAAAAAGGAATTGGCCTTTATATAGCTGCCAGCATGTTATTCATATTTTTTATTATCTCATCAGTGGGTAATGAAACTCCCCACTGATGATAGAATAATTTATTTTACCATATTCCTTTAAAGAAATAACCTTTTTTGATGAATGAGGGGGGATAATTAGTCAGAATCTTTATATCTTTCTACTAACACTGGTTGAATTTGTTTCCCTTCGATCGCAGCTTCAACTGTTTCTGTGAGTAACGTCATTCTTGCTACCATTGAATTTGGCTTTTTTATTGGGTCATCCTGGCCATAGGGAATAAAATAAATATTCTTTGTTGCCATTAGCCTCATTAAGTTTACTCCATTTAATCCAAGTGCATCGTTAGTCGAAATTCCGAGTACAACGGGCTTTAAATTTCTCAATGTTGCTTTCGCAGCCATTAATACTGGACTATCGTTCATTGCGTTGGCAAATTTACTCATTGATACGCCGGTTAATGGAGCAATGACCATACAATCAAGAGGGATTTTGGGTCCCAGCGGCTCGGCTTTGACGATCGAATCAATGACTTTATTTCCTGTTAAATCTTCAATTCGCTGGATCCAATCCTCCCCTTTACCAAACCGGGTGTCTGTATTTTTAACTGTAAAAGTTACCACTGGCATTACTTCAGCACCGGCTTGAACTAATTTTTCTATTTCAGGGAATACTGCATCGTACGTACAATGAGAGCCAGTTAAGCCAAAGCCAATTCTTTTACCCTTTAAACTCATTTCACTTTCCCCTTTCGCTTTCGTAAATCATCTTGGAGCAGTTGAGCAAGAACATTTGCCAGAATTTGGCCGGCTGTTTTTGGTGCAACAATCCCTGGCAATCCCGGGGCAAGCAATGCTTTTATTCCCCTTTTCTCCGCATATCTAAAATCAGTTCCTCCCGGCTTTGATGCAAGGTCAATAATGAGCGTATGTGATGGCATTTTAGAAATAACCATCGCTGTTACGATTAAATGTGGTGCTGTGTTAATTAATATATCTGTATTCTTTACTTCATTTTCCAAATCCTTCAAATGAAACGGCGTTAAGCCCATCTCAGTGATTCTTGCCAAATGTTCACTTTTCCTAGCCCCTACCTTAACTTTTGCTCCAAGGGCTGCGAATGTTCTCGCCACACTCATACCAACTCTGCCTAACCCTAGAACCGTAATATTCGACCCATGTATTGTAAAATCAGTGTGTTGGATCGCCATCATAATCGTCCCTTCTACTGTAGGGATTGAATTATAGATGGCCACATCATCCCTTTCAAATAACTGAATAAGAGTCCGTTTAGCTTGCTTGGTAATCCCATTTAAATAAGCATTGCTGATTCCTGAATAAATCGTACAATGTTCTGGAGTCTTGGAGAGTAAATCCCCTGTCAAAATAACCTTTTCATTTGAAAAGATTGTTTCTACCTGCCCTTCTAAATTTGTACCAGGCACTGGCAAGATCAGGGTATCCACTGTTGAAAAGTCCACCTCATCCAGCTTTTCCTTGACCGCACCTGTAAAAGCATGATCAAGCTGTTCAAAACCAATAAGCGATAATCTCGCATCTAATTCAGTTAACTTACGGATGATTTCCAGCTGTCTGGCATCCCCGCCAATCACGGCAATCTGCATCCCTGTCAGCATGAAAACATTCACCTTCTTCTTTTTAAAAATCCTACAAAATTCCTTTTCTATATATCACTTCACCATCTTATGTAGGTTAACTTCATTCGGTGAGTTTTCCATACGTACTAAATAAAAAAGCCCAAGCAAGTTGACACTTGCTTGGGCTTTTTTGTCGTTTAGGAAATTATAAAATAATTAATTGTGGATAACTTTGAAATAGTTCTTTGAATCCAGCTCCAGCGCCCAGCGGCTAGTGTACTTCGCTCTCCGCCCTACGATAAGTCAACATCGAATCGCTTACGCTCTCCGTGTTTCCTTTATCTCAGTTGGAGCGCTCCAGTCCATACGCCGCTAAACGGGCGCTTGCGCCTTTTGTTCCTGAAGTGATTTTAATCTTCATCCGGTACATCGATTATTATCATATCTGATCCTATCTTTTTAATGTGCTGCCAAGGAACTCTGATTTCTTCCCCTTGTTTTCGGAAGCCAAACCATTTAATTGAAGGTATTAGCAGTGCTTGAATTTGTCCGGTGCCTTCATTAATCTCTAAATCCGTTTGTCCAAGTACACCTAGCCGTTCTGCCTTTTTTACGTCAACAATTTCCTTTCCACTTAATTCACTTAACCTCAATACAAGATCCCCCCTTCATTTGCCCCTTATTAATAGTTTATAAGTGGAAGTCCCTATTTAGACTAAGAAAAGCACACGCGCTATTAAGTGGATCTTTAGTATCTAGGACAACAAAAAAGAGGTAATCCATCAGCATGGAATACCTCTTTTCTTTTATGATAATGCATTCGGAAATTCTCCGTCTGGACTAATTAAAGTCACGGAATAGTTGTCTGTAAAAACGGCCTTTGTCATTTCGTCCACACTTTTTTTGGTAACTCCATCAATCTGATCAATAATTTCATCCAGTGAACGATGACGTTTTAATAAAAGTTCATTTTTACCATTACGACTCATCCTGCTATTCGTACTTTCAAGACTTAGCATCAAGCTGCCCTTAAGCTGCTCTTTACTATTAGTTAATTCCCTTTCAGTAATGCCTTCTTGCTTTAATTTATTAAGTGTTTCTTGGATGGTTTCAAATAGTACATTCAGCTGTTTAGCACCTGTTCCACCGTAAACCGTCACAATCCCACTATCTTGAAAAGCTGAATGGTAAGAGAAAACTGAATATGCTAAGCCCCTTTGCTCACGGACTTCCTGAAATAATCTCGAGCTCATGCTGCCGCCCAATATATTATTTAATGTAATTAAGCTGTAGATGTCTTCATGCCCAACCTTTAATCCTTCAAAACCAATACATAAATGGGCCTGTTCCGTATCTTTCTTGCGCGAAATTCGATTCGAATGGAAGGTAGGGATATTTTCAATTGCTTGGTTGTTAGCACCTTTATAGGATCCAAAATACTTTTCGACTTCTTTAATAAATGTTTCAGATACATTGCCTGCGATTGAGATAACAACATTTTCAGGAGTATACCTTTCATGAATATATTCCTTTAACGTTTGGCCAGTAAACGTATTAAGTATTTCCTCTGTACCTAGTATTGGATATCCTAGTGGATGATCTCCATACACTGCTCTACTAAGTAAATCATGAACAATATCGTCTGGAGTATCTTCGTACATTTTTATTTCTTCTAAGACTACATTTCTCTCTTTGTTTAGTTCCTCTTCCACAAAAGTGGAGTTAAAGAACATATCAGCTAACACATCTAGTGCAAATTGGGAATGTGTATCAAGGACTTTTGCATAATAGCAGGTATACTCCTTTGAAGTAAACGCATTCACCTGTCCGCCAATACTATCAAAGGATTCGGCAATTTCCTTAGCAGACCTTGTGGTAGTACCTTTAAAGAACATATGTTCTAGAAAATGCGAAATACCATTGTTTTGTGGGTGCTCATCTCTTGAACCCGTACCAATCCATACGCCTATTGCAACTGAACGTACAGTAGGGATATTTTCTAAAACAATTCTAACTCCATTTTGACAAGTATATTTATTAATCATCGACTTCCTCCAGTCTATATACAGAAGCTGCTTTTACTCCATCTATCATTATACTTAGTAAAATGTTTTTTCTCCAATTTTCAGTATATCTTACTGTGATTATTACTCAACTCTTTCTTCGCTCATTAACTCAGAAACTGTTCCAATTTCAAGGTTTTTTTGTTTGATCTGCGTGATTAAGCGATCGAGCGATTTCGCAGTTGCTTCTGTTGGATGCATAAGGACCATTGAGCCATTATTAATTTTTGTCATTACACGATTTATAAGTACATCTGGTGATGGTTTTCTCCAGTCAACCGTATCAACGGTCCACATAACCGTCATCATTTTTAATTCGTTGGCAACTTTTATTGTCTCATCCCGAAAACTGCCACTAGGCGGAGCAAACCAAACACATTTCTCACCTGTAGCTGCTTCTATAATTTCATTCGTTTTCACCATTTGTTCCCTTGCTTTTCCAGCCGTCAATTGTTTCATATCAGGATGAGAATAGGAATGATTCCCCACTTCATGACCAGAGCTGACAATCATTTTAGCAAGATCTGGATTTTTTTTGACCCAATTTCCTTCTAAAAAAAAACTAACCTTTATATTATGTCTTTTAAGAGTAGCAAGCATCTCCGATAAATATTCATTCCCCCACGCTACATTAATAATAAACGTTACCATTGGTTTATTAGGGTTACCTTTATAAATTGGAGCTGGCGGCAAATCTTCAAGGTGAACCTTTGGCTTATTCTGGGTATAAACAAGGTTCTTTTCATTAAAAACACCTTTGTCTTTCATATGCTTATAGGAAGCTGCAATGTTAACCTCTCGCCCATTATAGCCCGGAATTGCCTTCCAGACCCTATCAATAGTCGCATCTATAGGCGGTATTTCATATGTAGGGGCATTTTTAACAATACTTTGATAAAGAGGGTCTGACACTTTTGCTGTTGGCAGAGCTGATTCCTTTTTTATAAAAGGATTACCCACGGCGATCCAAACTGCTAAACAAATTCCAATGAGGATAAATACCTTTTTCATCTAACCTTCCCCCTTTCCATACAGATTATGTATTAGAGGGACAAGGTAGAACTTCAGGATACTGTAACGGCTGATTCTAAAGAATGTAGAGTGAAAGTATACAACGATCATACATGGAAAAAGCCAGGGTTTATCCCCTGACTTCCTTATCGTCTCAGATTAAATGTTCTGAGTCTCTTGTTATTTGTTTTCAGCCTTTTCACGCTGTTCCTTTAAAATAGCTTTACGTGAAAGGTTTACACGGCCCTGTTTATCAATTTCGGTTACTTTCACTAGAAGTTCGTCCCCGATCTTAACAACATCCTCCACTTTACCTACACGTTCTTCGGCAAGTTCAGATATATGAACGAGACCATCTTTACCAGCAAAGATTTCCACGAAGGCTCCAAATTTTTCAATTCGTTTTACCTTACCAAGATACATTTCGCCTACTTGAACTTCACGAACAATATCTTCGATGATTTTCTTTGCCTTTTGGTTCATTTCTTGATTTGTAGAGGCAATAAATACGGTACCATCCTGCTCGATATCAATCTTAACGCCAGTTTCCTCAATAATCTTATTGATTTGTTTACCACTCGGTCCGATAACGTCCCTAATCTTATCTGGGTTAATTGACATGGTTAAAATCTTAGGTGCAAACTGTGAAAGTTCTGCTCTTGGTTCCGTAATGGTAGCAAGCATTGAATCTAAGATGTGCATTCGGCCAACCTTTGCCTGCTGGAGGGCTTCTTCTAATATTTCACGAGAAAGACCTTCAATCTTAATATCCATTTGAAGTGCAGTAACCCCTTTAGCAGTACCTGCTACTTTAAAATCCATATCCCCAAGATGGTCTTCCATTCCTTGAATATCAGACAAAACAGTATAATGTTCTCCAGATTTTACAAGTCCCATTGCAATTCCTGCTACAGGGGCCTTAATCGGAACACCTGCATCCATCATCGCTAATGTACTAGCACAAATACTTGCCTGCGAAGTGGAACCATTAGATTCAAGTACCTCAGATACAAGTCGAATGGTATATGGGAAATCCTTTTCAGATGGAATAATCGGTTCAAGGGCACGTTCACCAAGGGCACCGTGACCAATTTCACGACGACCTGGTCCTCGGATTGGGCCAGTTTCACCAACACTGAATTGAGGGAAGTTATAATGATGCATAAAGCGCTTTTCTTCCTCAATTCCAAGACCATCAAGAATTTGTACATCACCCATTGCGCCGAGAGTACAAATGCTTAGGGCTTGAGTTTGTCCACGTGTGAAAAGTCCAGAACCGTGGGTACGTGGTAAAATACTTATTTGTGAAGAAAGCGGACGGATTTCATCAATCTTTCGGCCATCAGGACGAATCTTCTCCACTGTTATTAAGCGGCGAACCTCACCTTTTACAATCTTGTCCAATATTTGCTTTACTTGCTTCATATCTTCATCTGCAGCTTCTTGTTCCACAAATTTGGCAATCACTTGGTTTTTGACTTCTTTAATGGCATCTTCACGGGCATGCTTTTCTTGGACCTGAATGGCTTTTACCATATCAGCTTCGCATATTCCCCTTACTTCTGCCTCAAGTTCCTTATCTATTTCGTAAAGATTGATCTCTCTTTTTGGCTTGCCAATTTCAACGACAATTTTCTCTTGGAACTCAATTAACCGTTTAATCTCACCATGGCCATACATAATTGCTTCTAGCATAGTTTCTTCAGGAACCTCTAACGCACCTGCTTCTACCATATTGATTGCATCTTTAGTACCTGCAACAGTTAAATGGATATCACTTTTTTCAGCTTGTTCTACAGTTGGGTTAATAACAAATTCATTGTTAACCCGTCCTACGATAACACCAGCAATCGGTCCTTCAAAAGGAATATCTGATGTACTAAGTGCTAACGAAGATCCGAACATTGCAGCCATTTCAGTAGAACAATCCTGATCCACACTCATGACAATACTAATAACTTGAACATCATTACGAAAGCCATCAGCAAATAGCGGACGAATCGGTCTGTCAATTAGTCTGCTTGCCAAAATTGCCTTTTCACTCGGACGACCCTCGCGTTTAATAAAGCCACCTGGGATTTTTCCGACAGCATATAAACGTTCCTCATAGTTAACTGTTAATGGAAAAAAGTCTAAGTTTTTTGGTTCCTTTGAGGCTGTTGCCGTACTCAATACTGCTGTATCTCCATAGCGTACCAAGACTGCACCGTTTGCTTGCTTTGCTAATTGTCCAATTTCGACAGTTAATTTACGGCCTGCCCAAACCATGGAATATTCATGTTTCAATTGTTCCATATTTTTACCCCTCTCTATCTAAATCACTTAGGAGGATGATGCGAAAATTTTCACTTCCGCTGTACTCATCATTCTAAATCTAACTATTATTAAAAAGCTTAGAAAGCTATTGTTTAAATGCGAAATCACCTTAATAGTATGCACAAAAAAGTCATGACTTAAAAATATGTATAAAAAATTCTTTATTTTCTTTTCCTCTTTTTAAAGCTAATAAAAAAGCGGGAATAATCCCGCTTCTGTAAACTAACGACGTAGACCAAGCTTATTAATTAACACACGGTAACGTTGAACATCTTTGTTACGTAGGAATGTTAAAAGATTACGACGTTTACCAACCATTTTCAAAAGACCGCGACGTGAGTGGTGATCTTTTTTATGAGTACGTAAGTGCTCATTCAAATTGTTGATTGATTCTGTAAGGACAGCGATTTGAACTTCTGCAGATCCAGTGTCGCTTTCATGAGTTTTAAACTCATTGATAAGTTCATTTTTACGTTCTTGAGTGATTGCCATCCGGATTCACCTCCTAAATTTTACAAATCCCCTGGTACCGAGCAAGCGTTGGTGATTCGTCTTGCCAAGTAGAGGTTATTTTTAATACGTTAATAAGAATACAACTTTTCACATCAAAAAGCAAGGCTATAACGAAGTTTATTGTAGGAAAAACGCCTTTTATAAGTGAGAATGTGGAAGATTGTCTTGTTTTTTAAAATACTCTAGTGAATTTTGCTTATCTCTTTCAATTTGTGCAACGAGCTCTTCAATCCCTGAAAATTTTTGTTCCTTACGTAAGGGAAGATGCCACTCGATGACCACTTCTTCACCATAGATATCTTTATTAAAGTCAAATAAATGAACTTCAACAGAAGGATGTAAGGCTTCCTTATTAAATGTGGGTTTATAACCAATATTACAGACTCCATTGTACCATTGGGTTTCAACTTTCATTCTTACTGCATATACGCCGGTCGGCGGGATCATGTAATCGTCATTTAAGTCAACATTCGCCGTTGGAAAGCCAATCGTCCTGCCTCGTTTATCACCATGAATGACTTTGCCCGATGTTGTATAAAATCGTCCAAGAAGTGATAAAAGCGCGTCTGTTTTTCCTTCTTTAAGCAAAGTTCTAATTCTAGTTGAACTAACCTTTTGATCACCTTGAGTATACTTTGGAACGACCGAATAAGAAAATTGATCTCTTGAATGGAAGGGCAATGTTTCCATCGTCCCCTTTCCCATTCGCCCATAGGTAAAATCAAAACCAGCAACTACGTGCATAACGTTTAGCCGAATAACATATTGATCAATGAATTCCTGTGGAAGCAAATTGGCAAATTCAGTAGTAAAGTTAATGATAAATAAATAATCAATACCAAGTTCTTCAATAATTTTTATTTTTTCAGATAATGGAGTAATATACTGTATCTGCTGTTCCGTTTTTCCTAATACTACCGAAGGATGGGGGTCAAATGTCATGACCGCACTGCAAATTCCTTTTTCCTCAGCATGCCTTTTTGCCTCAAGAATTACCTGCTGATGGCCACGGTGCACTCCATCAAAGTAGCCCATAGCCATTGCTAGGGGCGGAAATTCAACATTTGTTATATCGTATGGAAATCTAAGCTTAATTACTTCCAAAGAAACTCACCTTTTCTATACCGTACCTTTTTCATCTAATCATTACGTAACACTTTAACTGGTTTAAAGAGGTCTGGCTTGCTTGGATGTTTTGAATAAATAGCAAGAGCCAGTCCATCAGCAGTTTCAGCGACAATCGGTCCGTTACTAGTTTTTAAATGCTCTGGCATTTGTAATAATGCGCCATTTTTCACTTTCTCTGCTACTTTATCATTAATTAGTAATTTCGGCAAATGAGAAAGTGCTGTTTCTAAAGGCCTTAATACACTTGAAATTGTCCCAGCCTCCATATGTTTTTCAATTTCATCAAACGTCAAACAATCCTCCAATGAAAAAGCAGCAGATTGAACTCTTTGTAAAAAGGACATATGAGCAGGGAAGCCCAGAATTTCACCAATCATTACCGCTAAGGTCCGGATGTACGTCCCTTTACTGCAACTGACCTTAAACCTAAACTGTACAGTTTCACCGATAAATTCATCACGGTCATCTAATAATTCGATGGAATAAATCGTTACCTTTCTAGTGGGACGTTCGACTTCTATACCCTTCCGTGCATATTCATAAAGACGAACCCCTCCCACTTTTACTGCCGAGAACATAGGCGGTGTTTGTTCAATTTCACCGGTTATTGAATGAAAAACTTGGAGAATCTCTTCTCGTCGAATGGTCCGATCCACTGGTTTCTGCTCCACAATTTCACCAGAAGCATCTTCAGTAGTAGTCGAAAAACCAATTGTTACTTCTCCCTCATACGATTTACCAGCATCGGTTATGTATTCAGCAACTTTTGTTGCTTTCCCTATACAAATTGGAAGCACTCCTGTTACGTCTGGATCAAGAGTACCCGTATGCCCTACCTTTTTTGTTTTTAAAATCTTCCGCAATCTAAACACACAATCATGGGATGTCAAACCCGCAGGCTTATATAACGGTAATATTCCTTCCAATTAAAATCCTCCAATCAAAAAATTATCAAAAAAAAAGGATAGACAATGTCTATCCAATTATTCTTCTTCACTTTTTTCTAAAGGCTTTTCATCCTTATGCAGTTGATGAAGAAGTGTATCAATTCGATTCCCGTAATCGATAGATTCATCCCATTCAAAGATGATTTCCGGTGTTTTACGAAGGCGAATACGGTGGCCAATTTCGGTCCGAATAAAACCTTTTGCTTTGGCCAGCCCTTTTAAGGTATTTTCCCTTTGCTCTTCATCACCTAATACGGAAATATACACTTTCGCCTGTTGTAAATCTCCTGTTACTTCAACGTCGGTAACCGTCACAAAACCAATACGTGGATCTTTGATTTTGCGACCGATGATGTCACCTAGTTCTTTTTTCATTTGTTCTCCAACACGATTTGCTCTGTGGCTCATCACATTCACCTCTTAACTTAAAGCCATTCAATCTCGGTGATCGTTCTCTCTATTTCTGGAAATGAGTCGATTAATTTCAAAGCATTTTGCAACTCATGTTCCGTCGATACACGCGTGGAAGTTACGACAACTATGGCAATTTTCGTTCGTTGCCACATATCCTGAAAGCCAACTTCTGATACAGAAACATTAAATTTCTGTTTTAAGCGTGTAAGGATTCGTTGAAGGACAGCCCGTTTCTCTTTTAAAGAATGAGCATCATAGATCATACATTCACATTCGGCCACACCGATGATCATTTACGTTCAATTTCTTCCATTACGTATGCTTCAATGATGTCTCCTTCTTTAACATCATTAAAGTTTTTAATTGTAATACCACATTCGTAACCTTGGGCAACTTCTTTTACATCATCTTTAAATCGTTTTAACGCATCAATATTACCTTCAAAAGTGACAACACCGTTACGAATTAAACGAATACCGCTGTCGCGGGTAATTTTACCATCCGTTACATATGAACCAGCAATGGTTCCTACCTTTGAAACTTTAAAGGTTTGACGGATTTCTGCTTGACCAATTATTTTTTCTTGGAATTCAGGATCAAGCATACCTTTCATTGCTGCTTCAATCTCTTCAATTACTTTATAAATTATACGGTGAAGACGGACGTCAACTTTCTCCGCTTCTGCTGCACGTTTCGCATTTACATCAGGGCGAACGTTAAAACCGATGACGATGGCATTAGACGCAGCAGCAAGACTAATATCCGACTCATTAATTGCTCCAGCACCGCTATGAATAATTTTGATGTTAACACCTTCAACATCTATTTTTTGAAGAGAAGCGGCAACGGCTTCAGCAGACCCTTGAACATCCGCTTTAAGAATGATGTTTAAATCCTTCATTTCACCTTGCTTTAATTGATCAAAAAGCGTTTCTAGACTAACAATGGATTTTTCACCACGTTGGGCTACTAGTGCTGTTTGAGCACGTGCTTCTCCAACTTGACGTGCGGTTTTTTCGTCTTCAAATACAACGAAACGATCTCCAGCTTGTGGCACGTCATTAAGTCCAGTTATTTCAACAGGAGTTGAAGGACCTGCCTCTTTGACACGGCGTCCTTTGTCATTCACCATTGCACGGACACGACCAAAGGTATGACCAACAACAATTGGATCACCAATTTTTAGTGTACCGTTTTGGACTAGTAAGGTTGCAACGGATCCACGACCTTTATCTAATTGTGCTTCGATAACAGTACCAACGGCTTTCCGATTTGGATTCGCTTTATATTCTTCTACTTCACTAACAAGTAATATCATTTCTAGAAGGGTGTCAATGCCTTCTCCCGTTTTTGCAGAAAGTGGTACAAAGATAGTATCTCCACCCCATGCTTCTGATACTAATCCATGTTCAGTCAACTCTTGCATTACACGGTCAGCATTTGCAGCTTCTTTATCCATTTTATTAACTGCTACAATAATTGGAACCTCGGCAGCCTTAGCATGGTTAATCGCTTCAACAGTTTGAGGCATAACACCATCATCTGCAGCTACTACTAGGATGGTAATATCAGTTATTTTAGCGCCACGTGCACGCATTGTCGTAAAGGCAGCGTGTCCTGGTGTATCAAGGAAGGTAATCTTTTTCCCGTTTTCAACCACTTGATAGGCACCAATATGCTGGGTAATTCCCCCCGCTTCACCTTCTGTAACCTTTGTGTTACGGATGGAATCTAACAAGGTTGTTTTACCGTGGTCAACGTGACCCATTATTGTTACAACAGAAGGTCTTTCCACTTGAGAATCCTCTGAATCCTCAGTAAAGTACACTTCAAGATCTGTTGTATCAACTTTAATTTCTTCTTCCACTTCAACCCCATATTCGCTTGCAATCAATTCAATCGCATCTTTATCTAAGACTTGATTAATTGTGGCCATGACACCTAGTAAAAAGAGCTTTTTAATAATCTCTGAAGGCTCACGGTAAATCTTCTTTGCTAATTCGCCAACAGTTAGAGATTCACTGAAAGTAATTTTCGCTGGAAGCTCCTTCTCTTTTTTCTTCTGTGGCTGGGCTTGTTGAACTGGTGTATGTGTTTTTTTCTTATTTTTATTATTATTATTACGATTTTGATTATTATTATAAGGCTTGGCCTTAGCTTTATCAGCATTGCTGAAAACCTTATTTTCTTTGGATTGATTTTCCTGGTTTTGCTTTTTGCCTTCGACCGTCTTTGGAGGAGAAACAACTTTTACCTTGCTAGGAGCGGCATTTTTATCAGCAGCTTCTTCAAATGCTTTAGGAGTTTTCGTCTGAACTTGCGGCCTTTGCGTTGACTGTGCAGGTCTTTGGTTTTGGCGCTGCGCTTGAGTTGGACGAGAGTTTGTTCGTTGTTGCTGCTGTCCATTTTGTTTATTCTCTGTGTTTTGCTGTGGCGCCTTGTTGTTATCCTTTTTACTGAATGTTTCGTCAAGCTTTTTAACTTCTGCTTCTTCTATTGTTGCCATATGATTGGAGACCTCTATATTCATTTCTTTTAGTTTTGTGATGATATCTTTACTTGAAATGTTGTGTTTTTTTGCATACTCATATACACGTATTTTACTCATCTTTTCACCCCCGCTAGATTTAATCGAGCAACGTTACCATTTTTTTGGCAAATCCATCATCCAGAACAGCTACAACAACGCGGGCTTCCTTGCCAATTGCTTGACCAAGAAGATGACGATTTTCCACAATTTTATATGGAACCTCATACGAATTACACTTATCAGTAATCTTTTTTGTCGTATTTGCAGAAGCATCTGCGGATAATAAAATGAGATGCGCCTTGCCGCTTTGAATCTGCTTCACGGTAAGCTCCTCACCTGATATGATTTTGCGTGCTCGATTGGCCAAGCCAAGCAATGACATCCATTGATTTTGTTTCATTTGGATTGTCAATTCTCCTTCTCTATAAGCTCAAGTAGCTCTTCGTATAACGAATCATTTATAGAAACCTGTAAGTGATTAGATAGGGTATTTTTTTTCTTGGCAAGTAAGACAGCTTCCTTGTCCCTTGAAAGGTAGGCACCCCTTCCGGATTTCTTCCCCGTCAGGTCGATGGATACCTCCCCTTCCTTTGAGCGAACGATGCGAACAAGTTCTTTTTTCGGTTTCATATCACCGGTTGCAACACACTTGCGCATAGGAACTTTTTTCTGATTGTTCATTCATCATTCACCTCACTTTTTAGTCCAACTCTTCTTCATAATCGAAATCAGTATCAACTTGATCATCAAAAAGCCTAATGGTTTCTTCACGTGGATAAATTCCATTCTCACGTGCTTCAGTTTCTGATTTAATATCAATTTTCCAGCCTGTTAGTTTTGCTGCTAGGCGGGCATTTTGTCCTCGTTTCCCGATTGCTAATGAAAGCTGATAATCAGGAACTACAACTGTTGTTGCTTTTTCATTCTCGTTAACCATAACATCTAATACTTTTGAGGGACTAAGTGAGTTTGCCACAAACACTACTGGGTCCGCTGACCACTTAACAATATCGATTTTTTCACCCTTTAATTCATTAACAACAGCTTGAACCCTCGCACCCTTAGGTCCAACACAAGACCCAACTGGATCTACCTCATTATTATCCGAGTGGACAGAAATCTTCGAGCGATCCCCTGCCTCACGGGCAACTGACTTAATTTCAACGGTTCCATCATAAATTTCAGGAACTTCAATTTCAAACAAACGTTTTAAGAGACCAGGATGTGTTCGAGATACGAATATTTGCGGCCCCTTGGTGGTCTTTTCAACTTTTGTAATAAATACTTTAATTCGATCATGAGGCTTATAACGTTCATTTGGCATTTGCTCGTTTACAGGTAATAATGCCTCGATTTTCCCGAGACTTACATAAATAAATTTAGAATCGAGTCTTTGAACAATACCAGTCATAATATCTTCTTCACGGTCAATAAATTCCGAATAAATAATTCCGCGTTCTGCTTCTCTTACACGTTGAGTAACCACTTGTTTGGCAGTTTGAGCTGCAATCCGCCCAAAGTCCTTGGGTGTAACTTCCATTTCAACAATATCTTCAACTTGGTAATTCGGTGTGATTTGTCTCGCATCCTCTAAGGAAATTTCGAGACGAGGGTCAAATACTTGATCGACCACTTCTTTTCTAGCAAAAACGCGCATTGATCCTGTCTGTAAATTTAAATCAATCCGAACATTCTGGGCTTGATTAAAATTTCGGCGATATGCCGAAACAAGAGCTGCTTCGATCGCTTCAATTAAAACATCTCTGGAAATACCTTTTTCTCTTTCCAGTATTGTAAGAGCATCTAATAATTCGCTGCTCATCTTTTTGTATCCCCCTATCCTTCATCTATATTTCATTACGAAAAAGTAACAGCTAATCGCGCGTTGGCTACTTTTTCATAGGGAATTTCAATTGTCTTCTTCCGGGTTTTAATCTTCATTTCGATTTTTAAATGTTGACCATCAAATTCTAATAATGTCCCTTCGAAGCTTTTCTCCCCATCAATCGGTTCATAAGTTTTGATAAAGACACTTTTACCTATTGCCTTTTGGAAATCTTTATCTTTTTTCAATGGACGCTCTGCTCCAGGTGAAGAAACTTCAAGAAAATAGTTATGGGGAATCGGATCAAGCTCATCGAGTTTTTCGCTGAGTTTTTCGCTAACGAGTCCGCAATCCTCAATATCAACACCGTTGTCTTTATCGATATATACGCGAAGAAACCAGCTTTTTCCTTCCTTCACATACTCAATTTCCACTAATTCCAAACCAAGCTCTTGAAAAATAGGCGTAGCCAGCTCTTCTACAACTTCCGTTACCTTGCTCATGCCTTTACCTCCTTTTCCGAAAATTTCACCCATATTGTATGTAGTTCACGGAGAGTTTTATCAAGTTACTAAGAAAAAAGATTTATACAAAAACGAAAGAGCGGGTTTCCCCACTCTTGATCACGAGAGTATTTCTTAGTATTTCCAATAAAACTATACCATAACCAACATTTTAATGCAAATAGCGCCCAAAAGCGGAAGTGCCTTGATCAGGGGCGACCAGCATAAGAGAAGCGCTGACAGAAGGCGCTTTTTGCCTTCCGAAGAGATTGGCTTATGACTTGAGCCCCTAGGCGCTGGAGCTAGATGATAATCCAAGTTAAAACAGAGAAAGCTGGTTTTGCTCTGGAAGGGATGATAGGCACCCTTGCTTGTCTAAATATTCAAGGATAGTCTTAGATACCTTTCCTCGTTGCTGTAAATCTTCTTTGGATAAAAATTCTCCTGATTCCCTTGCCTTGACAATATTATAGGCCGCATTCGTTCCTAAGCCTGGAATCGAATTAAACGGCGGTATTAAGGTATTGCCTTCAATGATGAATTCGGATGATGAAGATTTATATAAATCGTAGTTCTGGAAAACAAAGCCCCTTTCAGTCATTTCAAGTGCTAGTTCCAAAACCGTTAATAAGTTTTTTTCTTTGTTAGATGCTTCTAGGCCTTTTGCATTTATTTCTTCTATTTTTGCACGTATCGATTCTGAACCGCGTGACATTGCTTCAATGTCAAAGTCTTCCGCGCGGACAGTAAAATAAGCGGCGTAATAAAGGAGCGGCAGATGTACCTTGAAATATGCAATTCTAACTGCCATAAGTACATATGCAGCAGCATGGGCCTTTGGGAACATGTATTTAATCTTCTTGCAAGAGTCGATATACCATTCTGGAACTTCGTTTTTCCGCATCTCTGCTTCCATTTCTTCGCTTAAGCCTTTACCCTTACGAACTGATTCCATAATTTTAAAAGCAAAGGATGGGTCCAGTCCCTGATAAATAAGGTAGACCATGATATCATCACGACAGCCAATAACTTCACTAAGATTACATGTTTTATTATGGATTAATTCTTGGGCATTCCCAAGCCATACATCGGTACCATGTGATAACCCCGATATTTGAACAAGTTCAGAGAACGTTGTTGGTTTCGTATCCTCAAGCATTTGCCGAACGAATCGAGTTCCAAACTCTGGAATACCAAGTGTTCCAGTTTTACACATGATCTGCTTTTCTGTTACGCCTAATGACTCGGTCCCGCTAAAGATTTTCATGACTTCAGGATCATCTGTAGGGATTGTTTTCGGATCCATTCCGCTCAGGTCCTGAAGCATCCTAATCACGGTCGGGTCATCATGTCCGAGGATATCTAGCTTCAAGACATTATCATGGATGGAATGGAAATCGAAATGTGTTGTTTTCCATTCTGAATTTCTATCATCTGCCGGGAATTGAATCGGTGAAAAATCATAAACATCCATGTAATCAGGTATAACAATAATACCACCTGGATGTTGACCCGTTGTTCTTTTAACACCCGTACAGCCTGAAGCAAGGCGTTCTACTTCGGCACCACGCAGTTGTAGATTGTTATCCTGTTGATATGCTTTAACATATCCAAAAGCGGTCTTGTCTGCGACTGTACCAATCGTCCCAGCGCGGAATACATTATCCTCACCAAACAGGACCTTTGTATAATTATGGGCCCGCGGCTGGTATTCACCAGAGAAGTTTAAATCGATATCAGGAACTTTGTCCCCTTTAAAGCCAAGAAACGTTTCGAACGGAATATCGTGCCCATCCTTATGGTATTTTCCACCACATTGCGGACAATCCTTATCAGGTAAATCAAAGCCTGAACCGACAGAACCATCATTAAAAAACTCTGAATGCTTACAGGTTGGACACACATAATGAGGTGGTAGTGGATTTACCTCGGTAATTTCTGTCATTGTAGCTACAAGTGATGAACCTACAGATCCCCTTGAGCCTACAAGGTAACCATCATCCAAGGACTTTTTAACAAGCTTATGAGAAATCAAATAAATTACGGCAAATCCATGCCCAATAATACTTTTCAATTCCTTTTCTAACCTGGCTTCCACTATTTCCGGCAAGGTGTCACCGTAAATTCTCCGCGCCATTGAATAACTCATTTCACGCATTTCTTCATCGGCGCCTTCAATTTTTGGTGTATACAAATCGTCTTTAATAGGTTTAATGACTTCAATCATATCAGCAATTTTATTCGTGTTAGTTACAACAATTTCTTTTGCTTTCTCTTTTCCTAAAAATGAAAAAGCATCAAGCATTTCATTGGTTGTCCTAAAGTGAACATCGGGAAGTTCATGGCGATTTAACGGGTTAGCTCCACCCTGGGAATTAATTAATATTTTTCGATAAATTTTATCATTTTCATTAAGATAATGGACATTTCCAGTTGCAACAACTGGCAATCCTAATTTATCACCAAGCGTAATGATTTTCGCAATAATATCTTCCATTGCTTTTTCATCACTCACCAATTCCATTTCAATCAACGGTGCATTTACTTCTTTCGGCATGACTTCAAGATAATCATAAAAACGGGCAGCGCCTTCCACTTCCTCTGGGGATTTTTGCATCATCCCTTCAAATACCTCACCCTTATTACAACCGGAGCCAACTAAAATCCCTTCCCTGTATTTTTGCAAAACAGATCTTGGTAATCTAGGAACTCGATAAAAATATTCAAGGTGTGATATAGATACGAGTTTAAAAAGGTTTTTTAATCCCGCTTGTGTTTGGGCTAAAAGTGTACAGTGATAAGGACGTGCCCGTTGGTAGGCATTTCCTTTTCCCATATTATCATTAAACTGGTCATGGTATTCAATTCCTTTTTCGAGGGAATCCTTTAACATTTTCAAAAGTAGATAACCGGTTGCCTCTGCATCATAAATAGCACGGTGATGTTGGGTTAATTCAATATCAAACTTCTTAGTTAGTGTATTTAAACGATGGTTTTTCATCTCTGGATAGAGAAATCGTCCAAGTTCAAGTGTATCAATAACAGGATTCTGTGCCTTTTCAAAGCCTATTTTTCTATATCCGACATTGAGGAAACCCATATCAAAGGAAGCATTATGGGCTACAAGAACAGCATCACCAGCCCAATCACTAAAATTCCGAAGTACTTCCTCAATTTCTGGAGCGGTTTGGACCATATCATCGGTAATTCCAGTGAGGTTGATCGTTGTTGCCGATAAACGGTGATGAGGATTGGCAAAGGATTCGAAGCGGTCAATTATTTCACCGTCATGTATTTTCACAGCAGCAAGCTCAATAATTGTATTGTACACCGCTGATAGTCCCGTAGTTTCAACGTCAAATACAACATAGGTATCCTCAGCTAGTTGACGATGTGCGTCATTATAGGCAATTGGCACCCCATCATCCACTAAATTTACTTCAACCCCATAGAGAATTTTAATATCATTTTTCTTTCCTGCACCATACGCTTCAGGGAATGATTGTGCAACCGCGTGATCGGTTACTGCAATTGCTTTATGTCCCCATTTTTTTGCCTGTGCAATCAGTGCGCTAACAGGTGTGACTGCATCCATTTGACTCATTGGTGTATGAAGATGGAGTTCTACACGTTTCTGATCTTCGGGTGCAGTATCCTTTCGGCCAACAGGCTTAATTTCATTAATATCATTTCCGATCATCACGAGGTCACGAACAAAGGTATCATTCTGAATGCTGCCTCGAACTTTTACCCACATTCCTTTTTTGACAAGCTGGAACAGGGCTGCATCCTCTTTATCGCGTGAAAACATTTTTACCATAATGGAACTTGTGTAATCAGTTATTTTGAAGGTCAGCAGGGAACGGCCGCTCCTGAGTTCACGTATGTCCGCATCAAAGATAAACCCTTCTACAGCTATTCGTCTTTCTTCATCAACAATATCAATCAGACTTCGGAAGTCATTATTATCCTTAATGGTAAGACCAATAGTAAGAGGTCCAGATGGAAGATCAACAGATGCCTGATCCTTTTCAGCTTCTTTTCTCTGCAATTCAACCATTGCTTGAAGTCCGCGTTCTTGATCTTCCTTTTGCTTTGCAAGAAGAAATTGTTGATATTCTTCATTTTTCTCGTTACTTTTTATAACTGTCTCAATCGATAAATTGGGAAATCCAAATGATTGATAGATTTTAGCGATCGTCTCGCCATATTTCCGCTTTAGTGCTTGTCCCTCAGTATCATTACGAACTGAAATTGTAAGCTTATTACCGTTCACTTCGGGAAGTTGTTCATGTAATAGTTTTAAAAGCGGCGGAGCAATTCCATCAATTTGCTGAATGCTATAACTCCAATAATCTCGTAATAATTCCGGTGAAATAATTTGATTTGTTACATTTATATGGAAGGAAATCGTTGCAATGTTTGAAAATGTCCGTTCAAGCTGTGACGTAAACATTACATAAACATTATAGGGAAGTATATTTTCAAATAAAAATTGAAAATGCCACTTTCTAGCTTTTTTTTCAACTAATAACCTTTCAATTTGCGCATTGTTGAAATGAACTACAACAGCATCCTCGATCAATTGCAGCTGCTGGAGCAAGAGTTGGAATCGCTCTTTTTTGCCTAGGGCATGTTCGCTCATCGTTCTCTCTCCCATCTATTAAAAATCGCTTTTTTTATCTCGTCAAAAAGTAATTATATCATATGACTCAAAATGATTCGGCTTTATTCGACAGAAAAATTTCTCCATTTTAGTTAATTAGTTTTCTTTAAAAATAAGAATAGGGACCGTATTTAACGGCCCCCAAAATAAATTAAAGATTACATACTACAAGAAAAACCTTTGAATGTCATTCCAAGTTACAACAAGCATAAGCAGCATTAAGAGGGCGAATCCTATAAAATGAACCATACCTTCCTTTTGACGGTCAATCGGCTTGCCTCTAACAGCTTCGACAGCAAAAAACATTAATCTTCCACCGTCAAGAGCGGGAATAGGTAATAAGTTCATAATACCTAAGTTAATGCTTAAAATCCCTGCCCATTTCATTAAATAATAAATACCCGATTTAGCTACAGAATCTGTTGCTTGGTAAATACCAACAGGACCAGAAAGTGCATCAATTGAAAATTGGCCAGTGACTAATTTACCAACCATTACAAAAATCTGTTTCGTCCAAAAATAGGTTTCTGTGAAACCTGCCTTAATTGCTTGAATAGGAGACTTTTCAACAGGACTATAAACACCAATAAGCCCAATTTTCTTTCCTTCAACCGTTTTTTCAATTGGGGTTACCGTGATATCTAGATCCTTTTTGTCACGGAGAATAGAAAAGTCGAGCTTTTCATTTGGATTTTTCCGAATGACCTCCACTACATCAGACCAACTCGAAATTTCTGAACCATTAATCGTCTGGATGAGATCACCTTTTTTAAGACCAGCACCCATCGCTGCCCCATCAGGAGTTATTTCACCTAACTTAGGTTCATTCGTAGGTACCCCCTGTATAAAAGCAATAATAATAAATAAAATGAATGCAAGTACAAAATTCATCATCGGACCAGCAAAAATAGCCATCGTTCTTTGTCCTAATGTTTTTGATCCGAATTGACGGTCAATTGGAGCAATCTGTGACTCGATTCCATTTTCCACGATGACTGCTTTTGGGTCAATGATAAAGGTTTTTAATACTTCATCTTCATCTTCAGGAAATCCTTTAATAACTAAATCCTTTTCGATATCAGCATATTCCACTTCAACGATCCGACAATTAGGAAACTTCTCTTTATTATTTAAGATGATTTTATTTACTTTTTCATCCTTATCTAACAACAAGCCAATACGATAACCAGGCTTTATTTCAATCATTTCCGGGTCTTCGCCAGCCATGCGCACAAATCCACCAATTGGAAGTAACCGAATGGTATAGGTTGTCTCCGCTCTTTTATGGGAAAATACTTTTGGGCCAAAACCAATTGCAAATTCGCGGCATAAAATACCAGCCCTTTTTGCGAAAATCAAATGACCTAATTCATGAAAGAATACGAGTGCGCCAAAAATTACTATAAAGGCAATAACTGTAGTCAAAATAAAACCACCTTTTTTTTCAGGATAAGAGAGATTCTTTTACTTGCGCTTCCGTTTTTCTTACAGGATTGAATGAACATATTCTCTTGTTTCTTTGTCTATCTCTTGGATTGAAGTTAGGCTAGGATGTTCCGTGATTTGGTGGGCGGTTAGGGCTTTCTCAATCAAATCTTCAATCTGTAAGAACCGAATTTTCCCTTCTAGAAAAGCTGCCACGGCCACTTCATTCGCTGCATTCAATACCGTTGGCATCGATCCACCTTTTTTCCCAGCCTCATAAGCAAAACCAAGACAGCGGAATCTCGCGGCATCCATTTCCTCGAAATGCAATTCCCCAATCCTTGCCAGATTCAAACGTTTTGATGAAGGCAATGGCAAACGATCAGGATAGGTGAGCGCATATTGAATTGGCACTCTCATATCTGGTGTTCCAAGCTGGGCAATGATACTGCTATCGTGAAACTCAATCATTGAATGGATGATGCTTTCTTTATGAAGCAGTACATCAATTTTTTCATATGGCATATTGAAAAGCCAATGAGCTTCAATTACTTCTAAACCTTTGTTCATCATTGATGCCGAATCAATTGTGATTTTAGCCCCCATCGACCAATTTGGATGGTTTAGTGCTTGCTCCACGGTAACATTTTTCAATTCTTGCCTGGAGAGGTCACGAAAGCTCCCGCCGGAAGCAGTTAGAATTAATCTTTCAATGTTTTTCTCCTTTTCCCCCTGCAAGGCTTGAAAAATGGCAGAATGTTCACTATCGACAGGAAGAAGTGGTACATTATTTCTTTTAGCCGCATCCATAACTAAATGACCTGCAGTAACCAGTGTTTCTTTATTGGCAATAGCGATTATCTTCCCACATTCAATCGCTTGTAAAGTCGGGTTTAACCCCACACTTCCAAGAACTGCGTTGACAAGAATATCGGCTTTTTCATAAACTGCTGTCTCGATTAGTCCTTCCTGACCAAAAGTGAATTTAATATTAGGAAATTCTGCTTTTAATGTATTACAGTCATGATAGTCTTGTACAGAAACAAGCTCAGGCTGAAATTCAACAATCATTTTTCGAGCCAAATCGATATTTTTACCCACAGAAAAGGCTGCTAATGTAAATTCAGAAGGATGCTCACGGATAATATCTAAGGTTTGGGTTCCTATCGATCCGGTTGCACCCAATAAGCTAATGGTTTTCAATAAAAAGTCAACTCCTAAATGTGAAGCGCACGCGCTCTATAACCAAAGGTGAAAAAAATGTAACAAGGGCCAAACAAATAATAGGCTGTCAAATCGATCAAGAATTCCACCATGACCTGGCAAGATAGTACCAGAATCTTTGACATTAAAATGACGCTTAAAGGCTGATTCAACTAAGTCACCAATTTGTCCAAAAACGGAAAGGACGATTGTAATTCCCATTAAAGTTAAAAGACCGACGTTAATGTTTGAGAGGAGTACAAATATGACAGCCACAACAACTGCACAGGCGATTCCGCCAATCGACCCTTCAACCGTCTTATTCGGGCTAATTTCGGGCCATAGCTTTGTTTTACCAAGAGCTTTTCCAATAAAATAAGCACCTGAATCAGTAGCCCAAATCATAAATAAAGAATACAAAATATAGACAAGTCCCCCATCCTGCCTCGTTTCAAAGAAAAAGTAAAAGCCAATACCTACATAAATGGCTGATAGGATAGAAAAAGAAACGTCTTCAAATGTAAATTGATTTTTGGTTATAACGGTGTAAGTTAATAACAAAAGAATTAATGCAATACATATCTCTATTTTTGAATAATAAAAGGAATCTAATATGGGATAATATTTTTCTGGAAAGAGCAACACCCACAGAAATAAAAGTGCTAACACACCATTAACCGAAAAAATAGTAAGTTTTTTCATTTTTAATAACTCATACAATCCGATCGTCGCTAAAAAGTAGGTTAATATTACAAGTGGAAATCCACCATAATAGACAATTGGTAAAAATAGTGCAGCTGCAATGACTGCTGTTATGATTCTTTGCTTCATCTAATATTTCAACACCTTTGTTGTTCTATATGCCACCAAACCGACGCTGTCGATTCTGGAACGTTTCAATTGCTTCAAGTAAATGTTCTTCATTAAAGTCTGGCCATAAGACATCTGTAAACCAAAACTCTGAGTAAGCCAACTGCCAAAGCATAAAGTTACTCAAGCGGATTTCACCACTAGTACGGATTAAAAGATCTGGGTCTGTAAAATTAGCAGTCATTAAGTAGGAAGAAAAGACTTTTTCGTCTAACTCCGTCTCGTTTAGTTTACCACTTTTGCTGTCATTTAAGACTTGCTTCACAGCATCAAGAATCTCAGCCCTGCTCCCGTAATTTAATGCAAAGTTTAATACTAATCCATCATTATTTTTTGTTTCTTCTATAGCTTTTTCTATTGCACGCAGTGTATGTACTGGAAGTTGATTTTTATAGCCCATCATTTTCACTTGAACATTTTCCTCAATTAAATCCGGCAAAAATGTGCCTAAAAATTCATCAGGCAAGCTCATGATATATTCGACTTCATTTTTTGGCCTTTTCCAATTCTCAGTTGAAAAAGCATACAATGTTAAGGTTTTAATGCCGAGCTCATTTGCTAATTTCGTTGTTTTACGAACAACCTTCATGCCCTCATGGTGACCAGCAATACGTGGTAATGCCCGTTTCTTAGCCCAACGTCCGTTGCCATCCATAATAATCGCCACATGCTCAGGAACAGGCGATTTTTTTATTTCCTCTATTTTATTTCGGAGTGTGGAAGTGTTATTTCGGTTCTTCCCAAGCCTTAATTTATTAAACATAACATTGCTCCTCCAATTAGTTAATCATTTCCTCCGAAAATTAAATCATATATCAATTCCATTGAAGCATGTGTGTTGTTATGTAATGGACATTTCGGGGTAGCATGTTTTTATCATACCAAAAAAGCAAAAAGATATCTCTAATATTTAACTTATGTAAAAAAACAGAGATTAAGAATAATGTTCAGACAACTTTCAGGGAACAATCAAAAATCCCCAAAATACATAATAAAATAGTGAAAAACCCCCTAAACAGAGGGTTCTTATTTATAAATTAGGCTGTGTTAAATGAGTCTGTTGATTTCCGCTCCATGCGCGTGCTTTCCGCGGGCGTGCCAGGGAGCCTCCTCGGCGCTACGCGCCTGTGGGGTCTCCCCTGCCCGGTACTCCCGCAGGAGTCTCGCGCATTCCGCTCCAATCAACAGAGTTTGTAAAATCAACATTTAGTTTTAACACAGCCATTAATTAAACTTCCAAAATTTCCTTTTCTTTGTCTTTTGTAATTTGATCAACTTTACTAATATATTCGTCGGTAAGTTTTTGGATATCCTCCGAATGACCGCGAAGACTATCCTCAGTAATTTCACCATTCTTCTCTAGCTTCTTTAATTCGTCATTACCATCACGACGGATATTACGGATAGCTACCTTCGCTTCTTCTGATTCCTTTTTGACTAATTTTACTAACTCCTTGCGGCGCTCCTCAGTCAATTGTGGAATAGCAAGGCGGATTACCATACCGTCGTTGGTAGGATTTAATCCTAAATCAGATTTAAGAATTGCTTTTTCAATATCCCCAAGGGTGGATTTATCATATGGTTGAATAACAATAAGCCTAGCTTCAGGTGTTGAAATTCCAGCCATTTGGTTGACAGGTGTTGGTGCACCATAATAATCAATTGTAATTCTGTCCAATAACGAAGCGCTTGCTCTCCCCGCACGGATGCTGGCAAGCTCACGCGAATATGACTGAATCGCTTTTGTCATACGATCTTTAATGGTAGAGATGACTTGTTTTGGCATTAATGTTTCCCCCTAACAATTGTTCCTATTTTTTCCCCCATAACGGCCCGTTTAATATTCCCCTGCTCCATAATCGAGAAAACAATCAATGGAATATCATTGTCCATGCATAAGGAGGAGGCAGTAGAGTCCATAACTGCTAATCCTTCTTTAAGAACATCTAAGAAAGACAAATCTTCATATTTAGTAGCATTTGCATCTAATCGAGGGTCTGCAGAATACACTCCATCGACATTATTCTTTGCCATTAAGATTACTTCAGCATCGATTTCCGCTGCTCGGAGTGCAGCGGTTGTATCCGTTGAGAAATATGGATTTCCTGTACCCGCCGCAAAAATGACTACTCGTTTTTTTTCTAAATGCCTAATTGCACGGCGTCGAATATAAGGCTCAGCCACCTGGCGCATTTCAATAGAGGTTTGCACTCGTGATTCAATTCCTAAGTGCTCCAAACTATCTTGCAGTGCTAAAGAATTCATAACCGTTGCAAGCATTCCCATATAATCTGCAGTTGCCCGGTCCATACCCATTTCACTGCCAATTTTTCCGCGCCAAATGTTACCGCCACCGACAACGACAGCAACTTCTACACCAAGCTCTGCTATTTCTTTAACTTGAATGGCAATCGATTTGATCACAGAAGGTTTAATTCCAAAGCTCGATTCACCTGCAAGTGCTTCTCCGCTCAACTTTAATACTACGCGTTTGTACTTAGGACCGCTCATATAAACCTCCATTTATGTAATTAATTCTTTTTAAAAAAGGGAACACACCGTGTCCCCTATTTAAAAACCTATTTCATTAACATTCCCTTAAAACTATTTTGCTTTTATGCTAGAGAATAGTTTTTGATTATTTTTTAATTTGATTCATAACTTCTTCAGCAAAGTTATCTTCACGTTTTTCGATACCTTCTCCGACTTCGTAACGGACGAATTCACGGATAGTAGCACCCTTAGATTCAACAAACTGACGTACTTTTTGATCAGGGTTTTTAACGAAAGTTTGATCAAGTACACAAACATCTTCAAAATATTTTCCAAGACGGCCTTCAACCATTTTTTCAACGATTTTTGCAGGCTTGCCTTCGTTAAGTGCTTGTTGTGTTAATACTTGACGCTCATGCTCAACTTCTTCTTGTGAAACTTCGTCACGAGATACATACTTTGGTTTTAGTGCAGCAATATGCATTGAAACATCCTTCGCAGCATCCGCATCTGTTGTACCTTCAAGTACTGATAGGACAGAAATGCGGCCACCCATATGAATATATGCACCGAAAGCATCATTATCTGTTTTTGATGTAACAGAAAAGCGGCGAAGTGTTAATTTTTCACCAATCTTAGCAATAGAAGCATTGATATGATCTGCAACAGTAGCACCATTTTCCATCGTTTGAGCAGATGCTTCTTCAACAGTTGCAGGCTTGTTCTTTAGAAGATGTGCAGCTAGATCTTTTACAAGAGCTTGGAACGCTTCATTCTTCGCAACAAAGTCAGTTTCAGAGTTTACTTCTAGAATAACTGCATCGTTACCTTCAGTTACAACATAAGTTAAACCTTCTGCAGCAATACGGTCACCCTTCTTAGCAGCAGATGCAATCCCTTTTTCGCGTAAGAAATCAATTGCTTTGTCCATATCTCCATCAGTTTCAGTTAGTGCTTTTTTACAATCCAACATACCTGCACCAGTTTTTTCACGTAGTTCTTTAACCATTTGAGCAGTAATTGCCATAATGTAAATTCCTCCTTTATTTTACTATGTATCCATATCTTAGCCAATGACAGCTATTCTAAAACTTTCCAATAAAAACCTTCTTTAAAAAAAGGTGATAAAGGGTCTCCCTCTTATCACCTTTTGATTTAATTAAGCCTGAACTTGTACTTCTTCACCTTGTTTAGCTTCAAGGATAGCATCTGCCATTTTACCTGTTAAAAGCTTAACCGCACGAATCGCATCGTCATTTGCAGGAATAACTACATCGATTTCGTCTGGATCACAGTTTGTATCAACAATACCTACGATAGGAATGTTCAATTTCTTAGCTTCTGCAACCGCGATACGCTCTTTACGAGGGTCAATAATGAAAAGTGCATCTGGAAGTTGTTTCATATCTTTGATGCCGCCTAAGAATTTCTCTAGACGCTCTTGTTGTTTCTTTAATTGAACAACCTCTTTTTTAGGTAATACTTCAAAAGTTCCGTCTTCAGACATTCTTTCGATATCTTTTAAGCGGCCAATACGCTTTTGAATTGTTTCAAAGTTTGTTAAAGTACCACCTAACCAACGTTGGTTAACATAGTACATACCAGAACGGCCCGCTTCTTCTTTAACAGAATCTTGAGCTTGTTTTTTTGTACCAACAAAAAGAACTGTTCCGCCGTTACCAGCAAGTTCCTTTACCCAGTTATAAGCTTCTTCAACTTTTTTAACTGTTTTTTGAAGGTCAATGATATAGATACCGTTACGCTCTGTGAAGATATATTTCTTCATTTTAGGGTTCCAACGGCGAGTTTGGTGTCCGAAGTGTACACCAGCTTCAAGCAATTGCTTCATAGAAATGACTGACATGATTTTTCCTCCTAATGGTTTGTTTTCCTCCGCTCACCTCATCTTTAAACAGAAACTGTTATGAACAGCACCATCTGATTAAATCAATGAGCGTGTGTATTAACACCATGAAATAATATAGCATATGTAATAATAACAATCAAGCATTAGTTTAATAAAAAAACAAAATCCCCAGAGCTGGGGATTAGTTATGATTAATTTGATCTTAATTTATCAAGTTCCATCAGAAACTTATCATTTAAAACTTTGATATATGTTCCTTTCATCCCTAGTGAACGTGATTCAATTACCCCTGCACTTTCAAGTTTTCTTAGTGCATTAACGATTACAGAACGAGTAATACCAACACGATCAGCTATTTTCGAAGCAACCAATAAGCCTTCACGGCCATTTAATTCTTCAAAGATATGTTCAATCGCTTCAAGTTCACTATATGATAATGAACTAATCGCCATTTGTACAACTGCTTTGCTTCTTGCTTCTTCTTCGATTTCTTCTGATTTTTCACGTAAAATTTCCATACCAACTACTGTTGCACCATATTCACCAAGGATGAGATCATCATCATGGAACTTTTCATGTAACCTCGCAAGAATTAAAGTTCCCAGACGTTCTCCTCCGCCAATAATTGGAACAATTGTTGTTAATCCTTCGCCGAATAGATCTCTGTTTTCCACAGGGAAAGCAGTATACTGGCTTTCAATATCAAGATTTGACGAAGTTTCTTGAAGATTAAATAAACTATTTGTATATTCTTCTGGGAATTGACGATCCTCAAACATTTTTTTCATCCGTTCGTTTTCAATTTGTTGATAAATTGAAAAACCAAGAAGTTTACCGCGTCGGCTGAGAATGTAAACATTTGCTTCAATTGTTCCACTCATTGTCTCGGCCATTTCCTTAAAGTTAACTGGTTTCCCAGCTGCCTTCTGCAATAATACGTTAATCCTTCTAGTTTTTGTAAGTAAATCCATCTGTTTCTTCCTCCTAATTAGCTACAACCATTACTAAATTTTAATTAATCACAAATGCTTCCCTAAATGGGATATATGAAGTTCATTTTTATAGGATAAACTGACTTAAATCTTTATTTTTCGAAATAGCACCAAGTTTATCGTCGACATACTGTGGTGTAATTGTTATCTTCTCCATCGAAATTTCTGGAGCTTCAAAAGATAAGTCTTCTAAAAGCTTTTCGAGAATCGTATGAAGACGTCTTGCACCAATATTGTCTGTATTCTGATTCACTTCAAATGCAACTTCGGCAATTCTACGAATAGCATCGTCAGAAAATTCAATTTGTATACCTTCTGTTTCCAGTAATGCCTGATATTGCTTAATAAGGGCATTATCTGGTTCGATTAAGATTCTAAAGAAATCTTCCACAGTTAGCTTTGTTAGTTCTACACGAATTGGAAAACGCCCTTGAAGTTCTGGAATTAAATCGGAAGGTTTCGCCATGTGAAATGCTCCAGCAGCAATAAATAATACATGGTCGGTTTTTACTGACCCATATTTGGTCACTACTGTTGAACCTTCAACTATAGGCAAAATATCTCTTTGGACCCCTTCTCTGGATACATCTGCAGAAGAGCCTCCCGAATTTTTACTAGCGATTTTATCAATTTCATCGATAAAAATAATACCAGCTTGTTCCGCACGATAAACGGCCTCAGAATTTACTTCATCCATATCAATAAGCTTAGAAGCCTCTTCACTTGTCAGCACCTTGCGAGCTTCACGGACAGTCAATTTTCTCTTTTTGCGTTTTTTCGGCATAAAGCTGCTTAGGGCATCCTGCATATTCATTCCCATTTGTTCAATCCCTGAGCCTTGCAGCATATCAAACATGGATGGGGCTTGCTCATCTACTTCAACCGTAACGATTTCATCCTCTAGTTGACCAAGTGCTAATTTCTCTTTGACAATTTTTCGTTTTTCAGTAATCGAATAATCCTCTTGATGTGTTTCTGGTTCAGTTGATGTATTCCCGCCTCCAAATAACATTTCAAGCGGGTTTTTATAGTTACTCGTTTTTTTGGCTGATGGCACAAGTAAATCAACTAGCCTGCTGTTGGCATTCTCTTCTGCACGTTCCTTCACACTTTGCATCCGTTCCTCTTTTACTAAACGAACAGAGGTTTCAGCAAGATCTCTAACCATGGATTCTACATCTCGCCCAACATAGCCTACTTCAGTAAACTTAGTTGCTTCCACCTTAATAAAAGGGGCACCCACAATTTTGGCAATCCTTCTGGCAATCTCCGTTTTCCCAACTCCAGTCGGACCTATCATCAATATATTTTTGGGGATAATTTCATCCCTAAGTTTTTCATTTAACAATCCTCTTCTGTAGCGATTTCTTAAGGCAACAGCAACCGCTTTCTTAGCATCCTTTTGTCCAATAATATATTGATCAAGTTTTTCAACAATTTGACGAGGGGTTAAATTAGTTGTTTTTCCCATGATAATTAGTCTCCTTCCCGTTATAGCTCTTCAACAATAATGTTATGGTTCGTATAGACACATATTTCAGCTGCTATTTCTAAAGAAGCTTTTGCTATTTCCTTTGCAGATAAATGGTCTCCTGAGTATTTCTTTAAAGCGCGCCCAGCAGATAATGCATAATTTCCACCTGAACCAATCGCAAGAATTCCATCGTCAGGTTCAATTACTTCTCCTGTTCCTGAAACAAGCAGCAAATATTCACGATTCATAACAATTAGCATCGCTTCAAGCTTCCTGAGCACTTTGTCACTTCGCCACTCTTTGGCAAGCTCAACAGCAGCTCTTTGAAGGTTACCGTTAAATTCTTCTAATTTCCCCTCGAACAGTTCGAAAAGAGTAAAAGCATCTGCAACAGAACCTGCAAAACCTGCTAATACCTTTCCATTAAATATCTTTCTTACTTTTCTCGCTGTGTGCTTCATCACTACCGCATTACCAAATGTCACTTGTCCATCACCTGACATTGAATATTCACCATTATGATGGATTGCAAAAATCGTTGTCGCATGAAATTGGTTCATTAAGATGAGCCTCCCTTTGGAGTGATTTCTATTCACATTACCTCGCAGATAAGTATGTAACAGGTGAACTACCATTTACATGAAAGTTACGAAAACTGACTATGTTAACTGGAATATTTGACCTCATTACTTTATGAGTTATTTCCACCATGTAGATAAGAAATTTTACTGATGTCATGTTGATTAGGTTCAAGTGTATATTTTGAGTAATTAAATTCTATTTGTAAATACTCAATAATTAACTTTAAAAAAACATTCACATTTGTCATAATATTCACCTCGCAAGGGCTACTAAATCGTAACATACTTCGTATCCCCTTGCAATAAACTTTACAAAACTTTCACAAAGTTCTGAATTGTTTCTAACGCTCTATTTGCGTGTTCTAAATTCCTTTCCTGCTTTCCTTTAATTCTTACCGCCAGCTCTGGAAATAAACCAAAGTTAGCATTCATCGGCTGAAAATTTTTAGCGTTCGTCGTAGTAATATATCGGGCCATGCTTCCAATCGCGGTCTCTTCTGGAAATTCAAGAGGCTCCATTCCTTGTATTAAACGCGTTGCATTTATACCAGCAACTAAACCGCTAGCAGCAGATTCTACGTATCCTTCAACTCCAGTCATTTGACCAGCAAAAAATAAATCATCACGATTACGGAATTGGTAAGTTGCTTTTAGTACCTTAGGAGAATTGATAAATGTATTCCGGTGCATCACACCATATCGAATGATTTCTGCATTTTCTAACCCCGGTATTAATTGTATAACTTCCTTTTGCGCACCCCACTTTAAATGTGTCTGAAAACCGACAATATTAAAAAGTGTGCCAGCGGCATCATCTTGACGGAGTTGTACTACGGCAAATGGACGTTTTCCTGTTTTGGGATCCTCTAAACCAACTGGTTTTAACGGACCGAAAAGCATTGTTTTCTTTCCCCGTGACGCCATCACTTCAATTGGCATGCACCCTTCGAAAAAGACTTCCTTTTCAAATTCCTTTACTGGAACAGTTTCAGCGGATATAAGCGCTTCATAGAAACGGTTAAATTCGTCTTCAGTCATTGGACAGTTAAGATAGGCAGCTTCCCCTTTATCATAGCGGGATTTTAAATAAACTTTCTCTAGGTCTATGCTTTCCTTTTCAAGTATCGGTGCTGCAGCATCATAAAAATAAAGGTAATCCTCACCGGTTAGTCCTTTGAGCTGCTCTGAAAGGTCTGGACTTGTCAGCGGCCCCGTTGCAATGATTGTTGTTCCCTCTGGAATTTCAGTTACTTCTTCATTAATAACCGTAACATTTTCATGGTTTTTAACCAAATTTGTTACTTTGGCGGCAAATTCATGTCGATCGACAGCTAACGCACCGCCTGCTGGAACTGAACAAGCATCCGCTGCAGCGATAATAACGGAATCAAGCTTTCGCATTTCTTCCTTTAACACCCCTACTGCATTTGTTAGTGTGTTGGCACGTAATGAATTACTACAAACTAATTCTGCAAATTTATCTGTATGGTGTGCAGGTGTTTGCTTCACTGGTCGCATCTCATATAAGCGAACTTTTACTCCACGCTTCGCAATCTGCCATGCGGCTTCACTTCCAGCTAATCCCGCACCGATTACGTTAATTGTGACATCTTTCATTTAGAATCCTCCTAATAGATACCATGGTTTTATGTAAATAAAAGGTAGTGCACGTACCTATCAATACTTTTCCCACTTTTAAGTCCATCTTGCATTGTACTATACGAATGAAAAAGAAAAAAGTTTTATGCAAAAAACGAAAAGAGTGGACTATGCCCACTCTCACTTTAACTTTGCGGTTCTTCCTTGTAATCACAATTAACGCATTGAACTTGAACACCTTTTTTTAATTTCTTTTCAACAAGCAGCCCTTCACATTTTGGACATTCCCTCGGTAATGGTTTATCCCAAGAGATAAACTCACATTCAGGGTATTGTGTGCAACCGTAAAAGAGTCGCTTTTTCTTACTTTTACGCTCAATGATCTGTCCTTCTTTACAATTAGGGCAGGTAACACCGATTTCTTTAACAATCGGTTTTGTATTTCGGCAATCTGGAAAATTGCTGCAAGCCATAAATTTTCCGTAGCGACCCATTTTAAAAACCATAGGGTTTCCACAATTCTCACAGTCTTCACCAGCTGGTTCATCTTTGATTTCAACAGACTGCATTTCTTCTTCTGCTTTTTTTAAATGAATTTCAAAATCTTGATAAAACTCATCGATAATATTGACCCAAGGTACTTTTCCATCTTCGATATTATCTAAGCCCTGTTCCATTTTCGCTGTAAATTCGACATCTAGAATATCTGGAAAAAACTCTAAAATCAACTCATCGATAATTTCACCGAGCTCGGTTGGAACAAATCTTTTATTATCGAGTGCCACATAGCCCCGCTTTTGAATCGTATCAAGGGTTGGTGCGTATGTAGACGGGCGACCAATACCAAGCTCCTCAAGTGTCTTAACAAGTCTTGCCTCCGTGTACCTTGGCGGTGGCTGAGTGAAATGCTGCTTTGGCTCGATATCCTTTTTAAACACTTCGTCCCCTTCTTTAAGGTCAGGAAGCATTCTGTCTTTTTCATCCACTTGATCATCTGATCCCTCAACATAAAGCTTCATGAAACCAGGAAACTTAATTTTTGAACCATTTGCTCGGAAAAGGACATTGCCATTTTGTAAATCTACGCTCATTGTATCCATGACGGCCTGAGCCATTTGACTAGCTAAAAAACGATCCCAGATTAATTTATATAATCGGAGTTGGTCTCTTGATAAAAATGTTTTTAAACTATTGGGATCCCTTAAAGTACTGGTTGGTCGAATCCCTTCATGTGCATCTTGGGCATTCGATTGCTTTTTCTCTTTTCTTTGTTCATCTTTTAAATAATCTTCACCATATTCTGAGCGGATGTAATTAGCCGCCTCTGTTTGAGCGACTTCAGAAATCCGTGTTGAATCCGTTCTCATATATGTAATGAGACCAACCGTACCCTCTTTGCCAAGCTCAATCCCTTCATAAAGCTGCTGTGCAAGCATCATCGTTTTCTTTGCTCGGAAGTTAAGTTTTCTGGCTGCTTCTTGTTGCAATGATGATGTAATGAAGGGCGGTGCCGGGTTCCTCTTTCTTTCTTTTTTGGTAACAGATACCACTTTGAATTTATTATCATCCATTTGTTTTAAAATGGTTTGGACATCTTGTTCAGATTTCAGTTCAAATTTTCCTTTGTCAGCTAAAGAAAAATATTGGGCACTAAAATGGTCTTTCCCCTTTAAAAATTCTCCATCAATCGTCCAATATTCTTCAGGGACAAAGGCTTTGATTTCCTTTTCCCTAACAATAATTAAATGGACGGCAACAGATTGAACCCTGCCTGCACTTAAACCTTTCTTTACCTTCTTCCAGAGCAATGGGCTGATATTATACCCAACAAGACGGTCAAGAATCCTACGAGCCTGCTGAGCATCCACCAAATCCATATTAATTGGCCGAGGATGTTTAAACGACTCTTTTATTGCATCTTTTGTGATTTCATTAAAAACCACCCGGCAATCTGAATTAATATCGACAGATAAACTATGGGCTAAATGCCATGCAATTGCTTCCCCTTCGCGATCCGGGTCAGCTGCCAGATAGATTTTTTTTGCTTTTTTTGCCGCTGTTTTTAAGTCTTTTAAAACAGGACCTTTTCCGCGGATTGTAATATATTTTGGTTCATAGCTATTTTCTACATTGACCCCCATTTGGCTCCGTGGCAAATCGCGAATATGTCCCATTGATGCTTTTACTTTATATTTATTCCCTAAATATCGTTCGATCGTTTTCGCTTTTGCTGGCGATTCAACGATTACAAGAAAATCTGCCATTTAAAAATCCTCCTTAAGAGGGAAAGTGTAGAAGCGCCCCGAATCTGGCAAATCTGTTTCTAAGGTGCTAATCATTTGAGAAGCTTTCCTAAATTCCAGTTTTACCTAATTAGACCGGAGAAAATACTTTACAAAACTGCCCTATCCCAAGTTTTTCTTTATATATTAATATGAATATTATTTATTCCATTTCCAAATATTCTTTTTTTCGAACATCTGTTGGAAAATGTATAACAAATTAGAAAATAATGCAACCTTTTTTAGCTAAATTCTCCGTTTATTCATAAAAACCTTCAAAATTAACGATTTTTAAGCAAAATTTCTTTAGATAAGAGTCTTATCTAATTTCCTCTAAAATATCCTCTGCACCGGTAACAAGTTTAGCCCCTTGTTGAATTAATTCATTGGCCCCGATAGAGTATGGATTAAAAATGCTTCCAGGCAAGGAAAATACATCTCTTCCTTCATTTACTGCAAAATTCGCCGTGATGAGTGATCCGCTTTTTCGTTTTGCTTCTATAATAAATGTCCCTTTTGACAATCCGCTAATAATTCGATTTCTAGATGGAAAATGCCATCTAAGCGGCTTAGTATCTGGAGGGTATTCCGAAAGAACTAGCTGGTTTTTCATCATTTCTAGGGCTAAGCTTGTATTTTCCTTTGGATAGATATGATAGAAACCACCAGCAATCACAGCTATTGTTTTTCCTCCATTTTTTATTGCATATTCATGTGCGAGGGCATCAATTCCCCGTGCTAAGCCGCTAACAATTAGAACACCTTTGTCAATTAAACCTGGAAAAATTAACCGAATTGCATTTTTCCCATATTGAGTCGCTTGCCGTGAACCAACAACCGCAAGTTTGGGGTCTGTTTCAAGTAGCGAGAGATCACCCTTGGTAAATAATGCCCATGGCGGCTGATATATTTCTTTTAATAATGGTGGATATTCCTTATCTAAAATAGTAATGACTGTAATCTCATTGGTTTTGTATTGACGAATTTGATCACGAATAATGTCAGGATGAAGAGGTAAGCTAGAAGACTTTTCTGAAGGGTTATTGGTGGTAGTGGGTGGAAACAAGCATGTTTGCTGAGGGGATTGCTTTTGTAACTGATATAAGTTCTGCAGTGTCGGGTCTTTTTTTAGCATTTGTAAAACGGTGTTCCAGGAGATATTGGGGTAATGCAGCAAGGAAATAAGTTTTTCTTTGAATTCATCCATTTAAATATTTGCCTCCCTATAGATATAAAATTAGAATAAATAGCCCCTCGTTTTTGAGGGACTATCTGAAATTATCTAGTTGCACAATTATTAGTGGGTTTTACACTTTTCGTACAAACCTTGTTCTTTTAATACTTCAATTAATGTGTCACCCATCACAGATGGAGTGTCAGCTACTTTAATACCGCATTCGTTCATAACGCGGATTTTTTCATCTGCAGTACCTTTACCACCTGAAATAATCGCACCTGCGTGTCCCATACGTTTTCCTGGAGGCGCTGTACGTCCACCGATGAAGCCAACAACAGGCTTGTTCATGTTTGCTTTAACCCACTCAGCTGCTTCTTCTTCGGCAGTACCGCCGATTTCACCAATCATAATAACAGCATATGTTTCAGGATCTTCATTAAATGCTTTTAATACATCGATGAAGTTTGTTCCGTTAACAGGGTCGCCGCCGATACCAACAGCAGTTGTTTGGCCTAATCCAGCTTGTGTTAATTGGTGAACCGCTTCGTATGTTAATGTTCCAGAGCGTGATACAACACCTACATGGCCTTTTGTATGGATATAACCAGGCATGATGCCAATTTTACACTCATCAGCTGTAATAACACCAGGACAGTTTGGACCGACTAAGCGAGTCTTTTTACCTTCCATATAACGCTTAACTTTAACCATATCTAATACTGGAATATGTTCAGTGATACAGATAGCAAGATCCAATTCTGCATCAACCGCTTCGATAATCGCATCTGCAGCAAATGGTGCCGGTACGTAAATAACGGATGCAGTTGCACCAGTTGCTTCAACAGCATCTTTAACCGTGTTAAAAACAGGCACACCTTCTACTTCCAACCCGCCTTTTCCTGGAGAGGTACCGCCAACAATCTGTGTACCATATTCAAGCATTTGCTTTGTATGAAACAGGGCTGTTGATCCTGTAATCCCTTGAACAATTACCTTTGTATCTTTATTAATAAAAACGCTCACGTTAATTCCCCTTTCTTCGATCCTATTTCACTAATGAAACGATTTTTTGTGCACCGTCAGCCATGGATTCAGCAGCAATAATGTCTACACTTGACTCTGATAGGATCTTCTTACCTAAGTCAACATTTGTTCCCTCTAAGCGAACAACAAGTGGAACACTAAGTCCAACCTGCTTAGCTGCTTCTACTACACCCTCAGCAATAACATCACACTTCATGATTCCACCAAAGATATTGACGAAAATACCTTTTACGTTTGGATCAGAAAGGATAATTTTGAATGCCTCTGTAACCTTTTCAGCTGTCGCGCCGCCCCCAACATCAAGGAAGTTTGCGGGATCGCCGCCGTAATGTTTAATAATATCCATCGTTGACATAGCAAGTCCTGCGCCATTAACCATACAGCCAATGTTTCCATCTAAAGCAACATAGCTTAAATCATATTTAGATGCTTCAATTTCCTTTGCATCCTCTTCTTCAAGGTCACGGTACTCTAGTACATCTTTCTGACGATATAAGGCATTTGAGTCAAAGTTCAATTTTGCATCAAGTGCCATTACCTTACCGTCACCTGTAACAACGAGGGGGTTGATTTCCGCAATCGAGCAATCTTTCTCGATATAGGCATTATACAAAGCCGTCATAAATTTTACAGTTTGATTAATTAATTCTTTTGGAATATTAATATTGAACGCAATTCGACGAGCTTGGAATGGCTGTAATCCGACGACTGGATCAATTTCTTCTTTAAAAATTTTCTCTGGAGTCTTTTCAGCAACCTCTTCGATTTCCGTTCCGCCTTCTTCAGATGCCATTAGGACAACACGTGAAGTAGCGCGGTCTAATACTAAACCAACATAATATTCTTTTTTGATGTCACAGCCTTCTTCAATAAGCAGGCGCTTGACTTCTTTTCCTTCAGGACCTGTTTGGTGTGTTACAAGTGTTTTGCCGAGGATTTCGCTTGCATATGTACGAACCTCATCAAGGTTTTTCGCAACTTTAACACCCCCGGCTTTCCCCCGTCCGCCAGCATGGATTTGTGCTTTTACCACACAAACCTGTGTGCCTAGTTCTTTTGCTGCTTCCACTGCTTCTTCTACAGTGAATGCTACTTTTCCATTCGGAACTGCTACCCCGTATTTTCTGAGGATCTCTTTCCCTTGATACTCATGGATATTCATTTCCCATCCTCCTATTCAAACTCTTCTAAAAACTGACTCCGTTTTCATTTTATATAATGACAGTTACCTTGTCTACCATTATGCTAAAAAATTATATACATCTTAAAAATATTCAGAATAATCAATCGTTTGTTTTGAATAAATCAAGGGAATCTACACCTTATTTGGTATAATTTGTTTTCTACAATAATAAAAAAACAAGCAGTGCCTGTTTTTTATTATTGTGTTTTTAAGTATTTAAGGTCTGTTAAACTAGCTGTTGATTTCCGCTCCAATCAACTTGGCTATAAAATCAAATTAACAATGACCTTTAACACAGACAATTTTAAATATAATCTTTGACTGGTGCGAAACTTTTTCTGTGATAAGAGGTTATTCCGTGTTTTTGGATGGCTTCGATATGTTCCTTTGTTCCGTAGCCCATGTTCTGTTGAAATCCATAGACTGGATAGGTCTGTGAAATTTCCTTCATCAAATCATCTCTTGCTACTTTCGCTATAATCGAAGCGGCGGCGATAGAGATACTTTTTGAATCACCCTTAATAATAGATTCAGAGGTAAAGGGGGTTTCCAGCTTCATGGCGTCAATAAGCAATAAATCCGGCTTTGGATCTAAGGATGAGATGGCAGATTTCATTGCTTTTTTTGTAGCTTCATAAATATTAATTTCATCTATTTCCTTGGCATGGATCATTGCAATACTGAAGGCAATCGCTTCTTTTCTAATAATCGAATCGAATTCCAAGCGTTTTTTTTCAGAGAGCTTCTTAGAGTCGTCTATCCCTGCTAAGTAAAAGTCTTTTGGCAAAATGACAGCTGCTGCAACCACCGGACCTGCAAGCGGCCCTCTACCCACTTCATCGATACCGGCAATCTTCTCATATCCTCTTTTGCGCCATTTAAGCTCATAGACATTCATTTCAACAAACTTTTCTTTTAGTCGATGATTCTCCGCAAATTTCTTAATCCATCTATGTACCAGCTGTTGGACACCCTTCCGCTCATCTTGAAGAATACCCAACAAGAACGGATCAGTATCTACTGAGATATTTTCTAATTGTCGTTCAATTTCTGCGATTGTTAATTGTTTCATCTTATCACCCATTGTAATTGTTATCTTGGTCGTTATGTTAAAAAACAACAAAATAACACCCATATTTTTGATGAACTTGGGTGTTATTTCATTCCGTTATGATCTCACTAAGTCTTTTAGTTTGAATGTTTTGCTTGTGCCAAAAATTTCTTGTTCAAGTCTTCTTCCTGTCGGTGTCGCTGCAAGACCACCTTCCGCTGTTTCCCTTAAGGCAGATGGCATGGATTGGCCAATTAAGAACATCGCATGAATGACTTCATCGCAGGGGATTCTGCTTGTAATGCCAGCAAGTGCCATATCCGCTGCCGTGATGGCATTGGATGCACCCATTGCATTTCTTTTCACACAAGGAACTTCAACTAAGCCTGCTACAGGATCACAAACTAATCCAAGCATATTCTTCAATGTGATTGCCATCGCTTCTGCAGCCTGCTTAGGTGACCCACCAGCCAATTCTACAATCGAAGCTGCAGCCATACCACTTGCAGAGCCTACCTCTGCTTGACATCCCCCTGCTGCACCAGAAATAGAGGCATTATTTGCGACAACAAATCCGAAAGCCGCTGAGGTAAATAAAAATTCAATCATTTCTTGTCGGGTTGGATTTAATTTTTCTTTTACTGCAAATAATGTACCTGGTACGACACCTGCTGAACCAGCTGTTGGCGTTGCACAAATTACGCCCATTGCAGCGTTCACTTCATTGGTCGCCACCGCTTTACTGACGGCATCTAATAAAATGGTCCCCCCCAGTGCCTTGCCACTTTTAATATAGTTTTGGAGCAATACTGCGTCTCCACCGGTAAGGCCTGTATGTGAGTACACACCGTTAAGTCCTCTTTCCACTGCTTGTTCCATAATCGTTAAGTTCTTATCCATTTTAGCAATTATATCTTCTCTAGAAAGGCCGGAAACTTCTATTTCTTGCCGGATCATAATTTCCGCTATTTTTACTTGATTGCTCTCTGCCAACTGAACAAGTTCTGCTACATTTCTAAACATAATGACACCTCCCGCTGGCTAATTAATGGTCTATTCCACCATACGAATAATTTGCGATACACTTGAAAGTTGATGTAGTTCCTCTATCACTAATTCATCAATTTTCTGATCAACTTCAATAACCATTAAAGCCATTTCTCCTTTTTCTAATCGAGAAACTTCCATATGACCAATATTTATTTGATTTTTTGATAACACACTTGTTACTGCTGAGATAATACCAAATCGATCTTGATGAACAACCAAGATTGCGGGATGTTCACCGGAAAGCTTCAACGGAAAGGAGTTTAACTCTGTTATCTCAATCGTACCCCCGCCAATTGAAATCCCAACTAATTCGAGTTCGTTATCATCATTATATAAATTAATTTTTACGGTATTGGGATGATCCATCACAGCCTCTTCAATAGAAAAGATCACCTCTAAACCCATTTGTTTTGCTATTTCTAAGGATTGTGGCATCCTTCCATCAAAAGTATCAAAATCTAACAGCCCTGCCACTATGGCAAAGTCTGTTCCATGTCCCTTATAGGTTTTTGCAAATGAACCGTACAATGAGATGATGGCTTTCTTCGGCAGCTGACCAAATAAGGTTCTTGCTACCCTGCCAATTCGCGCTGCGCCTGCGGTATGAGAGCTAGATGGTCCAATCATGACGGGACCAATAATATCAAATGCAGATCGATATTTCATTTAGAACGCTCCTTTACTTTCACTCAATTTATTTTACAAGATATACGGCTAAAATGCCTACAATAAATAGTGGTAAATTATTACATAAAAAAGACTCTCCGCCTAGGAGAGCTTAAGCTATATTTTTTCTTTATTCAACCAAAAAATCAGTCGGTCGTTCAAATGTAATCCGACCAAACTTTTCTGACCTAATTTCCTTGATGACCAATTCTGAAACCTTATCATAATCAACGATACCACCAGCCATAAGACATCCACGCAGTACTCCTATTTTGTCAAACATCTCTACAACATCCTCAGGAAGGGTATCAAGATTGTACCGTTCTTTTAAACGATCTGGATATGCTCGTTCTAAATACTTAAGAGTATAGACAGTAAGATCCTGAAGATTTAATAACGTATCTTTGATTGCGCCTGTAACGGCAAGTTTTTTGCCGACTTCTTGGTCCTCAAATTTTGGCCATAAAATCCCCGGGGTATCAAGCAGTTCCATTTCCTTCCCCACTTTAATCCATTGTTGGGCCTTTGTTACACCAGGCGTATTTCCTGTTTTAGCGATATTTTTCTTTGCCAATCGATTGATTAACGTTGATTTACCAGCGTTAGGAATTCCAACTATCATCGCTCGGATCGCTCTTGGATTATTGACACCTCTAGCTCTTAAACGGTCAAACTTTTCCTTCAATATTTCCTTTGAAGCATTGGCAATGTCTCTCATGCCTTCTCCCGCATGAGAATTTATTGCGAGTGCCTTAATACCTTTATTCGCAAAAAACTCAATCCATTCCCTTGTTGCTTCTTTATCAGCCATGTCAGCCTTATTTAATAAGACAAGCCTTGGCTTATGCTGAATGATTTCATCTATCATCGGATTTCTCGAGGAATAGGGAATCCTCGCATCCACTAATTCAAAAATAATATCTACTAATTTTAACTTTTCCGTGACCTCTCTGCGAGCCTTAGCCATATGGCCTGGAAACCATTGGATCGTCATGCTTGGCCACCTCCCAAACTCTATTTCACTGTTACGATATGTGCATCATTTAACGGCCAGTAAACGAAACTGGTTTTACCGATAATTTTATCATAGGAAATGGTCCCAATATGCCGACTATCTTTACTGAAGCGGCGATTGTCGCCCATAACAAACAATTCACCTTCCGGAACTGTTTTACGTCCTATTTTTTCTTCCAAGGTAAATGGATCTGTTAACGGTCCATCCTCTACTTCTTTTTTATATTTATCCAAATATGGCTCTTTATACGCTTTTCCATTAACATATAATGTATCATCTTTATACTCAATTGTGTCGCCAGGCAATCCAATCACGCGCTTTATGTAATCCTTTTGTTCTGGTGCATGAAAGACAATGATATCAAATCGCTTTGGCTCACCAATATTATAACTAAACTTATTTACAATCATTCGATCCTGATCCTTCAATGTCGGCATCATCGATAAACCATCGACAACGATTGGAGCAAAAAGGAAGTACCGGATAACTGCAGCTAATATGACAGCAATCAAAAGGGCCTTTGTCCATTCCCAGAGTTCATTTTTCTTTTTTGTCATAACAATCCCCGCCATTCTCCGTAAAAAAATGTTTTATAAAATTTATTTTACATAATTTCAATAATTTTAACACGATGGGATCATATTTTTAATCAAACTTTAATAATTTGTTAAAAAATCAGCACCAATTTATAAACTCATAATTTAATATTACAAGGGCATCAAATCGATTATATAAAAAAAAGAGCCTGCTCCCGAGCAAGCTCTTTTTCTTTTCATATTATCGAATCTCTTTAATTCTTGCTTTTTTACCACGAAGGTTACGCAAGTAGTAAAGCTTAGCACGGCGAACTTTACCGCGACGAAGTACTTCTAGCTTCGCAATTTTTGGTGTGTGTACTGGGAAAGTACGCTCAACGCCTACTCCGTAAGAAATTTTACGAACTGTAAAAGTTTCGCTAATTCCACCACCACGACGCTTAATTACAACACCTTCAAATAACTGAATACGCTCACGAGTACCCTCGACAACCTTAACGTGTACACGCACAGTGTCACCAGGACGGAAAGTAGGAAGATCAGTACGAAGTTGTTCTTTTGTAATTTCTTCAATCAATTTTTGCATCGTTTTCAACTCCTTCCAACAGACGCTCATGCACATCAAACTCTTAATTATATTGCAGCGGAACATCGTTATAAGACCACAATCTGATTCATATCAGCTCAAGTCACAAGTAGTATCATACCATAATCGCTAAACTCGCGCAATACTACTCGTATTCTTTTTTTACTTCTTTAAGCCATTTTTCCTGTTCATTCGTCAATTCTATTTTCTCAAGTAGGTCTGGACGTCTTAAAATTGTTCGCCGTAACGCTTCTTTATTACGCCATTCTTCTATTAATTTATGATTACCTGATAATAGAACTTCTGGAACCTTTAGTCCCCGGAAATCAGCAGGTCTTGTGTAGTGAGGATGCTCAAGCAGTCCTGTGCTGAAAGAGTCCTTCATATGAGATTCTTGATTTCCCAGCACTTCTGGTAAGAGTCGGACTACACTATCAACGATAACCATCGCACCAAGTTCACCGCCAGTTAAGACATAATCACCAATTGAGATTTCATCTGTTACTACATGTTCACGAATTCGTTCATCATAACCCTCGTAATGCCCACAGATAAAAATCAAATGCTCTTCCTTTGCCAATTCCTCCGCTTTCCGCTGCTCATATCGTTCACCCTGCGGACAAAGAAGAATCACCCGTGGATTCGTACCTTTTGCTTTTTCCTTGAGGGCTGTTACAGCATCAAAAATGGGCTGCGGTTTTAATACCATACCAGCTCCGCCGCCGTAGGGATAATCATCTACCGTTGAATGTTTATTATCAGCAAACCCGCGAAAATTGACGACGTTATAGTTGACCGCAGATTTCTCAGCAGCCTTTTGCAAAATCGATTGTCCCAGTACCCCGGTAAACATCTCCGGAAATAAGGTGAGAATATCTATTTGCATCATGAAAGTAATCCTTCGATTGGATCGATTAGTATGACTTTTTCTTTCACATCTACTTTCTTGACCACATCATGGATATAAGGGATTAGTATTTCTTTGCCGCCTTTACCTTTAACCACCCAAACGTCATTGGCACCAGGAGATAGAATTTCAGAAACTTTTCCAAGCTCCTCGCCTTTTGTTGTAGCAACAAGGCATCCAATAATCTCATGGTAATAAAATTCATCCTCATTTAATGCACCAAGCTGTGTTTCAGGTACTTTTAGAATTCCATCCCTAAACTTTTCTACTTCATTGATATTGTTATAACCTTCAAATGTAAGTAATTCAAAATTTTTATGGGTTCGGCGGCTTTTAACTGTTAGTTCAATCGGCGAACTAGAATTAGGCATAAACAAATATAATACATTTCCTGCCTTATAGCGTTTCTCAGGGAAGTCAGTCTTTGATATAACTCGGACTTCACCCTTTAGCCCCTGTGTGTTGACAATTTTTCCGACATTAAACCATTTTTCCATAGCTTTACACCTCTAGCGTATATCTTCTATTATTCCGTCTTTTATGATAATTGTAGGTTGCCCAATCCGCCCGTCCCATATGTCACCTATCTTAATTTCAACGAGGGCTTGTACTTCCTTTTCCTTTAACTCACTGCCTAATGGCAGCATATGTAATTGTTCGATTTGAAACTCAATTAGCTTTTCTTTTTCCAAACGTTTATTGATTTCTTTTTCAAAATGATTCTTTATTGCTCCAGGTGAATATCCCTTGTTTTTTTCCAAACGCTTCAACTCAAATTGAAGCTGACTAATCTCCCTTTGATACTGCAGCTTTTGTGCCTCGTAATGGTCAGCTAATTTTTTCTTACTATTTTCCGTTAGAATTTGTTTTACCACAACAGTTTGAATGATTTGCAAAGAAATGCCTCCCTCGTTCATTGAACTTTGAGAACTGTCTAGCTCCAGCGCCCGGCGGCTAGTGAGACTTCGCTAAACGGGCGCTTCTGCTTTTCTTATAGCAAAAAAGGGAGGAAATAATTCCTCCCTTTTATCTAGATGCAAAAAGCTATTCACCAATTTCTAGAAAAATTTTCTTTTGTTGTGATGATCCTGCTGCATAAACAACAGTTCTAATGGCCTTTGCAACGCGCCCCTGCTTACCGATAACTTTTCCCATATCTGTTTTATTAACAAATAACTGATAGGTTACACGGTTGTCATCTTCCACGACATCCACACGAACGTCTTCTGGAAAATCAACTAGGGGCTTAACAATCGTTTCGACTAATTGTTTCATCGTCGTCCCTGAGTTACTTACTTAATTTTGCATTATGGAATTTTTCCATGATGCCTTGATTAGAGAAAAGGTTACGTACTGTATCAGATGGTTTAGCACCGTCTTGTAACCATTTAAGAGCTAATTCTTCGTTGATGTCAACCTTAGCTGGTTGTGTAACTGGATTGTAAGTTCCTACAATCTCAATGTAACGTCCATCACGTGGTGAACGAGAATCTGCTACTACGATACGATAGAAAGGAGTTTTGTTTGCTCCCATACGTTTTAAACGAATTTTTACTGCCATTTTAAATAAGCACCTCCGAATAGTTTCACACAAGATAGTATAATATCAATTCTTTTATAGTTTGTAAAGTGTTTTTTCTTTACATACATTATTACCAAAAATCACCAAAATAAAACAGTTAAAAATTTGAACTTAGTTGACTGTCTAGCTACAGCGCCCAACGGCTAGTGGCCTTCGCTCTCCGCCTTACGATAAGTCAACATCGAATCGCTATCGCTCTCCGTGTTTCCTTTATCTCAGTTGGAGCGCTCCAGTCCATACGCCGCTAAACGGGCGCTTCCGCTTTTCGATTTTAAAACGGCTTGAAAGGAAGTTTAAATCCACCTTTTTTCTTACCTTTTTGCTGCATTCCAGTCATTTGTTTCATCATTTTTTTCATATCTTCAAACTGTTTTAACAAACGGTTTACTTCAGTTACAGAACGACCGCTGCCTTTGGCAATTCGGTTTTTCCGTTTGGCGTTCAAGATTTCTGGATTATTTTTTTCAAGAGTCGTCATTGAACGGATGATTGCCTCAACATGAGCAATTTGCTTTTCATCGATTTGAAGATTATTTAACCCTTTAATCTTGTTTGCACCAGGCATCATCTTTAATAGTTCATCAAGCGGACCTAAATTACGAACCTGTCCAAGCTGATCCAAAAAATCCTCCAGCGTAAACGTAGCTGTCCGCATTTTTTGTTCCAACTCTTTAGCCTTTTCTTCATCAACATTGGCCTGTGCCTTCTCAATCAACGTCAGCACGTCACCCATACCAAGGATTCGAGATGCCATTCGTTCAGGGTGAAAAGGTTCAAGTGCATCTAACTTTTCGCCTAAACCGACAAATTTAATTGGTGTTTGCGTTACTGCGCGAATTGAAAGTGCAGCCCCGCCTCGGGTATCTCCATCCAGCTTTGTTAACACAACTCCAGTTAGTCCAAGCTGTTCGTTAAAGCTTTGGGCCACATTGACTGCGTCTTGACCTGTCATGGCATCAACGACTAGGAAGATTTCATCAGGTTTTGTCAGTTCTTTAATGTCCTTTAACTCACCCATTAATGCTTCATCAACATGAAGACGGCCGGCAGTATCAATAAGGACATAGTCATGGTGCTCTTCTTTTGCTTTCGCAATGGCTTGCTTTGCAATTTCCACAGGGCTTACTTGATCACCAAGTGAGAAAACTGGCATGTCTAATTGTTTTCCCAGTGTTTCAAGTTGTTTGATTGCAGCAGGACGATAAATATCTGCAGCAACAAGCAATGGCTTACGGTTATACTTTTTACGAAGCAAGTTGGCAAGCTTTCCGGATGTTGTCGTTTTACCAGCACCCTGTAAACCGACCATCATAATGACCGTTGGCGGACGATTTGACACCGCGATTTTGCTTTGTTCTCCACCCATCAATTCCGTCAATTCTTCATTAACGATTTTAATAATTTGTTGTCCAGGTGTTAAGCTTTTCAGTACTTCCTGCCCAACGGCACGTTCACTGACCTTTTTCACAAAATCTTTAACAACCTTGAAGTTTACGTCTGCTTCTAGTAAAGCTAGACGTACTTCACGCATCATTTCTTTTACATCCGCTTCTGAAACTTTCCCTTTTCCGCGGATTTTTTGAATTGTATTTTGCAGTCGGTCGGCTAATCCTTCAAATGCCATTCATGCCGCCTCCTAATCTAAATTCTCCAACTCGGCAACAGCTTCTAACATTGCCTGCTTTGAAGGGTGATCCTCATTGAGCAATTCTTTTACATTTCTTAAAAGTTTGCTGCGCTCTTGAAATTTCTGAAATAATAGCAGCTTTTCCTCATACTCCTCGAGCATTGCCTCTGTCCGCTTGATATTATCATAAACGGCTTGGCGGCTTACATCATACTCTTCGGCGATTTCTCCTAAAGAGTAATCATCTAGATAATAGAGAGACATATAGCTTTGCTGCTTTGGGGTTAACAACGAATGGTAAAAGTCATAAAGATAGTTCATTCGTGTCGTCTTTTCAAGCATGCAATCCCCTCCAATGCGCATGTTAAGTGAAAAGCCTTTACATAAGTAGTTTACAAGGTCAGAGATTATCTGTCAAGATAATACCTTTACATCAATTAATCTGCTTTTTCCACTTCATCTGCAAATAAACCATACACATATTTTTCCGCTTCAAATTCTTGAAGGTCATCCATTTTTTCGCCAAGACCAACAAATTTCACAGGAATTTTTAATTCATTGCGGATAGCAAGGACGATTCCACCTTTTGCCGTTCCGTCTAATTTTGAAAGAACAATTCCACTAACGTTTGTCACTTCTTTAAAGGTTTTTGCCTGGATCAGGGCGTTTTGACCAGTTGTTGCGTCAAGGACTAAAATCACTTCGTGAGGGGCACCGGGAATTTCTTTTTCTATCACACGTTTTACCTTTTCAAGCTCCTTCATTAAATTTACTTTGTTTTGCAAGCGGCCAGCAGTATCACATAACAAAATATCTGTTTTTCGAGATTTAGCTGCCTGTATGGCATCGTACATAACCGCGGCAGGGTCCGACCCTTCCGATTGCTTAATAACATCGACGCCGACTCTTTCTCCCCAGACTTCAAGTTGTTCAATTGCACCAGCACGGAAAGTATCTCCTGCTGCTAATAATACTTTCTTTCCTTCATTCTTAAACTTGTACCCAAGCTTACCGATTGTTGTTGTTTTTCCAACCCCATTTACCCCTACAAATAGAATGACGGTCAGCCCGTCCTCTTGAATATTTAATTTTGAAGATTGTTCTTCACCCGCATTGTAGATATCAACCAACTTCTCGGATATTACACTTTGTACTTCCTGTGGGTCTTGGATGTTCCGGCGTTTAACTTCCATTTTCAACTCTTCAATCAGTTTCATCACTGTATCAAAGCCTACATCCGCCTGGATCATGATTTCTTCTAATTCTTCAAAAAAGTCTTCATCCACTTTACGGTACCTAGCAACAAGGTCGTTTACTTTTCCTGAGAAATTATCCCTTGTTTTTGTAAGACCTTCCTTAAATTTCTCTGTCACCGTATCGGTGGATTTTGTGATTTTTTCTTTTAATTTTTTAAAAAAACTCATTTTTTCACTTCCTAATTTTAAGATTCAACAAGCTCTTTTGTTTCCTCTAAGCGAACAGATACAAGCTTTGAAACACCTGATTCTTGCATAGTTACCCCGTAAAGCACATCTGCTTCCTCCATTGTTCCTTTGCGGTGGGTAATCACAATAAATTGCGTCTCCTTACTATATCGTTTTAAGTATTGGCTGAAGCGTTGGACATTGGCTTCATCCAATGCTGCTTCTACCTCATCAAGGATACAGAACGGAACGGGCCGTACCTTTAAAATAGAAAAAAGAAGCGCAATCGCAGTTAATGCACGTTCACCACCTGATAATAAACCTAAATTTTGCAGTTTTTTACCCGGTGGCTGCGCAACAATTTCGACACCTGTATTTAACAAATCACCTGGTACAGTTAGCACGAGGTCGGCTCTCCCACCACCAAAAAGAGTTCTAAATACCGGTTCAAAATGTTCACGAATTCCATTAAAGGTCTGTTCAAAGCGTTTTTTCATTTCTTCATCCATTTCGTCAATAACCTTATAAAGGGTTTCTTTAGCTTCCTGGAGATCGTTCTTCTGTTCATTTAGGAACTCATACCGTTCTGAGACACGCTCATACTCTTCAATCGCACCAATGTTGACATTTCCAAGTTCTTCAATGGCCAGTTTGATAAGTTTGACCTTTTTTCTCGCTTCTTCAATCGATATCGTTAATGGATATTGTACCTTCGCACCTTCAAACGATAAAAGATATTCTTCTCTTAACCGTGCAAAACGGTTTTCAAGATCGACATCCAAGCGGTTGATTTTTACTTCCTCGTCTTTTAAAACAACAATCATTCCTCGGTGGAGTCTTTTTAGTTCTTTAACTTCCAATTCTAAGTCTTCTAAGGCCGACTTTAAGGACAATCGTTCTTCTCTTCTAACCGTAATTAACTGTAATGCCGCTTCTTTATCCTGTTGTTTTCTAATTGCAGCAGTTTCTAACTGTTCTTCACCTGATGAACTGTTTGTCATTTCTGAACTTAACAGATAAAAATCTTCTGTATAAAGAGCATGCTTTTGTTCACTCTCTTCTAAATCTGTTTGCAGAAGTGTCAACCGTTCTTTTGTGCTCATATACTGTTCATTTTTAGAAGCAAACGCTACTTTTAAATCATTTATTTCAATAGTTAGAGTCTCTTTTGAGGTCAAATCACTCGACTTTTGTTCGGTAAGCTTCGCAATTTGCGCATCAAGCTCATCTATCGTTTTTTTGTATGTCTCCATTGCAATGGCTAATTCTTTTTTTCTATTTATTAAGGTTGTTTTCTCATCAGAAAATTGCCCTTTTTCAAGGTCATAAATAGCTAAACGTTCATTGATATTTTTTTCTTCGAGCTCTGCTTGGCGAAGGTCACCCTTCAAAGAAAGTTCATTTAATCTCAACTCTTCGCCATCTTTGCGCATTTCTTCAAGTTGTTTTTCTGAACGATGAACGTCTTCTTTTAATGACTTTACAAGTTGTTCTAGATGGATCGTTTTTTCTTCCATCACAACTAACTTCTCTTTTAATTCCTCAAGTTCGCCTTTACGAGTTAATAAGGATGAGTTTTTTTGTTTAATAGCACCACCTGTCATTGAACCGCCAGGATTAACGATATCACCATCAATCGTTACCAAACGGCCGCGGTATTGAAGAAGTTTCGCTAATTCATTGGCGCCTTTTAAGTCTTTTGTAATGACAACATTCCCAAGCAGACTGCTCATAACCTCCGAGTACTTTTGATCAAATTTAACAAGACTTACGGCTGTTCCAACAAAGGATGGATGATTTTGGATGGAAGCTATTTGCGCGGAAGACAACGGTCTTCCCTTAATGACATTTAACGGTAAGAAGGTTGCACGACCAAAAGAATTCTGTTTCAAATATTGGATTGCTGTCCGCCCATTTTGTTCATTATCAACGACGATATGCTGCAAAGCCCCGCCAAAGGATGTTTCTAATGCAGTTTCATACTGTTTCGGAACAGTCACAAGCTCGGCAACCGCTCCCTCAATTCCCTTTAAGTTTTTCCCACGTGCTTTAAGAATTTCTTTTACTCCCTGAAAAAAGCCTGAATAATCTTCTTCCATTTCTTCGAGCATTTCTTTTCTTGACTTTGCCTGTTGGAGAATTTGGTATGCCTGATAGAGTGTCTTTTCTTGTTTTTGATAATTATTTCTTGTGGACTCAAGCTTATGCTGCTTTTCTCGAAAAGCTCCTACTTGATCTTCTATTTTTTGTTGTACTTCGTCTAATGCTGATTGGATCGCAGCTTTTTTATCCTTGGCAATTTGCCGTTCCTCAATAAACTTGTCATTCTCAACATCAAGTCGTGAACTTCTTCTTTCCTGCTGTTCCAGCTGCTGTTCAATGTATTTCAATTCATTTTTTGCGCCCGCTTGATCGTTTAGCCATTCGATATATTCACTTTTTAAACTCTCTATTTTATCCTCAATATTTTCGGTGAATAACTGCAGTTTCGCCTGTTTTCCCTTTAATTGAGTTTGTAATTCCGTGACCTGCTTTCCAAGATCCTCGGCAGACATTGAAAGGATGTCGCGATTCATTTTTAGCTGGCTAATTTTTTCCGTTAATTCCGAAATGTTCGTTTGAAGCTGTTCTTTATTTTGTGAAGCATTTTTCTTTCGTTCTTTTAAGACTTCTTTTCGGCCTTCCAGTTTTTCTAACTCCTCTGTAGCATGAAGAAGAACATTCTGCAGGTCGGTGATTGACTCATCAAATGCTGTCATTTGATCTCTTTTTTCAACTATTTTTGCTTCCTTTACTTGCAACTCAGAAGAGATCTTAAGTTCTTCCTCCTGGTGTTCGTTCAACAGTTTGGAAAGGCCCTCCCATTTTTGATGAAGATCTTCAATTTCATACACTGTTAAGGCAACTTCAAATTTTTCAAGTTCCTCTTTCTTCTCCAGAAAATCTTTTGCCATCGAGGCCTGAATTTTTAATGGTTCTACTTGGCTTTCAAGTTCGTGTAAAATATCATTTACACGGTTTAAATTGTCTTGTGTTTCAAACAGTTTTACTTCTGCTTTTTTCTTTCGATGTTTATACTTTAGTACTCCAGCTGCCTCATCAAATATGGTTCTTCGTTCTTCTGCTTTACTATTTAAGATTTCTTCCACTTTTCCTTGGCTAATTATCGAAAATGCTTCTCTTCCCAGCCCAGAATCCATGAATAAGTCGATAATATCTTTAAGTCGACACTGTTGCTTATTTATCAAGAATTCACTGTCCCCTGAACGGGACACTCTCCTTGTGACACTTACTTCGTTATAATCAAGTGAAACGCCTTGATCCTGATTATCTAATGTTAAAGTAACTTCAGCAAAATTTAGGGGTTTTCTGGTATCGCTCCCCCCAAAAATAATATCCTCCATTTTACTGCCTCTAAGCGATTTGGCCGACTGTTCACCCAATACCCAACGAATAGCATCGGTAATATTACTTTTCCCACTGCCATTTGGACCTACCACAGCCGTTACGCCTGGAACAAAATCAACTCCAATACGATCAGCGAAGGACTTAAAGCCAATAATGTCCAACCGTTTTAAAAACATTTCTAAATCCTCCCTATGCATACAAGCTGGACTACTTGCAAACATTTTGTCATTTCTAAGTTGTTTTTTCCTTTAATATGTCGAGAGCCATTTGGGCGGCATGTTGTTCGGCTTCCTTCTTTGATTTTCCCGTACCTACACCTAATTCCTTGCCATTCAACGAAACTTTCGATACAAATTCTTTATTATGGGCAGGCCCTATTTCTTGAAGAACACGATATTCAATAGCGCCTGTCCCATCCCGTTGAATGAGTTCCTGTAACTGGCTTTTATAATCCATCACATGAGAAAAAGCACCGGCATTAATTTTAGGAAAAACTATTTTCTCGAGAAATTTAATGACTGTTTCAATTCCTTGGTCCAAATAAAGAGCTCCAATGAACGCTTCAAAAACATCTGCTAGTAAGGCGGGACGCTCTCTTCCGCCTGTCATCTCTTCCCCTTTACCCAACAAAACTAATTTTCCGAAGTTCAGTTCGTTGGCAAATGATACAAGAGATGGCTCGCAAACAATTGCAGCCCGAAGTTTCGTCAATTCTCCCTCTGTCATCGTAGGATATTTTTTGTATAGGAATTGTGAAACAGTTAACTCAAGAACGGCATCTCCTAAAAACTCAAGCCTTTCATTATCTTCAAAAGGCTTTCTTCGATGCTCATTCACATAAGATGAATGAGTAAAAGCTTGTTTTAATAATTTCTCGTTTTCAATCGTAATCCCAATCGTATTTTGAAAACCCTTAAATAGATTTTCTTTTGCGCGATTATTTAAATCTTTTTCATTATTATTTCTGCGCATATAAAACGTCTCCACCTTGCATTAAATAATTTACACACCACTCAAGTATAAGTTTAAAAAAAGTATTTAGCAAAACGCAAAGAAACTTGGCATCACAGTTGGAAGCCAAGTTCTATTTTACAGAATAAAGCTCCGTTTGAAAACGGAGCTTTTGTGAATAAATCCAACGATTACTTCGTGCTTTGTATGTAATTAACAGCGTCACCAACTGTGCTAATTTTTTCAGCATCATCGTCAGAAATTTCCATATCGAACTCATCTTCTAATTCCATAACTAGTTCAACTACGTCAAGGGAATCAGCTCCAAGATCATCTTTGAATGAAGCTTCAAGTTTAACTTGAGATTCATCCACGCCTAAGCGGTCAACGATGATTTTTGTTACACGTTCTAATACCTCTGCCATGCCTGTTCACCTCCCCTCAAGCTATTATAGAGTATTTCAACAAAATAATACACTAAGTTTTTATTAAAATTACTTTGAACTTTTATTACTGTCTAGCTCCAGCGCCCAACGGCTAGTTGACTTCGCTCTCCGCCCTACGATAAGTCAACATCGAATCTTGTGCAGCTCCGTGTTTCCTTTATCTCAGTTGGAGCGCTCCAGTCCATACGCCGCGCAAAGGAAGCGTGCTTTTCTAATTACATTACCATGCCGCCATCAATATGAAGCGTCTGCCCTGTGATATAGGCAGAATCATCAGAAGCAAGGAATGCGGTGATTTTGGCGATGTCTTTAGGCTCTCCTAATCTTGCTAAAGGAATCAGTTTTAACATTTCTGTTTTTACTTCTTCAGGTAATTTATCGGTCATATCCGTTGTGATGAAGCCAGGTGCAATGGCATTTACGGTAATATTGCGAGATGCCAGCTCTTTAGCCGTTGTTTTTGTTAAACCAATGACCCCAGCTTTTGCGGCCACGTAGTTTGCCTGTCCTGGATTCCCACTTACGCCAACAATCGATGCAATATTAATGATGCGTCCTACCCGTTGCTTCATCATTTGTCTTGTTACTGCTTTTGTACACAGGAAGACACCTTTAAGATTGATATTAATAACGTCGTCCCATTCTTCTTCTTTCATTCTCATTAATAAATTATCTCTGGTAATACCCGCATTATTGACGAGAATGTCAAGTTTCCCAAAGCGGTCAATCGTTCCCTTAACCATTTCTGCGACTTCTCCTGAGTTTGAAACATCACATTTTACAGCAAATGCCTCTCTCCCAAGTGCCTTTATTTCATCAACAACCTCATTTGCTTTGGCTTCACTGCCGGAAAAATTAACCGCCACATTTGCTCCTTGTCGTGCAAGTTCAAGAGCGATTTCTCTGCCAATACCTCTTGATGCACCTGTTACAAGGGCTGCTTTTCCTTCAAGATTCATAGTCTTTCCTCCTTTAACGCATCTATTACAGCTTGTGCGCTTTCCTCGTCTGATACAGAATACGTTGACACTGTTTTATCAATTTTTTTGATTAAGCCTGATAGAACTTTCCCAGAACCCACTTCAATGAATGTATCGACACCCAAATCAATCATTTTTCGAACGGAGTCTTCCCATTGTACCGGGGAATAAAGTTGTTCAATTAACTTATCCTTAATTTCAGAGGCAGAACTGATTGGTTCAGCAGAAACGTTTACCACGATTGGGACCCTAGCATCCCTCATTTCAATCTCGTCCAATACTTGACGCAATTGAACTGCTGCTGGCTTCATTAACACGGAATGAAAAGGACCGCTTACTTCTAATGGAAGCACTCTTTTTGCCCCTGCTTCTTTCGCTTTCACGGCTGCAAGTTCTACCCCTTTTTTCGAACCTGAAATTACAATCTGACCTGGGCAGTTTAAATTTGCTAAAGACACAGGAAAACCAGCATCACTGATTTCTGCCGTCACATTTGATAATGGAGCGCGATCAAGACCCAGCACAGCCGCCATCGATCCTTCCCCATTAGGTACAGCACTTTCCATAAACTGGCCTCGTTTTCTAACAGCATACACCCCTTCCTCGAAAGTAAAGGTGCCAGCTGCAACAAGGGCCGTATATTCACCTAAACTGTGACCAGCAACAAAATCAGCTTTAATCCCAGATTTTTGGAAGTATTCCAATATAGCAATACTTGTTGTTAAAAGGGCTGGCTGTGTATTATAGGTAATTGTCAATTCTTCTTTTGGTCCCTCAAATATAAGTTTACTCAGTTGAGTGTTAAGCTTTTCATCTGCTCTCTTAAAATAATCCATTACCTCGGAGTGTTTCTCTGCTAACTCTTTCCCCATCCCGACGGCTTGTGACCCTTGCCCGGGAAACACAAATGCTATTTTCTTCATTTTAATCCTCCTTTACCGTTCTACTTTGGCAATACTCGCTTCTTCTGTTGACATTTTAATTAATCCAACAACATCGTTACTTACCATTTCCCTCGTTTGCCGGATGGCGCTAAAAATAGCTTGCCCATTCGAAGATCCGTGAGCCTTAATTACAGGTGCATTTAAACCAAACAGTGCAGCACCGCCATATTCGGAATAATCCATCGTATTCTTTAAAGTTTTAAGATTCGGTTTTAACACAGCGGCAGCTAGTTTACTTGTAAAACTGCTCATTAAAGCCGTTTTTAACATTTTAAACATGGATAGTGCCGTTCCTTCAATCGTCTTTAGCACCATGTTACCCGTAAATCCATCGGTAACAACTACATCAGCTGCACCATCAAGTAAATCCCTTGCTTCCACATTACCGACAAAATTGATATTAGCCGTTTTTAATAGTTCAAAGGCCTGCTTGGTAAGTTCATTCCCTTTCTTTTCCTCTGTGCCAATATTTAATAGACCCACTCTTGGTTGTGTAATTCCTCTTACTTTTGCACTATAAATGGAACCCATCAATGCATATTGCAATAGATGCTCTGGTTTGGCCTCAGCATTGGCCCCGACATCTAGTAAAAGGAAGCCTTCGCCGCCAATGGTCGGAAGCGTTGGTGCTAAGGCCGGGCGGTGAATTCCAGTTACCCTGCCAACCACAAAAAGACCTGCCGCGACTAAGGCACCTGTATTTCCTGCAGAGATACATGCATCTGCCAATCCATCCGCTACCTGCTGAGCCGCTAGCACCATGGAAGCATTCTTTTTGCGGCGAACTGCTTTTACAGGCTCGTCTGTTCCGAGAATCACTTCGGTTGTATGTATAACAGAAATCCGTTCATGATCAGTTAATGTTTCTTTAATTTTATTTTCATCCCCGACAAGGGTAATATGTATATCAGAAAATGCTTGTACAGCTTTTAGTGCGCCTAAAACGATTTCCTTTGGAGCATTGTCGCCGCCCATTGCATCAATTGCTAGGTTCATTTTTTTCCTCATCCTTTACCGATTTTTCGAACGGTACATTTCAAATTCTCCGGTAAAAACAAGTTCATTATTTACAAAACTTGTCACTTCGACACTTGTTCTGCCTAAGTTCCCATCGATTTTTGTTACTCTTGCCTTGGCTATGACACGCTCATTTAATTTTACCAAACGCTTAAATTGAATATTCGCCTTTGCTGTCAACGCCAATTCATCGTTAATGACGGCTACTGCTAGGGAATTTGCCTGTGCGAATACATGATGACCACGGGCAATGTTATTACGAATAAACACATGTTCATTTTTTACATCAAAAATCGAAATAGCATTTTGATCTAATTCTATATGAATAATTTCACCAATGACTTCTTCAAGCGGAAGGGAGCGGACCTCATCATCAAATCGTTTTTCAGCAACAGTCTTAATTCGTTCCCGTAGTTCCGGGATTGATAATTCTAACCGATCAAGACGGATTGTTTGTACACTTACTTGGAATTTTTCTGCTAAATCTTCATCAGTAATAAATGGATTATCTTTTATTGTAGTGGTTAACAATTGCTGGCGCTCTTTTTTACTTTTTCTCATGAATTTTTACACCGTCCGAGATCTTATGACTAGGTACTAATAGTAGTATAAAATTTGAAATAGCAGATTGCAAGAGTTTGTTTTTTATACATAGCATCTGCTTTTTTTATTCAGGAATTCATATAAAGGGAAAAATACTTTATTAATCAAGCTTTTCCCCTTCTAATACACCTGATTCTTCTAGCATTTTTCTTAAAAATTGATATTCTTCCGCTGTCCAAAAGGTTTTTGATTGGATAAGCATCATCGCATCACTTCTCGCTGTTTCTAGCGCCCGATAATCATGAACCATATCTGCAACCTTAAATTCAGGAACACCGCTTTGTTTTCTGCCAAAAAAGTCACCAGGACCTCTGAGTTCTAAATCCTTTTCACTTAGAACAAATCCATCGTTTGTTTCTGTCATGATCCGCATTCTTTCTTGGCCCACTTCTGATTTAGGACTGGCAAGCAAAATACAGTAGGATTGATCACTGCCACGTCCAACACGTCCACGAAGCTGGTGAAGCTGAGACAGGCCAAATCTTTCAGCATCATAAATAACCATCATGGTCGCGTTTGGTACATTAACACCAACCTCAACAACTGTAGTTGAGACAAGCACCTGTACTTCGTTGGTACTAAACGACTTCATTACGGAGTCTTTTTCTTCCGAACTTAAACGCCCGTGCATAAGACCCGCTTTATAACGGTTTTGAAAGTATTGGCTTAAAGTATTAAATACATCGATTGCGTTTTGGACATCAAGCTTTTCTGATTCTTCAATAAGCGGGCAAATTACATAGGCTTGGTGTCCTTTTTGTAATTCTTTTTCAACAAAGGCAAGTACACGCTCAAGCATTTCCGGCTTTGCCCAGTAAGTTTCAATTGATTTTCGGCCAGCTGGCATCTCGTCAATAATGGAAACATCCATTTCACCAAACACCGTGATTGCAAGTGTTCGTGGAATCGGTGTCGCAGTCATAAAAAGAACGTCAGGATTCTCGCCTTTTTCCCTGAGCACTCTTCGCTGCTCGACCCCAAAGCGATGCTGTTCATCGGTAATGACAAAACCGAGTCTTTTGAAGGTGACCTCATCCTGTATGAGAGCATGCGTACCAATTAATAGATTAACATTTCCTTCTGCCAGTTCATGAAGGATTTCCTTTCTCCGTTTACCCTTAATAGAACTCGTTAAAAGCTCGCACCTGACATCAAATGGTTCTAGCATGCTTTTTAAGCTTTGCGCATGTTGCTCTGCTAAAATTTCTGTTGGGACCATTAGAGCACCTTGGTAACCTGCTGTTACACTGGCATATAAACCAATTGCAGCCACTACAGTTTTCCCCGAACCAACATCCCCTTGCAACAATCGATTCATGCGTAGGGGTGATTTTAGTTCCGCTAACAATTCATTGACAACCCGTGTTTGAGCATTTGTTAACGGAAATGGAAGACTATTGATAAAACCCTCTACCTGAGTAACGTTATAGTTTTGGCAAATTCCTGGGGAATGTTCCCGTTCAAATTTCCTTAAGGCCTGCATTTTTAGTTGAAACATAAGAAATTCTTCATAAACAATGCGCCTTCGTGCCTGTTTCACATCCTCTTGGCTGCTCGGAAAGTGCATTGCTTCAATTGCCCCCTGTCTATCAAGAAGGCGATACTTTTTTAAGAATGCTGCTGGCAGTGTTTCTTCAATAAAATGTCCATATTGCTGGAAAGCAATGCTGATAAATTTTCGTATTCCCTTCGTTGTTAATTTCCCTCTTAATGAGTACACAGGCTCAAAATCCTTTGTCTTGGCGTTTGTGCCTGACTGCATTTCATTTGCAGTGATTGTTTGCCGATGGGCATCCCATTTTCCTGTGACTGTTATCGTTTCATTAATAATGATTTTATTTTTCAAATAGGGTTGGTTAAAAAAGACTACTTTGATTAAATGAGAACCAACGAAAAGTCGGATCATTAGTTTGGATTTCTTCCTTCCATAATAGACAAGAGAAGGCTCGCTATGAACCTTCCCTTCCACTGTTACTTTCTCATCATGCTGTACCTCTGTTATTTCACGAAGGCGGTAATCTTCATAACGATAAGGAAAATATTCCAATAAATCTTGTATCGTAAAGATTTTCATTTCTGAAAAAATCTCGGCAGTCTCTTCACCAATTCCCTTAATGACAGTTATTGTTTGATTAAGATGTGGATTCACTATTACACGACTCCCCCACTAAGCGCAGATATATCTATTGATTTTGTTCTAAATTACTCTTTCTAACTTCTTTTTTACAAAAAAAAGAAGGGAACTCCCCTTCTATTTTAGCGGTTCATTATTCAATTGAAAAGATAAATGAATACAACGGCTGCCCGCCGTTATGGATTTCTACTTCTACATCTTCATAAGTCTCTTCCACAAACTGTGTCAGCTGATTTACTTCTTCTTCGCTAACGTCTTCCCCATAAATGATGGTCAAGATTTCTGAATCGTCTGCGAGCATTTGTGAAAGTAATTCTTCAGCTACTTTTCCTTTGTTCTTGTTCTTTACTACAATTTTCCCCTCAGCAATACCCATAAAATCATCTTTCTCGATTTCTAAACCATCAATCTGTGTATCTCGTACAGCGAAGGTTATTTGACCAGTCTTTACGTGTTTTAGGGCATCATTCATTGCAGACTCATTGGCGTGAAGTTCCGCTGACGGATTAAATGCTAAAAGAGCCGAAAGTCCTTGAGGGACAGTTTTGGATGGTATGACATAAATATCTTCTTCTGCCACATCTGCTGCCTGTTGGGCTGCCATAATAATGTTTTTATTATTAGGTAAAATAAATACCTTTTTAGCATTAACTTCCTTAACAGCCTTCACGATATCCTCCGTACTTGGATTCATCGTTTGCCCGCCTTCTATTACGGCATGGGCGCCAATACTTCTAAATAAATCTGCAATTCCTGCTCCCATGGAAACCGCTACAATTCCGTATTCTTGCTGCTCTTTTGGCGGCTTCTGTTGTACAGCAACGGGTGCAATATGTGTTTCACCAACAATATTGGTATGTTGTTGACGCATGTTTTCAATCTTCATATTTATTAAATTTCCGTACTTTTGTCCGTAGCTTAGTACTTCGCCAGGCTGTTCGGAATGTATATGGACTTTTACAACGTCTTCATCCGCTATGACTAATAAAGAATCACCTAATTTGCTGAGGTCATTTCGGAAAACCCCTTCACTGAAAGGATGCTTGGCTGTCTTTTCCTGTTCAAAGCGAACCATAAATTCGGTGCAGTATCCAAATTCAATATCTGCCGTGTTAATATGTCCCTGGACATTTTTGTGGTGTTCAGTATTAACCAATTCATCCATAGAAAGAGATGCAGAAGGTGTATCGGGAAGTTTTTCGCCTTTAAGGACCGCAAGAAATCCTTCGTAAACAAACACAAGACCTTGTCCGCCACTATCGACAACACCGACTTCCTTTAACACTGGAAGCAGATCAGGAGTACGCTTTAATGAAGCTTTTGCTTCTTGTAAAACTTCTTCCATAATTACAATAATATCATTTGAATTCTGGGCAGCTTGTACGCCCTTTTTAGCTGAATCCTTTGCTACAGTTAAAATGGTTCCTTCAACAGGCTTCATTACTGCTTTATACGCAGTTTCTACTCCAGCCTCGAGGGCATGGGCAAAATCATTCCCTGAAATTTGCGCTTTCATTTCTACTGCCTTAGAAAAACCACGGAACAACTGTGAAAGGATCACTCCTGAATTTCCGCGAGCCCCCATCAGCAATCCTTTAGAAAGGGCTACTCCAACTTTACCAATATGTTCTTGAACATTATTTTTTACTTCTTTCGACCCTGATGTCATTGATAAATTCATGTTTGTTCCAGTATCACCATCGGGCACGGGAAAAACGTTTAGAGCATCAACCATTTTTGCATTTGCAGCCAAATGATTTGCACCTTGAATTACCATCTCGGCAAAACGTTTTCCATCTAAAGCTGTTATTGACACAAACTTTCCTCCTCTACTTGAGGTTCATTACACGAACTTAAGGGTTCGTCACTCGAACTTAAGGGTTCGTCACTCGAACTCCCTGAACGTAAATATTTACCGAGTCAACGGCAAGTCCAACAGTCTTATCGAGGGTGTATTTAACCTTTGATTGCACGTTGTGGGCAATTTCGGAAATTTTCGTTCCATAGCTAACAATAATGTACATATCAATATGTAATGCCTCATTTTCTTGGCGGACGATCACGCCGCGAGTGAAGTTTTCTCTTCGTAGTATTTCCGTAATTCCGTCTTTAATTTGATTCTTTGAGGCCATACCGACAATTCCATAGCATTCGATTGCCGCTCCTCCAGCGATGGTCGCGATTACTTCGTTTGAAATATCAATTTGTCCGAACTTTGTTTTTAATTCAATGGACATGAATCGTTCCCCCTCTTGAAAAAATTGCTCCTTGACTACAGTCATTTTACTATAGTCAATGCAATATTGAAAGTTATTCCTGCCTGCTTAATATAAGTGCATTTAATAAATAGGGATGTCAAGGCTTTTTTCTTGAAAGGTAACTATTGCAATCAAATAAGTTGTATGATAAATTATTAAGGTATCTCAAGTCTAGAAAATTTGTTCAATCAATTTTCTTTTTTCAGATGAGGATCTTAAAGATAGCTGTATAAAGCTTTTGGTAGTTAAGGAGGGAAATCATTATGCCACGTCAATGTGTTGTAACTGGAAAGAAAACAACAACTGGTAACGCACGTTCTCACGCTATGAACGCAAATAAGCGTACATGGGGTGCTAACCTACAAAAAGTACGTATTCTTGTTGATGGAAAGCCTAAACGTGTTTGGGTTTCTGCAAGAGCGTTAAAATCAGGTAAAGTAGAACGCGTTTAATATGGAAAAGGCATCCGATGAGGATGTCTTTTCTTTATATACAAAAAGTACAATTACTCTACAACCCTATTATTCCCTATTTAACCAAATAAAAAGCACCCAAATTAAACGGGTGCCATTCGTTAATGAAAAGAATATCTAGATAAAAACCCATGCTATTCGTTCTTTTTAAACGCCCCAATCATCGCACGGACAAGTCCGCCTAAAAATTTCGGCAGTTTAATTGTATAGAATTTCATACTGTCCCTCCTCACAAATCTCCCCAGCTTATTCATCTCAACTTTTTTCGAACGCCCTACCATTTTATTCAAACGAACGAAATCAGTACCAAATTGTATTGCATATTAATCGTGACTTCTTATCACTATTAATATGCCTTCAGAAAATGAAAAAGTACCATATTCACTAATAAGTTCATTACTAATACATAGTGTTGACCCGATTGGAATATGACGATCTTCCAAAGGAAATTTAAAGCCCTTTAGGGTGAGATTGCTGACATTTAGCGTTAAAGGAACAAAGGAAATATATTTTTTTTTGTTTATTTTTTCAATTGTATAGTGCCCAGGTTCTTTAATAAAAATGAGGTTATAGCGGTCAATCAAGCAGATATCAGCCGATTTTTTGGCTTTGAATTGATTCAGCAATAAGTGCACATTGGCAAATAAATGATCAAGTCTCCCCCCAGTTGCACCGAACATACGGATCATACTTGGATTCTGATTAAGTGCCCAATTGAGGGCTAACTCCATGTCTGTTTCATCTTTTTCCGGCTTATACTTCTTCAATTCTACTACACGTTCTTCAATAAACATTAATTCCTCAGATGATACTGAATCGAAATCCCCAAAGGCAATGTCCGGAGTTATATTTCTTTTTAACAAATGATAGACACCTCGGTCAACTCCGACCCAAATTGCATCTTTCTCTAGATACTCTGTTAAATCAGGTAATAGGCTTTCAGGTCCTCCGGCTAGAATATTAATAATCATAAAACTAACTCCTTTTCCATATGCAAAAAGCCAGCGCTAAAGCTGGCTCTTATCATTAACCTCTTATTTGCGAAATTGCCTTGGCATAATCTTCTTCATTATAAATAGCCGAGCCTGCAACAAGTACATTTGCGCCGGCTTCCATGCATAGCTTTGCCGTTTCTGAATTAACACCGCCGTCAATTTCAATCTCAATGTCTAAGCCTTTTTGTTCTGCCATTTCTTTAACTTTTCTTATTTTCGGAAGTACCTCTGGTATGAATTTTTGCCCACCGAACCCTGGATTAACCGACATTAATAATACCATATCAATCTCTCCAATTATGTGCTGAATGGATTCCACGGGGGTTGCCGGGTTTAAAACAACACCCGCCTTAATACCAAAGGATTTAATATTTTGGACTGTGCGGTGAAGATGACGACATGCTTCCACATGTACGGTAATAAAATCGGCTCCAGCTTTGGCAAATGCCTCAATATATTGATCAGGGTTTTCAATCATTAGGTGTACATCAAGTGGCAGCTTCGTAATCGGACGAATGGCCTCAACAATGAGCGGACCAATCGTAATATTTGGTACAAAGTGACCATCCATGACATCGACATGAATATAGTCTGCTCCACCTTTTTCAACAGCAATAATCTCTTCACCTAATTTCGAAAAATCGGCGGAAAGAATCGAAGGTGCTATTTTTACCATCTTTAATACCTCGGCTTTCTATCTTTTATCTCCTGTAGGAAATCCAGATAATGTTCATATCGGTACCTAGGGATTTCACCTGATTCAACTGCATGTTTCACACCGCATTTCGGTTCGGTCCCATGCAAGCATCCTCGGAATTTACAATTCTCACTTGCTCTTTGCATTTCAGGAAAACATGAAGTCAAATCTTCGGCTTCAATATTGGTAAATTCTAATGAACTGAAGCCTGGTGTATCAGCTATTAATCCATTTCCAATCTTTATTAACTCCACATGTCTTGTCGTGTGTTTTCCACGGCCAAGATGCGACGAAATATCATTTGTTTTCAAATCAAGATCAGGTCTAAGGACATTTAGCAAAGATGATTTTCCTACACCTGACTGACCAGCAAAAACAGATATTTTATTATCAATGTGTGGACTTAACAGTTCAACTCCCGCTTCGGTTTCGGAAGAAGTTAGGATTACTTTATACCCTGCAGACGAATACTGCTCTGCATAAATCTTAATCTTTTTTTGCTGCTCTTCGTTTGTGAGGTCCATTTTAGTGATACAAATAAGCGGTTCAATCCGATTAAATTCAACTAGCACAAGGAAACGATCTAAAAGAACAGTACTGAAATCTGGTTCAACAGCCGAAAACACAAGGATCGCTTGATCTACATTCGCTATGGGGGGACGTATCAATTCGTTCTTTCGTGTCTTCACTTCCATAATGTAGCCTTCCAAGTCATTTTCTGCTTGAAAAACAACTTCGTCTCCAACGAGGGGGGTAATTTTATTCTTTCTAAATACCCCTCTACCACGGCATTGGATCAACTTGTCATCATCAAGAACATAATAGAAACCGCTTAATGCTTTAACAATTTTCCCTTCAGGCATAGCCACACTCCTTGTCATTCATTTCGAAAACATCAACTTATCATTCAAAATTCTGTTAACTGATTGGATAAAGAGCATAGTAATATTAATTACTCTGTTTCTGGATAGTTAATTACGTCCTCTGCTATCACCTTGCTGTCACGAATAATCTTATAGCCCGCTTTTCCGCCATATGGAATAGTGAGTTCTATTTGTTTTTTTGTCGTTTCAGTTATAAAAAATGATTCGGCAGGTTCCGTCATACTATGATTCATATCTTCGATGTAGATTAAAACCTCTTGTTTTTGCACAGGATCTCCTGGCACTGGCACTGGGACAGCCGGTTCATAATCAATTGTTATATCTTTAACTACCGTTTTGGGCGGTTTTTCTTCTTTTCCTTTTGAAATAATGACTGATACCTTATCGCCTTTTTTCAGTTCTGTTCCAGCCTTTGGTGTTTGTGATATTACCATGCCAGCAGGAATTTTTTCATCATATTTTTCTTCTGAGACATCTAAAGTCAGCCCTACTAATAAGGCATAATCCTCGGCCCCTTTTAAATTGTATTCGGTTAGGTCCCTTAGGACAATTATTTCAGGTCCTTTACTGACTTCAAATTCTAATGCAGTATCTTCAGGAATAATTTCTTCGCCTCCTGAAGGGTTTTGGCTAATAATGGTTCCTGGTTCACTCTCATCGTATTTCTCAGTTTTCAAAATATCTTTAAAACCCCTGTCTTCTAATAAACGGAAAATATCATCATATATCCGGCCAACATAATTAGATAGCTCAATTTTTTCTTTACCAGTACTAATATATAAATTAACTTTTGCGTTCTCCTTGACTGTACTGCCAATTTCAGGGTCGGTCTTGATAACTTTTCCTTCAGCCACCAGATCATCAGGAATTTCAACCTGTTTGTCAACCACTATTCCGCTGAGCTGAAGCTCAGAAATCGCATCATCAACATCCATCCCACTTACGTCAGGTATTTTGACGTCCTTAGCAGACAATAAATCAGGTAAAAATGTAACTGTTAATAGTCCGAGAATGGAAAGTATAAGGAAAGTCGAAATTAAGATCATCGGCCATTTTTTCCGCTTTTTCTTACTAGTTTTCTCCTTATTAGGTGTATCCTTTTTGGCAGGCAATATTTTATCATTACTATGCACTAATGTTTCATCAAGGTTTTTATGTGGACGGTCATCTGTTATGATTGGAATGGCTTTTGTTGCCTCATCATCAATTGGAATAATAAACTTCGGTTCATCCATTCTTTCAGGATTTAGCGCCGTCCTTAAATCCTCCTCCATTTCATCGACACTGTTATAACGATGAAATGGATCCTTTGCCGTTGCTTTTAGGACTATATTCTCTACACTTTGCGGTATAGTTGAATTCCACCTTCTAACAGAAGGTGTTTCTGACTGGAGATGTTTCAATGCAATCGAAACGGCTGATTCCCCTGAGAATGGAAGCCTGCCTGTTAAAATTTCGAACATGACAATCCCAAGTGAATAAATATCTGATTTCCGATTAGCCATTCCCCCACGAGCTTGTTCCGGTGATAAATAGTGGACAGAACCCAACACAGAATTTGTTTGGGTAATGCTTGTCGCACTTAAGGCCATGGCTATCCCAAAATCAGTAATTTTCACACTGCCATTAGGATCAATTAGAATGTTATGCGGCTTTATATCACGATGAATAATATGATTTTGATGGGCATGGGAAATTGCAGATGTTAATTGCATCATTATGTCTAATGCTTTTTCTACACGGAGTGACGAATGCTGGTTTATGTATTGCTTTAATGTTTGCCCATTCACATATTCCATAACAATATAGTAAAGAGAATCCTCTTCACCCACATCATAAATACTAACGATATTTGGATGGGTAAGACTTGTGGCAGATTGTGCTTCTCTATGAAAGCGCCGAATAAATTCTTCATCATTGGCAAAATCAAGGCGGAGCATTTTCACGGCAACTTCTCTGTCCAGTATCATATCATGTGCTAAATAGACATTGGCCATTCCGCCTCCGCCTATCATTTTAAGAATTTTATAGCGGCCGCTTATTCTTTTCCCAATAATCACTGCTCATCACCCAATTCAAAATCATTAGCATATTCTAATATGATCAGGGTAATATTGTCTTCTCCACCGTTATCATTTGCAATATTAATTAATGCGGAAGCCTTTTGTTCAAGCGATTCTTCATTTTGAAGAATATTAACCATTTCCTGTTCGTTGACTTTATTTGACAACCCATCAGAGCATAAAAGGAGAAAATCTCCTTCTTCGAACATTATCGTTTTTATATCGATTTTTACATCCTGTTCTGTTCCTAACGCTCTTAATATCCAATTTTTCCTGGGATGATGTTCTGCATCCTCTTTCGTGATTTGTCCAGTTCGGACTAACTCATTCACAAGTGTATGGTCCTCAGTTAGCTGCTGGAAGCCAGTATCATTTAAGATATAACAACGACTATCCCCCACATGTGCAATCGTTGTAAAATTTTCAGAAGCAATCACTGCCTCTATAGTAGTACCCATACCTTCGCATTCCACGTGACTTCTTGAATGGTCAAACAATAATTGATTAACCTGTAGAACATGGGTTTTCAGCCATGCTTCGGCTTGATCTGCTGTACGAATTCCTTCAGATTTCTCCCACATTTCTTGAAGATGCGTAACGCTCATGCTACTAGCAACATCACCGGCAAGGTGACCGCCCATGCCATCTGCTACGATGGCAAGACGGTGTCCATCCCGATTAACAAAAGTACCACCACTATCCTCATTATTCTGGCGAACTCTACCCTGGTCCGTTTTAAAAACAGCCTTCACTTTTGTCACCTCGTCTCCTCTTTCCGCTCCTTTGCACGAAGTTGCCCGCATGCTGCAGCAATATCTGAACCTTGCTCCCTGCGAATGGTTACATTAATACCTCGGTTTTTCAATGTTTTTTCAAAAGCAAAAATTTTGTCTCTTGGAGTCCGTACATAATCTCTTTCAGGAACATAGTTTACAGGAATTAGATTCACATGACATTTTAATCCTTTTAATAATATAGCTAACTCTTCAGCATGCTCGACTGAATCATTTACACCGCCAAAAAGACCATATTCAAAGCTTATTCTACGACCTGTCTTATCGATATAATACCTTACTGCTTCCATTAAGTCATCAAGTTTGTAAGCCTTATTAATAGGCATTAGCCTTGAACGTAATTCCGTATTGGGAGCATGCAGAGAAATAGCAAAATTAATTTGTGTATTTTCATCTGCAAATTGATAAATTTTCGGAACGATACCACTTGTTGATACGGTTATATGGCGTGCTCCGATATTAAGAGCCTTTTCATGATTGATTATTTTTAAAAATGATAACATATTATCATAATTATCAAATGGCTCACCAATCCCCATGATAACAACTGAATTTACACGCTCATCTGTTTCATCAAGTGTTTGCTGAACTTTTACAACTTGTGCGACAATCTCTCCTGCCTCTAAGTGTCTTTTTAAGCCGCCTAATGTAGAGGCACAAAAAGTACAACCTATTCGGCAGCCTACCTGTGTCGTAACACAAACGGAGTTTCCATAATCATGACGCATTAGCACCGTTTCAATGGAGTATCCATCTTGAAGTTCAAAAAGGAATTTTATGGTTCCATCAGATGATGTTTGTTGAATCGCCGTATTTAATGTTGTTAATTCAAAATGGCTAGCAAGCTTATCTCTTAAACCTTTTGATAAATTACTCATATCCTCAAATGATGTAATTCGTTTTTTATAAAGCCATTCATAGATTTGTTCGGCACGGAATGCCTTTTCAGCATTTTCAGTCAGCCAATTCTTTAATTCGTTAAGCTGTAATGAATAAATTGATTTCTTCTTAATTTCCTTAGCTGTGTTTGTCTCAGTTGTATTTAATTGTTCCAACTGTTACACCTTCTTCCTTAAAACTGCAATATAGAACCCATCTGACCCAAGATCTTGTGGGAATATCTGTACATCAAAACCTGTAATCAATGGTTGGATAGCTTCAGGCATCCTGTTTTTAAATGATAAATCTCCTTCGAATTCAGGGTTATTCTCTAGGAATGTCTTAACCGTGTATTCATTTTCCTCTTTATCTACAGTACAAGTACTATAGACAAGGATGCCATCCTTTTTCAATAAAGGGGATACGGACATTAATAAGTCTTGCTGGATCGTACTTAACCGCTCAATATCCTTCTCTGTTTTTGTGTATTTCATATCAGGCTTTCTCCTCATTACTCCAAGACCCGAGCACGGAGCATCCAGAAGGATACGATCAAATGATTCTTTGTTGAATTTTTCCTGTATTTGTCTGGAATCAGAAACGCTTGTTTTTATATTTTCTAACCCTAGTCGCTTGGCATTATCATTGATTAATCTGACTTTGTGCTGATGGAGATCAACCGATATAACTTCTCCCGTATTATCCATTTTTTCAGCGATATGTGTACTTTTACCACCTGGTGCTGCACAAGCATCAAGGATAAATTCGTTTTGCTTTGCCCCTAATGCATAGGCGGCGAGCATCGAGCTTTCATCTTGAATAGTAAACATTCCATATTTAAAAGCAATGGTAGACGCTAAATTCCCCTTTAACGATCTGATCGCCTCAGGAATAATTGGACTTTTTTCGATTTGAAAACCATCTTCTTCTAAAATCGCAACACATTCATCTCTTGAAATTTTCGTGAGATTAACTCTAGCTGTTTGCAATGGTGCTGTTAGGTTAACTTCACACATTTCTTTTGTTTTTTCATAGCCAAATTGGTTAACCCATCGAGTAATTAGCCATTCAGGGTGGCTAGTTTCAAGTGATAGTCTTTTGTTTGGGTCCGAGACTTCCTCCATGGATGGGAGCCCTTCTCTTTGAATACTCCGCAATACTCCATTTACCAAACTTGCTATCCCCTTATGACCACGACTTTTGGCAATTTCTACTGCTTCGTAGATCGCTGCTCTGTCCGGAATTCGATCGAGATAAATCATTTGATAAAGCGTTAGTCTAAGTAAATGATGAACCCAATTGGCTAATTTTTTATTATCTTTGACAAAAGGCTCTAAATAATAGTCAAGTGCCATTCTTCTTTGTAAGGTTCCATAAGTCAATTCCGTTAGCAGTCCGACGTCTTTAGGAGACAATTCGTGTTTTTCAATTGTATTATTAAGAAGTAAATTGCTGTAAGATTGGTTTTTCTCAATAGCAACTAAACTATCCATTGCGATTGCCCGTACATTATTTATTGTTGAAGTCATTTTATTCTCCCAGCTTGGTGCCTATTGAAATTTTTGAACCCCGTAAAAATTGTTCACTCATCATTTTTGTTTTTCCAGAGGGCTGAAGTTCAATGATTTTGATTGCCGTTTCATTACCGGTTGATACCGAAAAGCCATCCGATTCTATATTAATGATTGTTCCAGGTACTTCCATTTTCTGTCCAGATACCTTTTCTGACCGCCATATTTTTAAGACCTGACCATTCACGGTTGTAAACGCAACCGGCCATGGATTTAGAGCACGAATATGATTAAAGATTTCTTCACCTGTTTTTGTCCAATTAATTTTTTCTTGGTCTCGCTTAATATTGGCAGCAAATGTGGCTTCTTCATTGTTTTGAGGCTTAGGCGTCAGACGGCCTTCCAAAAGAAGCGGCAAAGTTTCTGCCAACAATTTAGCCCCGGCTGTACTTAATTTAATGTGCAATGTACCAACATTGTCCTCTTCAGCAATTGGGACTTCAATACTTGTTAAAATATCCCCAGCATCTAATTTTTCAACCATATACATGATGGTAACACCTGTTTTTTGTTTTCCTTGCATAATTGCATAATGAATAGGAGCACCACCACGAAGTTCTGGGAGCAGAGATGCATGAACATTTATACAACCGTATTTAGGCGCTTCTAACAGCTTATTGGGTAGGATTTGCCCAAACGCAGCAGTAACAATTAAATCTGGATTCAAGGATAGGATTTTTTCAAGTTCTTCTTCTTGACGGATTTTTTCCGGTTGAAAAACAGGAATAGAATGTTTCAAGGCTTCTACCTTAACCGGGGGAGGTGTTAAAATCTTTTTTCTTCCCACCGGTCGATCTGGTTGTGTAACTACTCCAATGACATCATATCCATCTTTAATCAGTTGTTGTAAGATTGGCACAGAAAAATCTGGAGTACCCATAAAAACAATTTTCGTCATTCAACTTCTACTCCTTTTAACTCATCTTCCTCGAGATATCTCGTCACTTTAGATGTAAATAAAATCCCGTCCAGATGATCGATTTCATGTTGAATCGCCCTTGCTAGGAATTCTTCTGCTTCTAATGTGTATTTTCTGCCTTTACGGTCAAATGCTTCAATTTTAACAAAATTGGACCTTGTCACTTCACCGAATAATCCAGGGAAACTTAAACAACCTTCTGGTCCAGTTTGTTCACCGGATGTTTCTATTATTACTGGGTTAATCATTTCGATTGTCCCTAATTCATCATCGATATCAACAATTGCGATGCGTGCGTCCAATCCAATTTGCGGAGCAGCTAGTCCCACCCCATCAAATTCAATCATCGTGTCATACATATTATCAAGTATTTTTGCAAGCTTTTTATCAAACTTAATCACTGGCTTGCAAGTCTGCTCAAGTATCTCAGCAGGGTAATTTATTACTTTGAGTATAGGCAAATTATTTCCCCCAATAATTCCATTCTTATATAGGCGTTTTAAATTTATTAATTGCTTACATTTTCACCAAAAATGCGAAATAATAACCTTTGATGACCAGGTTACCTTTGGCTAACTTACATTAATATAAATGGATTTACATCTATTGAAACCAATAAGCCGCTTTTAGTATCTTTCTGGTGTTGATCCAAGATGGTTTTTAACATTTTTGTCAAGTTCGGTTCCCGCTTGTATTTTATCAGACATTGATAGCGATATCTATTATTAATCCTAGGAATCGGCGAGGCTGCAGGTCCTAAAACGACGGCATCCTTTGAAACCTGTGAACGTACATAATTAACAATTTTCTCTGTCGCTGTAACGACAGTCATCAACTGGTCATGACTGACTGTTATGAGGGACAGATAATAGAAGGGTGGATAATGATGGGTTTTTCGAATCATCATTTCTCTTTGGTAAAAGAGATCATAATCCTGTGTTCCCGCAAGTTCGACACTATAGTGTTCAGGGGTGTAGGTCTGAATGATGACCTCCCCCGGCAATTGATGACGTCCCGCTCTTCCGCTTACCTGTGTTAATAATTGAAATGTTTTTTCAGACGCACGGAAATCAGGTAAATGCAGCATCGTATCAGCCGAAAGCACACCAACCAGGGTGATATTTGGGAAATCCAGCCCTTTTGCAATCATTTGAGTCCCGAGGAGAATATCTGCTTTGCCATTCTGAAAATCAGTTAATAATCGTTCGTGTGAGCCCTTTCGACCAGTTGTATCAACATCCATCCGAATAACTCTTGCTTCTGGAAGAATTTTACCAAGCTCGTCCTCGACCTTTTGAGTACCAGTCCCAAAATACCGAATATAATCACTGGAACACTCCGGGCATTGCTTTGGAACATGGCTTTCATACCCGCAATAATGGCATTTCATTTGTTCATTTACTCGGTGGTAGGTAAGCGATATGTCGCAGTTTGGGCAGATCATCACATAACCGCAGTCCCGGCACATCACAAATGACGAATGACCCCGTTTATTTAAAAATAAAACAGATTGTTGTTTTTTTTCTATTCGGTCCTTAAGCATATCAAAAAGCTTACGTGAAAACATTGACCGATTTCCGTCACGAAGCTCCTCACGCATATCAATGATCTCTACTGAGGGCAGGGTTTGATTATTCATCCGGTTAGGGAGCGATAATAGATGATACACCTTCTTTTGAGCCCTGGCAAACGACTCGAGTGATGGGGTAGCGCTTCCGAGCACAACCGGACAGTTATACTTTTTAGCTCTTTCAATTGCAACATCCCTAGCATGATATCGAGGCATATCCTCCTGCTTATAACTTGTTTCGTGCTCTTCATCAATAATAATAATTCCTAAGTTCTCAAATGGGGCAAAAATCGCTGATCTTGCTCCTACAGCTACTTTTACTTCTTTACGTTGAATCTTCCGCCACTCATCATATTTTTCTCCAGCTGACAAACCGCTGTGCAAAACAGCCACTAAGTCCCCAAATCTCCCTTTAAAACGATTCACCATTTGGGGAGTGAGTGATATTTCTGGTACAAGCACTATTGCTTCCTGTCCTCTTTCAATAACTTCTTGAATGGATTGGAGGTAAATTTCGGTTTTTCCGCTTCCTGTTACACCATAGAGCAAGAATACCTCATGTCGATTTGATTCAATCGCGTTTAGAATCGGCCCAATCACGGTTTGTTGGGAATTTGTTAATGGTAAGGGCTTTGTTCGTTTAAAGGTCCTATGTTCAAACGGATCGCGGTAAACCTCCATTTCATACTCAGTAAGAAGTTTCTTTTCTACAAGTGCCTTAACAGTTGAGGATGTCGTATTTAATTCAGCGACAAGCTGTCTCAATTCAACTGGTTCGAAATGATTGATAAAATAGCTCAATACTAGTTTTTGCTTTTCAGCTTTTGCTGGAAATCGGACTACTTCATCTTTCAATTCAGCAAGCGATACAAGTGGTCGGACAAACTTACGCTGTTTCTTTTTGACCTTCTCCTTAACGATGTAAAGGACTTCAAGTTTACCTTTTGCTGCTTCTTTTTGTAATAAGGGAACCACTCCATTATTCAAAGCATCTTCCCAGTCAATCATTGGATTGTTTTCAAAAAGAGTTTGAAGGGGTTCTGATAAATCAGCAGCCTTCACCCCTGCAGTAATCTTCACTTTTTTTTCGTATTTAGCTTTTAATGCTGCTGGAAGCATAACCTGAAAAGCAAAGATTTTAAAACAAAGTGTATTCTCAGTTAGCCAGTCACCCAGGTCAAGTAAATCCTTGTTTAAGATTGGCTCAAGATCCATGGGCTCGATAATTTCTCTTAATTTTTTAAATTCAGATTGTGTTTTAAGCGATGTGACAAATCCTTGGATTTTTCTCGGACCAAACGGAACGATTACCCTCATTCCCGGCTGGATTGTTCCCCACCACTGCTTTGGAATTAAATAATCGAACGCTCTATCCGTTTGTTTTGCCGGTACATCCACAATCACACTAGCTATTTCCATTTTCATCCATATCCTTCAATAGGGAAGTAATTTCTTTGATAATCCTTTTTGCTACATCACTTTTTGACATAATCGGTAAATCTATATTTGAACCAGACCGTTTGAAAAGTGTGACAATATTTGTATCTGTCCCAAACCCTGCCCCTTCCGCTTTCACATTGTTTGCAACGATCATATCCGCATTTTTCGCATTTAATTTTTTCCTTGCATATTCTTCAACATTTTCCGTTTCAGCTGCAAAGCCTACAAGCACTTGGTTCTTCTTTCTCTTACCCAACTCAAGCAGGATATCTTTCGTTCGTTCCAACTCTATACTCGAGTCACCGGCTTGTTTCTTTACCTTATGCTCATATGCAATTTTTGGACGGTAATCGGCAACGGCGGCTGTTTTAATGACTACATCCGCTGAGTCATAATACTTCAATACTGCATTATACATTTCTTCAGCGCTCTCGACCTTCACCACTTCCATACCTAATGGAGCTGGTAACCCAACCGGTCCCGAAACTAATACAACATGGGCACCTTGTTTTTTTGCCTCAACTGCAAGGGCATAACCCATTTTCCCTGTTGAATGATTGGAAATAAAACGAACAGGATCAATCTTTTCCCGTGTTGGCCCCGCTGTAACCACAACTGTTTGTCCTCTTAAGGTTTGTTGGAATTGATCGGTAAAAAATTGTTGTACGAGCTGGACGATTTTTTCCGGCTCTTCCAATCGGCCCTTTCCTACATATCCACAGGCAAGATAACCTTCACTTGGTTCAATAAATTGATATCCGTACTCAGCCAATATTGAGAGGTTCTTTTTCACAGCAGGATGGTCGTACATATGCACATTCATAGCAGGGGCAATCCAGACTGGTGAGGTTGCTGCAAGCAGGATCGTTGTTATCATATTATCGGCTATTCCACCAGCTATTTTCCCAATCGTATTTGCTGTAGCAGGTGCAACAAGGATTAAATCTGCCCAATCAGCTAAATCAATATGGGCAATGACACGCGGATTTTTTTCGTCAAAGGTATCAATATATACTTCATTACGGGATAACGCCTGAAAAGTTAATGGGGTAACAAAATTCTGTGCAGATTCACTTAAAATGACTTTTACATGAGCACCAGCCTGAACAAGCTTACTTGTTAGTGCTGCTGCCTTATATACGGCGATTCCGCCTGTAACACATAATAATATTTTTTTATCCTGTACCATTATTGGATTCCCCCGCTTCTCGTTCATTTCACTCTTTCTTTATTATGATAGAATGAATGCAATTTTTCACCTTTTTCCACTCGTAATTCGACAAATTCTACATAACGAGGATAACCAAAATAAAAAAGGCTGACATGTAAGGATTTCCCCTTTTGTCAGGCCTTCTCTCAGAAATTTACTGTCAATTAATAACTATTAAGACTACTCAGCAGATGTGTCTGCTTTTTTAGAAATTCGGTAGGTTAGTTCACCGCTGTATATTTCCTCTAGTGCTTTTCCAACATGTTTATGGGAAACGTATTTTGGCAATCTTTCATCTCTTACCTGGGACATCACACGAGCGCGCTTCGCAGCTACGGAAACAAGCGAGTATTTCGAATCAATTTTCTCAAGCAGCGAATCAATAGAAGGATATAACATTATAATTCAACCTCCAGCAATTTTTTATAGCGGTGTTCAACACGTTCTCTGCGGCAATGCTCCGCAGTAACAATGGATTTCACGCGTTCACAGGCGCGCTCCACTTGGTCATTTTCAACAACATAATCATATAATTCCATCATTTCAATTTCTTCGCGAGCTGAAAGCAGGCGGTTTTGTATGATGTCATCTGTTTCCGTTCCTCTTGTTACAATCCTGTTCTTTAGTTCAGATAAACTTGGCGGCATAAGGAAAATAAATAAACCTTCAGGGAACTTTTCTCGTACCTGACGTGCACCCTTTACTTCAATCTCTAAGAAGACGTCTTTTCCAGCATCCAAAGTGGAACGAACATAGTCAACAGGGGTACCGTAATAATTCCCGACAAATTCGGCATACTCTAACAGTTTGCCCTGTTCAATTAATTGTTCAAACTCTTCTCTTGACTTAAAAAAGTAATCCACTCCATCAATCTCCCCATCTCGAGGTGAGCGGGTTGTCATTGAAATGGAGTATTCAAAAGCTGTATCCGGATGGGAAAAAATTTCTTTTCGAACCGTTCCTTTTCCAACCCCGGAGGGCCCAGAAAGCACAATCAGCAATCCTTTTTCCTGCATTTCATAAATCCTACCCTTCATCAATTATTTCATCACGATCAGCTAAGCGGTGCGCTACCGTTTCAGGTTGTACAGCTGATAGAATAACATGATCACTATCCATAACAATCACCGCTCGTGTCCGCCTACCGTATGTGGCATCAATTAATGCTCCCCGGTCCCGGGCATCTTGAATAATTCTTTTTATTGGAGCAGATTCAGGGCTGACAATTGAAATAATTCGATTGGCAGAAACGATATTTCCAAATCCAATATTAATTAATTTTATCGACATGGTACTCATCCAATCATTAATAATATATTTTGACCGTCTCAAACAGTTTCTAAACAAGGATCACTCGATATTTTGAACCTGTTCTTTTAGCTTCTCAAGTAGACTTTTAATATCTACAACCTTTTTAGCAATGTTTGAATCGTTTGCTTTTGAACCAATGGTATTTGCTTCTCTATTCATTTCCTGGACGATAAAATCTAATTTTCTTCCAATTGGTTCCATGCTCTCAAGGGTTTGCAAGAATTGTTGAAAATGACTTTTTAATCGTGTGACTTCTTCGTTTATATCTGCTTTATCAGCAAAAACGGCTACTTCCGTCAAGATCCTCGTTTCGTCCAATTGCCCATTAACAAACTCTTCCATTCTTTTTGTTAAACGCTCTTTAAAGGATTGAACAACGAGTGGAGCAAATTTCTGGAGTTCAAAAACATGTGATTCTAATTGAGATAAAATGGCGAGCAAATCCTTTTTTAATTCTTCACCTTCTGCCATCCGCATTTGTGTTAAAAACTTGGCAGCTTCTTCTGTTGCAGCCAGAACAAGATTTTCAAGCTCTTCATTGCCAGCTTCACTTTCTTCAATATGTAAAAGTTCACTTCTACTTAGCAAATTCTGTAGTGTTAACGTTCCTTCAACATCATATTTTTCACGAGCCTGTTTGATAAATTGATAATACTCATCTAGCAGTTTCCAATCCACGTGGACTTTGCGGGTTACGACGCCTTCACCCTCTAAGCTAACATAAACTTCTACCCTTCCACGGCGGATATACTGATTAAGTTTCTTTTTCATTCTATCTTCTATTTTTAAAAGCTGCCTTGGCATGCGGATATTCATTTCACAGAAACGGTGGTTCACTGTTTTTACTTCCACATTGACAGAGAAGCAATCTGATTCTGTTTTAGCTCTTCCAAAGCCTGTCATACTTATAACCATTTTGTGCACATCCAATCTTCTGAAAAATTGATCGGCTAGCTATATTTTTCAAAAAAGACAAAAGGTAATAGAGTGGAATCTATTACCTTTTGGATTATAACACACTTTATTTTGTTTTTCTTAACAAAAATGACCCGGCTAGTAAAAAAGTTGGTATCGATGATAATCCAACAATCAACAGCCAATCCTTAGCTGCTACCGGCAGTGTGTGAAAAATAGGCTGTAATGGCGGGTAATAAATAACAACAAACATCAATGCAAGTGAAGATAAAACGGCCCAAACAAGGTACTGATTTCCGAAAGGATTTCTCGAGAGCACTGATTTCTCACTGCGGCAATCAAACACATGAATCAGCTGAGCCATGACAAGTGTTGCAAAGGCAACGGTTTGTGCATATTGCAACTTGGCAGGATCGTTATTGTAAACAATCATAAAGGATAGTAATGTTACCAGCCCTATTAGGAAGCCACGTGACACAACCTTCCAGCCCAGACCTCGCGAGAAAACACCTTCATTTGGACTTCGTGGTTTACGTTTCATTACATTTTCTTCAGGTCGATCGAGCCCTAGTGCCATAGCCGGCAACCCATCAGTAACCAAATTCACCCAGAGGATTTGGATAGGAATAAGCGGCAGAGGCAGCGCTAAAATCATCGCAAACAACATGACCAAAATTTCACCAACATTAGAAGCCAACAAGTATCGAACAAATTTGCGAATATTTTCATAGATATTTCTGCCTTCCACTATCGCAGCCTTAATCGTGGCAAAGTTATCGTCTAACAAGATAAGAGAGGAAGCTTCTTTGGCGACATCTGTCCCGGTAATCCCCATAGCGACTCCAATATCAGCGGCTTTAATAGCTGGCGCATCGTTCACACCATCACCCGTCATGGCGACAATATGTCCGCGATTTTGTAATGCTTTGACAATTTTCAGTTTATGCTCTGGTGAAACCCTAGCAAAAACTGAAACATCATCGACTATTTCTTCAAGCTCTTCGACTGTCATTTCAGATAATGCATTCCCATCAATGACCTTGCTTTTATTCGTTATAATTCCAAGTTGGGAGGCAATCGCTTTTGCAGTGATGACATGGTCACCGGTAATCATGACAGTTTTAATACCTGCTTCTTTACATTCCTTTACAGCCTTTTTCACTTCAGGTCTCGGCGGGTCAATCATTCCTTGAATACCAATAAGCGTTAAATTTTTCTCAGCTTCTCGTTCACTTAAAATAATCGTATTAGCCTGTATTGGTTTAAAGGCAATCGCGATCGTTCGAAGTGCCTGTGATGCGAGTCCATTTATTGCCTCCTGAACCTTCACTTGTGTCTCTTTATTTAAAAATTGTGTTCGCTCGTCCCAAAGAACGGATTCACTAATATCTAAAATGACGTCCGGTGCCCCTTTTGTAACTATAAAATGCCGTCCCTGCTTGTCTTTAACGTGAACACTCATCATTTTTCTGGTTGAGTCAAATGGGAATTCATTTATGATTGTAAACTCATCTAATAATTTGGGACGATCAAAACCTGCTTTCATTGCACTTACCAACAGTGCCCCTTCGGTTGGGTCTCCGTCAAGAATATAATCATCATCCTTAATGACTAAATCTGAATGATTACATAACATCCCAAAAATCAGCATTTGCTGCAATGCCTTTTCATCTTTAGGATTAATATTGCGTTCATTTCTATAGAAATTCCCTTGCGGCTGATACCCTACCCCATCAACTGTCCAAGTTTGACCCCCACTCCATAAATGGGTAACCGTCATTTTGTTTTGTGTCATTGTTCCCGTTTTATCTGAACATATGACCGAAGCACAGCCAAGTGTTTCTACTGCGGGCAATTTCCTGACAATGGCATTTTTCTTAATCATTTTTTGCACACCGAGGGATAATGCCACTGTCACGATTGCCGGCAGCCCTTCAGGTATGGCCGCAACTGCAAGAGAAACACCCGCTAAAAACATCTCATAAATGTCGTGTCCTCGCAAAACTCCAACCACTACAACCAGAACAGTTAATAGTAAGGCTACTGTAATTAGTATTTTTCCCAGCTGCTCTAAGCGGCGTTGCAATGGAGTATCTTGCGCCTCTGCATTTTGAAGCAAATCTGCAATTTGTCCCATTGCTGTTTTCATACCTGTTGCAATGACGACTCCTATCCCGCTTCCCCTCGTAATCATCGTACCCATAAATGCGATATTCTCCATATCTCCTATGCCAGGGTTAGGGTTAGTCAGGATTTCTATATGCTTGGAAACAGGGACTGATTCTCCTGTAAGTGCTGATTCTTCAATTTCTAAACTTTTTGACTCAATCACACGGACGTCGGCACCGATGCGGTCCCCACTGACAAACTTCAAAATATCCCCTACCACAATTTCTTTCGAAGGAATTTTGATCCACTGACCATCCCGGAGCACAGAGACCTGTGGTGCAGATAATGCCTTTAATGCCTGAAGTGATTTCTCTGCCCGCCTTTCTTGAAAAAAACCAAGAAAGCCATTGATAATTACGATGGCAATAATAGCAATGGCATCAATATATTCGCCAAGCAATCCGGAGATTAAGGTAGCTGCGAGAAGAACTAAGACCATAAAATCCTTAAATTGACTAAAAAATAAGAGTAAAGCTGATTGCTTTTCTCCTTCGTCCAACTCATTTAGTCCGTGCATATTAATTCTCTTTTTTACTTCTTCCTGTGATAATCCAGAAGAAAAGTCGGTTTCTAGAGACTTTTCTACTTGTTCTATCTGCATTTCATGGAATTTCATCCGACCATCTCACTTCCCCCTTTAAATACCTATAAATACTTGCTCTAAAGAAAGCTTATTCAGGGTCGTCCAAAAAAATGCTATGATATAGTGAAAGATAAATTAGAGAATAAATGGAACCCTATAGATTGGAGCGGAAATCAACGGGCACGTTTAACAGAGTAAAAATAAGACAGTATATTTTTAGTACGCTATAATTAATTCATATGAATGTAGTAAAGGATGTTTTCCATGTCATTTGATGGTTTATTTACAAAAGCAATGGTCGATGAACTTGTTCGTTCCTTGAAGGGCGGACGGATCAATAAGGTTCATCAACCCTATAAAAATGAAGTAATTCTCACGATTCGTGCCAATGGAGTTAATCAAAAGCTGCTTTTATCAGCACACCCAAGCTACGCGCGGGTCCAATTCACGAATGAAGCATACGATAATCCTAGTGAAGCCCCGATGTTCTGTATGCTGCTTAGGAAACATATTGAGGGGTATATTTTAGAGGATATATATCAAGTAGAAACAGACCGGATGATAGTACTTGAAATAAAGGGCAGAAATGAGATTGGTGATATTAGCTATAAACAATTAATTATTGAAATTATGGGCAGGCATAGCAATATCGTACTGGTAGATAAAACACGAAATGTCATTCTTGATAGTATCAAACATGTTTCCTTTGCCGTAAATAGCCACAGGGCCATTTTGCCAGGACAACCTTATGTATTTCCACCAGAACAGCATAAGCAAAATCCTTTTCATTCGAGCGAAGATGATCTATTAAGAAAAATTGATTACAATGCAGGAAAACTCGATCGCCAATTAGTTGAGCAATTTGCAGGAATCTCTCCCCTTTTTGCCAAGGAAGTTATATTCCAAAGTGGTCTTGCCAATCGTTCTACAATACCGGGAACGTTTATTCGTATGATTAAAAAGGTGGAAACCGGTGAGATTTCTCCTTCGATTATATCGTCGGGCGGTAAGGACGCTTTTTACTTATTTCCCCTTGAGCATCTAAAAGGAGAAATAAAGACCTTCCCTACACTAAGTGAATTGCTTGACCGTTTTTATTTTGGCAAAGCGGAAAGAGACCGGGTAAAGCAGCAGGGAAATGATATTGAACGATTTATTCAAAATGAAAAAGAAAAGAATGAAAAGAAAATTAACAAACTGAAGGCTACTCTGAAAGAAGCAGAAAAGGCTGATCAATATCAACGCTCTGGCGAGTTGTTAACTGCCAATTTATATGCTGCTAAGAAAGGGATGCGTGATATTGAAGTTCTCGATTATTATGATGAATCTGGTGGAACGATTTTAATTCCGCTTGACCCCAGAAAGACACCATCTGAAAATGCCCAAAAGTATTTTTCAAAATACCAAAAGGCAAAAAATGCAGTTGAAATTGTCGTTGATCAAATTGAAAAGGCCCAAGTCGAAGTAGCTTATTTTGATAATTTACTACAGCAGGTACAAGCTGCCTCTCCAAAGGATATTCAAGAAATTCGTGAAGAATTAGTTGAGGGTGGCTATATTCGCGAACGGCAGAAAAAGAAATTGAAAAAGGCTCAGAATGTTAAACCAATTTTAGATCACTTCTTATCTACAGATGGGACGGATATCATCGTTGGAAAAAATAATAAACAAAATGACTATTTAACAAATAAGCTGGCAGCAAGGGATGAGATTTGGCTCCATACGAAAGATATTCCCGGCTCACACGTGGTAATACGCAGCAAGGAACCATCTGATGAGACGATTCGTGAGGCTGCCGTTTTAGCCTCTTATTATAGCAAAGCGAGGAATTCAAGCTCTGTTCCTGTCGACTTTACGAAGGTCCGGTTTGTTAAAAAACCTAGCGGTGCAAAGCCTGGATTTGTGATTTATGACAATCAACAGACGGTTTATGTAACGCCGGATGAAGAATTGGTACTGAAATTGAAGAAATAGAAGAAAAAGAGGGCACCCGGTAGTGTACTGCACCCCAAAAGTTAGAGTAAAATCTAACTTTTGGGGTGCAGTACAAACTTGGATGCCCTTTTTTTCTATTTATCAGCGGATATTACCTGTTTATCAGCGAAAACACATGATTTATCAGCGTTAATTTCATTTTATCAGCGTATTTTCGATTATATCAGCGAATCTGTTTCAACGAACTGTTTGCTCCATTCAGATGGATCTTTACTCCATAAAAGCAGACTTTTCTGATCCTCTGCCGTAACGTTGCCTTTTGAAATCGCTACTTCTATTAATGTCGGAAAATCAGTCAAAGAAATACTCTTAATCCCGTTTTCCTGAAGCAGTTCTCTTCCCTTTTCCAGCCCATATGTAAAAATGGAAACTACTCCAAGCACTTCACAGCCTGCTTCCCGTAATGCTTGAACTGCCGTAATCACACTGCCCCCTGTTGAAATTAAATCCTCAACAACGACAACTTTTTGACCTGATTCAACCTTGCCTTCAATCTGATTTCCTTTGCCATGCCCCTTTGCCTTTGAACGAACATAGCACATTGGTAAATCCATTAGCTCACTCACCCACGCTGCATGTGGGATCCCTGCTGTCGCCGTACCAGCAATAACTTCAGCTTCTGAAAAATTCTCAAGGATGAGTTTTTGCAATCCAGCAGCAATTTCTCTTCTAACAGCCGGGAATGAGAGTGTTAGCCGATTATCACAATAGATTGGTGACCGGAGCCCTGATGTCCAAGTAAATGGATCCTGTGGCTTTAAGGCAACCGCATTAATTTCTAATAATCTTTCAGCAATCACGTGTTTCATTGTCGTATCCCCTTCCATGCTTCCATCCATTTTTCATAGCTTTTCACTGGGTCAACTGACCGAGTAATCGAACGCCCCACAACAATAGAACTTACGCCCGAATTTCTCGCAAATTCCGGTGTAGCCACTCTCTTTTGATCTCCAACCTGATCAGACTCCATGCGAATTCCTGGGCATACGGTCAAAAACGATTGCCCAGCTTTCTCCCTAATAAAAGCAGCTTCCCATGCAGAGCAGACGATACCGTCCAAGCCAGCTTCTTTTGTAAGTAACGCATAATGTAAAACGGATTCTTCCAATGAAACAGGAATGAGCTGTTCTTTATTCATTTGCTCTTCTGATGTACTCGTCAACTGTGTTACCGCGATGCAATTAGGTCGTTTCCGTCCTGCAGAAGTCCCTGCCTCCAGTCCTTCAAGTGCGGCTGCCATCATCTCTTTTCCCCCGGCAGCATGAACATTAACTAAGTCACATTCCAATCGGGCAAGCCCCTTCATCGCACTTTTCACAGTGTTCGGAATATCATGAAGCTTTAAATCCAGAAAAATATGATGACCTTTTTCTTTTAATTGATGAACGATTGAAGGGCCTTCTTGATAAAATAACTCCATGCCAACTTTCACAAAAAGCTCCTTGCCTTCAAAAGGCTGCAAAAAACTATTCACTTCGCTGCCATTGGCAAAATCAAGCGCGATGATAAGCGAGTTGTCCATCTTCTTTCCAGCTCCTTCCTGTACATTCACTGATGTGTTCAAAGCCTAATTTTTCTAGTAAAGCTGGTAATTCCTCAATAATGGTTGGACATACGAAGGGATCCACAAAATTTGCAGTTCCAACTGCTACGGCACTTGCGCCTGCATAGAAATACTCAATCACATCGGCAGCCGACTCAATTCCACCCATGCCAATAATCGGAATGGATACAGCCTGACTGACCTCATAAATCATCCGAATGGCCACAGGTTTAATAGCTGGACCTGATAAGCCGCCTGTACGATTGGATAAAATCGGTTTGCCCGTTTTTAAATCAAGCCTCATCCCAACAAGTGTATTTATCATGGTTAAACCATCGGCGCCCCCAGCTTCCACCGCTTTCGCCATTTCCACAATATTAGTGACATTCGGTGACAGCTTCACATAAACTGGCACTTCAGAAACTTCCTTTACCTTCCGGGTTAATTGCTTAGCTACTTCAGGTATTGTACCAAATGCAATCCCTCCCGTTTTTACATTTGGACAAGAGATATTTAGTTCCAATGCATGCACATTGGGTGCTTTTGATATTCTGCGAGCAACCTCCACATAATCCTCTTCGAGTGACCCTGCAACATTTGCGATAATCGGGACATCGTACTGGGAGAGCCAAGGCAGCTCCGCGCCTAGTACTTTTTCAAGGCCTGGATTTTGCAATCCGATTGCATTTAACATCCCTGATGTTGTTTCTGCTACCCTTGGGGTTGGGTTTCCGAACCGCGGTTCTACTGTTGTGGCTTTAATCATAATCGCGCCCAATACACTCAAATCATAAAATTGGCTGTACTCCCGTCCAAATCCAAAACATCCCGAGGCAGGCATGATAGGATTTTTCAGTGTTAAACCCGGTAATTCGATGTTCAAACGGCTCATATCAATACCTCCCCGGCGCGAAAAACAGGCCCATCGCTGCATACCTTTTTATAGGCAACTCCGGTTGGATCATCTTTACTTTTACACACGCAGGCAAAGCATGCCCCAATTCCGCAGCCCATTCGTTCTTCTAATGATAAAAACATTTTTTTATCTGAATAACTTTGTTCAATCGCCTTTAACATTGGTGTTGGTCCGCATGTATAAATACAATCAAATCGTAAATCCTTCATGACATCTGTTACAAATCCTTTCCTTCCATAGGAACCGTCAACAGTAGTCACATAGGTTTCACCATTTTCTAAAAATTCCTTTTCGTAAAAAACCGCCGCTTCCGTTTGAAAGCCTAGGACATGGATAACCTTTACACCTTTTTCGACTAATTGGTTAGAAAGTTCATATAGTGGCGGAACACCGATTCCACCGCCAACAAGCAAGGCTGTCTCACCTCTGCTGACCTCATCGACAGGAAAGCCATTGCCGAGCGGTCCAAGGATGTCAAGTTGCTTCCCTGGACCCAATTCTGCTAGCATTGTTGTTCCTTTTCCTTCCTTGCGATAGATCATGGTCATGCTCTTTTGTTTTTTATCGAAGGAAGAGATACTAATGGGCCTTCGTAAAAGCGGGTCCCACCCATTTGAGACCCTAATATGCACGAATTGACCCGGGGCACTAATTTGTCCGACCAATTCTCCTTTAACAGTAAGCTCATATATGTCTGAAGCAATTTCTTTTTGGCTGCTGATTTTGCATAACTCTTTTCTAATCAAGCAAAGACAGCCTCCTTTTTCACTGAATCCATCGCTTCAGCCGAGAAGTTCATCGACTCAATCACTTTTAGGATAGCATCTGCTGTGTCTAATGAAGTTAAACACGGAACCCCATTTTCAACGGCTTCCCGGCGAATTCTAAACCCGTCGCGTTGCGGTTGTTTACCTTTGGTCAGTGTATTAATTATAAATTGCGCTTCGCCATGTTGAATGACATCCAAAAGAGTCTTTCCTTCCGAACCAATCTTTCCGACCTCTTTGACTCTTAGTCCAGCCGCCTCTAAGATAGCTGCTGTACCGCTCGTTGCCATTAAACGATAGCCGTTAGCTGAAAATCGCTTCGCCAGCTTTAACGCTTCCTGTTTATCTTTATCTGCTACAGTAAACAATACCGTACCAAACTTTTGGATATTCATACCTGAAGCAACTAATCCTTTATAAAGAGCTTTTTCAAGCGTTACATCCTTACCCATTACTTCCCCTGTCGATTTCATTTCCGGTCCGAGGGTTATATCCACACTTTTAAGCTTAGCAAAGGAGAATACAGGAACCTTTACGAAAACCCCTTCTTTTTCAGTGGCAAGACCAGGAATGTACCCTTGATCAACAATCGATACGCCTAAAATTGCTTTAGTGGCTATTTTCGCCATTGGAAGATTCGTTATTTTACTTAAAAATGGAACCGTACGGCTTGAACGCGGATTGACCTCAAGCACATAGACTTGATCCCCAGCCAGAACGTACTGGATATTTAATAATCCGATAATGTTTAAGCCCTTTGCTAATTTCTCTGTATACTCCACAAGTGTTTGTTTTACTGTCTCAGTAAGTGTTTGCGGCGGATATACAGCAATCGAATCACCAGAATGGACGCCCGCTCGCTCGATATGTTCCATAATTCCAGGTATTAGTACATTTTCTCCATCACAGATGGCATCTACTTCGATTTCTTTTCCTGTTAAATAGCGGTCAATCAACACTGGATGATCTGGATTAATTTTTACAGCATTTTTCATGTAGTGAAGCAATTCCTCTTCATGGTAGACAATTTCCATTGCCCTTCCCCCAAGAACATAGGATGGGCGGACTAGAACAGGATAGGCGATCTCGTTGGCAATCACCACCGCTTCTTCCACTGATAAGGCTGTTTTCCCTAACGGCTGCGGAATATTTAATTGTTGAAGAGCATGTTCAAACTTATCTCTATTTTCAGCACGGTCTATATCTTCAAGGCTTGTTCCAAGGATTTTGACCCCATTTTCAGCGAGATCTGCGGCAAGGTTGATAGCTGTTTGCCCGCCAAATTGGACCACAACCCCAATTGGATTTTCTAACTCAATAATACTCATGACATCTTCAATCGTCAGCGGTTCGAAGTAAAGCTTATCGGAAATACTGAAATCGGTAGATACCGTTTCAGGGTTATTATTAATAATAATTGCTTCATATCCTGCTTCCTTAATGGCTTTAACCGAATGAACAGTAGCATAGTCAAACTCAATTCCTTGACCAATACGGATAGGCCCCGACCCGAGAACAATCACGCTTTTTCTGTCCGTTACGACCGACTCGTTTTCCTCTTCATACGTACCATAGTAATAAGGTGTTTCCGATTCAAATTCTGCTGCACAAGTATCAACCATTTTATATACAGGGATAATCCCCAGGCTCTTGCGCAGGTTAAAAATCTCTTTTTCAGTACTTTTCCAAAGTTCAGCGATTTTTTTATCAGTAAAACCTTTTTGCTTTGCTTCAAAAAGGATTTCGTTATCAAAAGGATTAGCAGCAATTTTTGCTTCCAGACATATAATTCCTTCCATTTTCTTCAAGAAAAATAAATCAATTTTACTCCATTGATGCAAGGTTTCTATAGTTAGTCCTCGTTTTAACGCTTCTGCAATGTAGAAGAGACGCTCATCTCCTGCTTTTCGAATCCGCTTCTCGAGTAATTCATTATCAATTTCCTCCGCACCATTTAATTCAAAATGGAAGACGCCCGCCTCAAGGGAACGAATGGCTTTTAATAGGGATTCTTCAAACGTCCGGCCAATCGCCATAATTTCTCCGGTTGCTTTCATTTGCGTCCCTAGTGAACGATTCCCTGATTCAAATTTATCAAACGGCCATCTAGGGATTTTTGTTACAATATAATCGAGAGCTGGTTCAAAACTTGCGTACGTTTTCCCAGTAACCGGGTTCAACATTTCATCCAGCGTTAAGCCAACGGCAATTTTTGCAGCAAGCTTGGCAATTGGATAACCAGTGGCTTTTGATGCTAATGCCGAAGAACGGCTAACACGTGGATTAACTTCGATTATATAGTAATTGTAGCTATCTGGATCTAAGGCCAGCTGAACGTTACAGCCCCCTTCAATCCCTAAAGCACGAATGATTTTTAGTGATACATTCCTTAGTAGTTGATATTCTCGATCACTTAGGGTCTGACTTGGTGCAACCACAATGGAGTCCCCAGTATGAACACCCACCGGATCAATATTTTCCATGTTACAAACCACAATTGCATTGTCGTTTCCATCGCGCATAACTTCGTATTCAATTTCTTTGAAACCGGCAATACTTTTTTCGAGCAAACATTGATTCACAGGACTATGCTTTAGTCCGCTAGCAATGATTTCCTCAAGTTCTTCTAGATTATGACAGATGCCGCCTCCCGTTCCTCCTAGAGTATAGGCAGGACGGACAATCACAGGGAAACCAATCTGTTCAACAAAAGCCTTAGCTTCAGCTAATTCATGAATGATTGCACTATCAGGTACCGGTTCGTTTAACTCATTCATTAAGCTGCGGAATAGGTCCCGATCTTCTGCTTGTTTAATCGCGGAAAGTTTAGTACCAAGAATTTCAACCTCGCACTCAGCTAAAACTCCGGATTCAGACAACTCAACAGCCAGATTAAGACCTGTTTGTCCGCCGAGAGTAGCTAGTAGGGAGTCTGGACGTTCTTTACGAATAATTCTGCTGACAAATTCTACTGTCAATGGTTCTATATAAACAGCATCAGCAATTTCTGTATCTGTCATGATGGTTGCAGGATTAGAGTTTACTAGAATAACACGATATCCTTCTTCTTTTAGAGCGATACAAGCCTGAGTACCAGCATAGTCGAATTCTGCAGCCTGCCCAATGACGATTGGACCCGAACCAATTACTAAAATGGAGTTGATATCTGTACGTTTAGGCATTTGCTGTAACCTCCTGTTTGTTCTCTTCCATTAGGGCAAGAAACTGATCAAATAAGCCGTTTGCATCTTCAGGTCCTGGAGATGCTTCCGGATGATACTGAACAGTAAATGCCGGATAATCTAGGTGTTTTAGTCCCTCAACCGTTCCATCATTTATGGCAATATGAGTAATTTGTAATCTTGTGTTTTTGATTGACTCTTCTTCAACTGTATATCCATGGTTTTGTGCGGTAATCGCAACTTTCCCTGTAGTTAAGTCTTTGACAGGTTGATTGGAACCACGGTGACCAAACTTCATTTTTTCGGTGTTCGCCCCGCAGGCCAGGGCAAATAACTGATGGCCAAGACAAATTCCGAATAAAGGAACTCTGCCTAATACTCCTTTTAACATATCGATTGCTTCTGGGACATCCTTTGGATCCCCAGGTCCATTTGACAGCATAATTCCGTCTGGACTCAATTGAAGAATTTCCTCTGCAGTAGTGTGATATGGTACAACGATCACATCACAGCCGCGCTGATTTAATTCACGTAAAATTCCATGCTTCATTCCAAAATCAACAAGTACAACTCTTTTCCCGCGTCCAGGACTAGGATAGGCATTTTTAGTTGATACTTGGCGAACCTGATCGATTGGAAGCGATGTTCCACGCAATTTTTGTAGAACCTCATTTGCATCTTTTTCAATACTGCAAATTGCTCCTTTTAGTGTTCCGTATTGGCGGATAATTCTTGTCAATTTTCGTGTATCAATCCCTGCAATTCCCGGGATTTTTTTCATTTCAAAATATTCATTTAACGTATATTCACTTCTCCAATTGGACGGGAATTCAGCCGCTTCTTTAACAACGAATCCCTTCACAGCCGGATTGATTGATTCGAAATCATCACGATTAATCCCATAGTTACCAATAAGTGGATAGGTTAGTGTTACAATTTGTCCACAATAGGATGGGTCAGAAAGGATTTCTTGATAGCCAGTCATCCCTGTGTTAAACACCACTTCACCGATCGTTTCAGTATCACTGCCAAATCCTTTACCGATAAAAATTGTACCGTCTTCTAAGATAAGCTGTTTTTTCATGCTAGTACACATCCTTTTTCCCAAGCAATTTGCCCTCCAACTATGGTCATATCAGGCCAGCCTTTACATTTCCAGCCGCCAAATGGAGTATTTTTTCCTTTTGATAAGAATTCTTCTGGTTTAATTTCATATTCTTCATCGAGGTCCAAGATTACTAAATCTCCTGGTACGCCTACTTCTAGTCTTCCATATGGAAGACCGAATGCTTCCGCTGGTTTTATTGTTAAAAATTCAATTAATTGGTTAAGCGAGATGATATTTTTTAATACAAAATGTGTATAAAGCAGTGGGAACGCAGTTTCTAGTCCAACAATTCCGAATGGAGCGAGAACCATTCCTTCACTTTTTTCTTCTGCTGTATGCGGCGCATGATCGGTTGCAATAAAATCAATCGTTCCATCTAGAAGTCCTTCGATTAGGGCCGTTCTGTCATCTGCACCACGAAGCGGTGGATTCATCTTGAAATTTGTATCAAGCCCTGGAATATCATCTTCAGATAACAATAAATGATGCGGTGATACTTCTGCGGTTACATTAATACCTGCTCGTTTTGCATCCTTTACCACCCGGACCGATTCCTTAGTACTAATATGGCAGACATGATAATGACAGCCTGTAGCTTCAGCTAAGAGGACATCTCTTGCAATCTGAACTGATTCACAGATGGAAGGAATTCCATTCAAGCCATGTTTCTCTGAAAAAGAACCTTCATGGACACAGCCTTTATTAATTAGCGTGTTTTCTTCGCAGTGTGCAACGATTGCCATATTATTGGCTGCCGCTTTCCTCATGGCTGCTAGCATCCTCTCAGCCGACTGAACTCCGACACCATCATCGGTAAAGGCAAACGCTCCCGCTTCTTTTAATGCCTCAAAATCAGTTAGTTCCTGGCCAAGCTGTCTAGTCGTAATCGATGCATATGGCAAAACCCTTACCTTTGCTGTTTCGCTGATTCTGTTTTGCAGCCATTCCATTTGTTCCTTGGTGTCAGGCACCGGTCTTGTATTTGGCATCGCTGCTATTGTTGTAAACCCGCCCCTAGCTGCGGCAAGTGTCCCTGTAGCGATGGTTTCCTTTTTTTCACCGCCAGGCTCGCGAAGATGAACATGTAGATCAATAAATCCTGGTGAAACTAACTTCCCAGCTGCATCCACTATCCGGTCCACAATCGCATCAATGTTCGTTTCAATTTTTGTTATAACTCCATTTTCTACCAAAATATCAGCTTGTTTTGTTTCCCCATTAGATGCTATGTAGCATGCGTTCTGAATAAGAAGTTTCATTATTTTTTCCTCCTTCAAGACTTTCAATTGATCTTTTAATTGCTGCCATTCTAACATATACGCCGTTTTCCATTTGTTTAAAAATTCTTGACCGCTTGCACTCCACAAGACTATCAGCTATTTCAACATTTCTATTTACTGGCGCAGGATGCATAATGATGCTGCCTGTCTTCATCCTCTTTTCTCTTTCTAAAGTAAGCCCAAATTGTTTATGGTATTCATTTGCTGTAAAACTGCTTTTATTTTGGTGCCGTTCGTGTTGAACGCGGAGCAGCATCACTACATCTGCTTCTTGTACTGCCTGATCAATAGGCCTATACCTGGATATATCTACGCTCCTAGTATCAAACCATTCTTCTGGTCCAGAAAAAACCACTTCCGCTCCCAGCCTTATCAGAACATCTGCATTGGAACGCGCCACCCTGCTATGTCGGATGTCCCCAATAATGGTAATTTTTAATCCTGCAAATTGGCCAAATTCTTGTTGGATGGTCATTAAATCTAGAAGTGATTGTGTTGGATGATGTCCGCATCCATCACCGCCATTGATGATTGGGATGTTAACCTTCCCTACTAACTCATCAAAGTATCGATCCTGCTCATGACGAATGACAATCGAATTTACGCCAATTGATTCTAAGGTCTTCACTGTATCATAAAGTGTCTCCCCTTTTTGAACACTTGAGGTTAGAACTTCAAAAGGGATAACTTCTAATCCTAATCTTCTTTGTGCGACTTCAAAGCTGCTCTTTGTCCTTGTGCTTGGTTCGAAAAATAGATTGGCAGTAAACATTTGCCCTTCAGGATGCCACTTCATTCCGTTTTTAAATCCATGAGCATCTGCTAAGATTTGATTAATCTCCTCCACCTTTAATTCATTTGTGGTTAGTAAGTGATTTATCATCCGTCTTTTTCCCGCCTCTCATTTTGATAAAGAAACACCCTGACCATTGGTTGGTTCAGGGTGTAAGAATTCGCGACTTAATCCATGAGATTAAAATCATGGCATCAAGCTTACACCCTTATAAATCTCTCTGGATTTATTTAAAGAGTTGAAACTTTATTATGCAGTTTTCCGCTTTTCAGAGGATTGATTTTCCTCAAGCATATTTTCATTAATTGGTTCTTTGCCAGGCAGGATGAGATTTAAGAGAACCCCGCAGATTGCTGCCAATGCCATACCTTGGATTTGCAATGATTCAGATACTTTTATCACAGCGCCACCGATTCCAATCACCAGGATGACAGAAGATATGACAAGGTTACGCTTGTTTCCAAAATCAATTTTGCTATCAACCAGCATTCGCAACCCTGAAGATGCAATAATTCCGAAAAGCAGAATCGAAACTCCGCCCATAACCGGTGTTGGAATGGTCCCGATTAAGGCCGTTATTTTTCCAATAAAACCAAAAATGATAGCGAAGACTGCTGCACCAGCAATGACATACACACTGTATACTCGTGTAATGGCAAGGACGCCAATGTTTTCACCATAAGTTGTTTTGGGTGGGCCGCCAACCAAGGCAGAAATAATTGTTGCTGTTCCATCCCCAAGAATCGATCGGTGCAAGCCGGGTTCTTTAATATAATCACGACCAACTACTTTACTTAGTACTAACTGGTGTCCGATATGTTCCGATAAAGTTACAATTGCAACTGGTACCATTAACAGGACTAAATCCCAAGTGAATTTTACTTTATAACTTACAAATGGAAGGATAAATTCAGGCATTTCAAACCATTTAGCATCTATTACTGGTGTGAAATCGACGATTCCAACTAATAGTGCATAGATATATCCCACAATAATCCCTGCTAAGATAGGAATCATGCTTAACATTTTTTTGGCATATATCGAGAAAATAATCGTCGCTGCCAAGGTAACAAGTGCGACGGAGAAATGAAGCAAGCTGTACTTTCCAGTCGCAGGATTATTCATTGCCATATTCACTGCAGTTCCAGATAGAGCTAATCCGATAACAATGATAACTGGGCCGACAACAATTGGCGGCAGCAGGTTCATGATCCAGCGGTGCCCCGCCTTGCTTATGACAAGTGCAACAATTCCGTAAACTAATCCTGCGAGAAAAGTACCGACCATCGCACCACCAGGGCCGCCTGCTGCTTTGGCAGCAATGACAGGTGCGATAAAGGCAAAGGATGAACCCAGATAAGCCGGAACCTTGAATTTAGTTATTAATAAAAACGCCAATGTTCCAAGTCCACTTGAAATAAGTGCAATCGCTGGGCTTAAACCCACCAGGTAGGGAACAAGTATTGTTGCACCGAACATAGCAAACAAATGCTGTAAGCTTAATGTTATCCATTGAAATGGTTTTGGAATCTCTTTTACGTCTAAGATAGGTTTATTGTTCAATTGGATTTCCCCCATTTGATATACAGCTTTATTTTAGTATCTATATTTTTCATAAAAAAAACCCTCTTAGCCGGTAAGGGTACAAAGAGGGTATGGAAATGCCTTAATGAAGTCTCATGTTGGCATATTCCCCTTTGTCAGCCTCACAGGACTAAATTTAAAAGGGTAGCTATTTATTTTTCAAATATACTTACTTGATCAACCTTATCCACTTCGGCTAACTCAACAACGATTTTTTCGTCACTTGAGGTTGGGATATTTTTACCTACATAATCTGCCCGGATTGGAAGTTCACGATGTCCTCGGTCGACTAATACCGCAAGTTGGATAACTGATGGGCGTCCTATATCCATTAAGGCATCCAGTCCAGCTCTGACTGTTCTTCCCGTATATAAAACATCATCAACAAGAATTACTTTTTTATTATTTATACCAACCGGAATATCTGAGCCTTTAACAAGTGGTTCTTGACTTTCCGTCTTCTTAGTTAAATCGTCTCGATAAAGGGTAATATCTATCTCACCTATTGCAATCGACTTGCCCTCAATCTCTTCAATTTTTGCTGCAAGTCGATCCGCAAGATAGATTCCTCTCGTCCGGATACCAACCAGAATGCAGTCTTCTATACCTTTGTTTTTTTCAATAATTTGGTGGGCAATTCTAGTCAGCGCTCTACTGATTGCTTGTTCATCAAGGACAACAGCTTTTTGGTTCATATTACACCTTCTTCTTTAGTAAAATAAAAAACCTCTCACCCAATTCTGGTGAGAGGTTAACAAGTTAATCCATAGATATGGACATAGTATGCCCATAATCTTAACCGTTTCCTTCTCAGCCTCTCGGGACTGTTTTAAAGGCTTATTAAGCTAAAATCATCTTACTTTAAATAAACAACTATGTCAACGATTATTTCGAAGCTGAGTTAGCAACAATTCGATATCTTCTGGAAGCGGCGCTTCAAATTCTAAATATTCGTTAGTTCTCGGGTGGTTAAATCCAAGCACACCTGCATGCAAGGCTTGTCCTTCTATGTCCAATGTTTTTTTCGGTCCATATTTTGGATCACCAGCGAGAGGATAGCCAATATATTTCATATGAACACGAATTTGGTGTGTTCGTCCAGTTTCTAATTGGCACTCTACAAAAGTAAAGTCTTTAAACCGTTCAATCACATGGAAATGAGTGACGGCATGTTTTCCGTGGTCAACAACTGTCATGCTTTGGCGGTCTTTTGTATCCCTGCCTAGCGGAGCATCAACAGTTCCAAAGTCATGTGGAATGACACCATGGACAATCGCTTTATATTTACGAGTGACAGTTTTAGCCACCAATTGATTGACAAGGCTTTCGTGAGCCATATCATTTTTGGCCACCATCAACAGCCCAGTAGTATCTTTATCAATCCGGTGAACAATCCCGGGTCTTAATACACCATTAATACCCGATAAATCCTTACAGTGGAACATTAAACCATTGACTAATGTCCCTGACAAATGCCCTGGTGCCGGATGAACAACCATCCCTCTTGGTTTATTTACAACCAATACATCTTTATCTTCATAAAAAATTTCTAAGTTTAGATCTTCAGGTAAAACATCTAGTTCTTCTGGGTCTGGTATTGTGATCTCAATTTGATCATTTGTGCTGCATTTATAATTGGTTTTAATCTGTTGTCCGTTCACAAGGACATTACCTTCTTTTATCCATTGCTGTACTTGTGTTCGGGACCATTCTTCATCAAAGCTTGAGATCACCTTATCAATCCGATCTCCTTTTTGCTCCTCAAGAATGGTGTGTTCCATTTTCTCCATATGATTTCTCCTTTGATTCTCTCTCTTCTAGTAACATTTGAATCATTAACATGATGACACCGATCACTAAAGCTGAGTCTGCGATATTAAAGACTGGGAAATTATAGCCAAAAACATACGTATGAATGAAGTCGACAACTTCCTTTCGAATCACACGGTCAATAAAATTGCCTATGGCGCCTCCGAGCATTAATGCTAACGATAACCCTAGCAGCCATTTTCCTTTTACTGCTTTGTAAAGATAATACATAATAGCAACTATTACAATGACAGTAATTACATAAAAAAGCCACATTTGACCTTGTAATATCCCCCATGCTGCTCCACGATTACGATGAGAAGTAATATAGAAAATTTTATCAATGATGGTAATACTTTCTCCTAGATACATGTTGCTTACAATTAACCATTTCGTAATTTGATCTAATAAAATAACAAAAAGTGCGATTAAGTAATAAAACACTAAGAAATACCTCCACATCAACCTAGACTTGCGATTCTAGGCGCTTTCGCTTTTCATACTTCTTAAGCATTTTAGCATACTTTTTCGCTAAACGAAAATGGAACATTATTAATTAAGAATGGTAAATTGATTTTTTGAAGTAACTTTCCAAATACTCTGAGTCTCTTTGTGATTTTAAGGTGGGAATCATGTTTAATAAATCAGCGGATAAAAATTCACCGGAAATTTCACATTGCCCAAAATTCCCATTTTCTAACTTTTGAATTGCTGTAATAGTATCTGACAATTCCTCTTCCAAAATGGTTGTAAACCAATTTTTTCCTTGTTTATTTTTTAACGAATATTCGATTTCTTCTTTCGTTTGACGGAGTTCAAAGAACAGCTTTTCCTGCGATGCATTCATAGTTGTTACCTCCGTTACTCATTTTTCTTATTATTTCCGTCATGTATTACTTAACTCGGAAAAACATTTGACAACAACTACAACAATTAACGGAGAAGGAAAAAATTAAAAGCCCTGTGCATTTTGCACAGGGCTTCGCTTTATTTATGCTAAATGGGTATAGTTTTCTTTTACTACGTCGGCACAACGGTTGCAAAGTGTGGAATGTTCTGGATTTTGACCCACTTCTGGTGTAACAATCCAGCAGCGCTCACATGTTTCTCCCTCAGCTTTCGTAATAACAATGGCTGCAGTTTCTAATTTCACCGCATGTTCAGGTGCTTCCTCATATGTTCCCGCCACTTCGAAGCCTGAGATAATAAACAACTGTTTCATATTTTCATCAATAGAATCTAATAGCTGTCTCGATTTTTCATTAACATACAGGGTTACTTTTGCGGTTAACGATTTACCAATCACCTTTTGATTACGTGCTTCTTCAAGTGCTTTTAACACATCATCACGCAGATTCATGAATTCAGTCCACTTTTCTTCCAAAGCATTTGCATTGCTCAACTCCTGGTATTCTGGAAGGTCAGTCAATTGAACACTTTCTTCTGTTACAGATGGAATGAATTTCCACACTTCATCAGCAGTATGGGACAGAATTGGCGAAACCAACTTAGTTAAAGCGAGAAGTGATTCATATAAAACTGTCTGGATCGCACGACGCTCATGATTATCTGTTGCCTCAATATAAAGGACATCTTTTGCAAAATCTAGATAGAATGAACTTAAATCAAGGGTACAGAAATTATTAATCGCATGATAAATACCTGCAAATTCATAGTTTTCATAGGCCTTACGAACATTTTTAATCAGCTTATTTAGTTTAACAAGCATGAATTGATCGACTTCCCGTAGATTTTCATAAGGAACTCTATCAGCAGGGGTAAAGTCTGCTAAATTCCCCAATAAGAATCGGAAAGTATTACGAATTTTACGATACACTTCAGCAACCTGTTTCAAAATAGCATCGGAAACACGAACATCTGCTTGATAATCAACGGAAGCAACCCAAAGGCGTAAGATATCTGCGCCTAATTGATTCATCACTTTTGCAGGGATCACTACATTCCCGATTGATTTACTCATCTTTCTACCTTCACCGTCAAGAGCAAAGCCGTGGCTTAATACTCCTTTATACGGTGCTTCACCTGTCACAGCTACCGCAGTTGATAATGACGAGTTAAACCAGCCACGATACTGATCAGAGCCTTCAAGATAAAGGTCGGCAGGTCGAACTAAATCATCTCTTTCAAGTAACACTGCTTGATGTGAGGAACCTGAATCAAACCACACGTCCATGATATCCGTTTCCTTTGTAAATGTTCCGTTTGGACTTCCTTGATGGGTAAAGCCCTCCGGAAGTAAATCTTTTGCCTCACGTTCAAACCAAATATTAGAACCAAACTCACGGAATAAATCTGAAACATGATTGATCGTTTCATCAGTGATGATTTCTTCCCCATTTTCTGCATAAAAAACAGGAATTGGTACACCCCAGACACGTTGACGGGAAATACACCAGTCCCCACGGTCACGCACCATATTAAATAATCGCGTTTCTCCCCAAGCTGGAATCCACTTGGTTTCCTTTACCGCATCGAGTAATTCATTTCGGAAATCCTTAATAGAAGCAAACCACTGTGCCGTAGCACGGAAGATAACCGGCTTCTTCGTTCTCCAGTCGTGCGGATAAGAGTGAGTAATAAACGAAAGCTTAAGTAGTGCACCTGCATCTTCTAATGCTTGTGTAATAGGTTTATTAGCTTTATCGTAAAATAATCCTTCAAAGCCCGGTGCTTCACTTGTCATCACGCCTTTATCATCTACAGGGCATAATACTTCTAAACCGTATTTTTGACCTACATGGAAGTCATCTTCCCCGTGGCCTGGTGCTGTATGAACACATCCAGTACCGGCATCTGTTGTTACATGTTCACCTAACATGACTAATGAATCACGGCCATATAGAGGATGGATGGCAAGAATATGCTCTAATTCATTTCCTTTTACCTTCTTAATTACTGTTGCATCTTCCCAGCCAATTACCTTCGAAACTTCTTCCAGAAGAGCTTCAGCAACTAGGTATTTGTTTTCATTTGCAGATACCACTACATATGTTAAGTCAGGATGCACTGAAATTCCTAAGTTTGCAGGAATTGTCCATGGAGTAGTCGTCCAGATAATAATTTGAGTATCCGTGTCAAGAACACCTTTACCATCCTTCACCTTAAAGCCCACATAAATGGATGCAGACTTTTTGTCCTGATATTCAATCTCTGCTTCTGCAAGTGCTGACTCACTTGAAGGGGACCAATAGACAGGCTTAAGACCTTTATAAATATAACCCTTTTTGGCCATTTCACCGAAAACCTTAATTTGTTGTGCTTCATATGCTGGGTTAAGAGTAATATAAGGATTTTCCCAGTCACCACGGACACCAAGACGTTTAAATTGTTCACGTTGATTATCAATTTGTTCAAGAGCATATTTTGTACAAAGTTGACGGAATTCTGCAACCGTCATTTCTTTGCGTTTCACTCCCTTATTGGTTAACGCCTGCTCAATAGGGAGTCCATGTGTATCCCAGCCAGGTACGTATGGCGCATGATACCCACTCATAGATTTATAACGGACAATCATATCTTTTAAAATTTTATTAAGGGCATGGCCCATATGGATATCACCATTTGCATACGGAGGACCATCATGTAAAACAAACATAGGACGTCCTTTGGTCCGTTCCTGGACTTTTTTATAAATATTCATCTCTTCCCATTTTGCCTGAATCTCAGGTTCTCTTTGTGGAAGATTACCACGCATCGGAAATTCAGTTTGCGGCATTAATAACGTATTTTTATATTCCATCTTTTCTTCCTCCTGTAATCCTCTTCATATAACAAAGAATAGCCAATAGACAAACAAAAAAACCCTCTCATCCCAAAATAGGGACGAGAAGGTTTTATTCCCGCGGTACCACCCTGATAAATAGTACGAAATAATCGTTCTATCCTCTTAAACATTCGTAACGTGAATAACACGCCTAAGCCTACTATCCTTAAAGAAGGAGGTTCGACCTGGAACTCGAGGGTGATTTTCCAATTTCCAACTTTACCGGGCTTCCACCACCCCCGACTCGCTTTTAAAAAGCCATAGAAAATTGTACTTTCCCTTTCATCGTCATTGACCATTCTTTATAACTGTTAAGAAATTATATGCTAAAAAAACGCATTTCGTCAAGCTAATGAATCTTCTTCTTGATGAACTTTTAGCTCTGTCGCATCAACCTCATACTCTAATAAATGATCCCAATCATCCGTGTTCAACATATCAAGCTGAGCTTCAATCAACATTTTAAAACGAGTTCGGAATACTTTTGATTGTTTTTTTAAATCCTCGATTTCAAGAGCAATTTTCCTTGCTTTTGAAAGTGATTCATTGACAATTCGATCCGCGTTTTTCTCTGCTTCCTTAATGATTAACTTAGCTTCCTTTTGGGCATTACGTTTTACATCTTCCCCAGCTTCTTGAGCAATGATGATTGATTTATTCAGAGTATCCTCAATAGTTACAAAATGACCAAGACGCTCATTCATATCGTTTAAGCGTTCTTCCATTTCTTTTTTCTCTCTGAGTACTAATTCATAATCTTTGATGACTTGATCGAGAAATTCGTTCACTTCATCTTCATCATATCCTCTAAAACCCTTATTAAACTCTTTATTATGAATATCCAACGGTGTTAACGGCATTGATGCCACCTCCATACAATCTCTAATTCTATATGTATAAGCAATTATTCGACAACATTCTTCGAATTTCCTTCTTTACTTCTGTAGTTATTTTTGTTTTCCGACATTTATTCGCCATTTTTCTTTTTTTGTTTTCCCTTCGATGGCGAGAATTTTTGCTCTGCCGTATCCTCTAACTGAAATCATATCACCAACATCGCATTCAAATGAAGGATTTTCGGTTAATGTCCAATTCACTTTCACGAGCCCTTGTTGAATAAAAAGTTGTGATTTTTGCCGTGATACATGATAAATACCTGAAATAACAGTATCCAATCGTAGTGAAGATACTGTTAAATCACTATCGACCAATAATTCTTTGGTACGGATGGCATTCTCGATATCGGTTTCAGTTAGTTTAACGCCAGCCCTGCCAATTGTTTCGACATTAGTTTTTATATATTCGCTTATTTCCTTTGCAGCGAAGAATTGGCATTTATCATCCTTATTGAGGATATCACCAAATTTCCCTCGCTTTAGCCCTAAAGACATTAACGTACCCAATACCTGTCGATGTTCGATCGTGACGAACTTGGTTGGATAATGGATTTCAAAAAGACTGATTTGAAATTCTTCTTCCGTGGCGGTTAGATAATCTGGAAAGATTAAGGCTCTTTTTCGTTCAACATCTGGGCTGCCGCCAAAAAGTTTATAATTTACTTGGCCATGTTCACCAATTAATATTTTTAGAATATGCTGTTCCCTTGGATCAAGAAAATCTGTTAACTTAGGAGTATATTGCGTCTCGACATAATCCTTCCAATTTAACACTTGGTCAATATATTCTCGTTCTTCTGGCCGGAAATGCTGGTAAATATTCATTTTTCAAAACACAACCTAGTTTCAGTATTCTTATGCTAGCCAGCGATATACACTGCCTAAACCACTGCTCGCGAAGTTTAAAACAAGAAATGCAACAATAGGTGATATATCCATCATACCAAGAGGTGGAATGATTTTTCTAAATGGCTCTAAATAAGGTTCACAAACTTTTGCTAAAAATTGACCAATAGAGGACTCTCTAGCATTTGGAAACCAAGACATTAAAATATAAATAATTAATGCCCACGAATAAACTTGAATTAACTGTTGTAATAAACTAAATACAAATGCCATTTAACATTACCACCTCGTATTTTGATTATCAAAGTCAGGAATCAGATCGGATATATTTCCAGACACCTCAACATTATCAGGAGTACATAAAAATATACTTAAACCAATTTTTTGAATGTCACCCCCGAGGGCATAGACAACTCCGCTTAGAAAATCAACAATTTGCCTGCCTTGTTCACTATCAATCCGCTGCAGATTCACTACAACTGCCCGGCGATTTTTTAAATGGTCTGCAATATCAGTTGACTCAGAATATGTACGTGGTTCAACTAAAATTACCTTGGATGATTTTGATGAAGTGGTAGTTTTTTGGACGCTTTGCAAGCTAACAACATTTTGGTTTTTTACTACTGGCAGATGCTGTTGCTTTTGCTTTACGGGAGCCGGTTCAACTGTTTGTGCATAATCATCATTATTATCATCATATTCATCATCTAAAAAGAAAAATGTTTTTAATTTTGATTTAATCGTCATTATCTTCTCTCCTAACCATCTTCACCAACAAGCGCTGTGCCTATTCTTACCATTGTTGACCCTTCTTCAATAGCAATTACATAATCATTAGACATACCCATCGAAAGCTCTGTGCATGGCGCGTAATCCAAATTTAGGGCTTGAACTTGATCGCGAAGTTCTCTTAATTTGCGAAAACATTCTCGAATTTGGTCTTCATCATCCGTTAATGGAGCCATTGTCATTAAACCTTCCACGCTAATCCTCTCAAATTTGCGAAGCGATTCAATAAAGACTATCGCATCTTCAGGACTTAAGCCGTGCTTAGATTCTTCCCCAGAGACGTTGACTTGAACCAGGCATTTTACCTTTTGTTCTGCTCGTTTATTGATTTCTTCTGCAAGAGAAATCCGGTCCAAAGAATGAATATATTCAACTATATTAATTATATTTTTTACTTTTCGCGTCTGAAGCGAACCGATGTAATGCCAATTAGGCTTGTCCTTAAGAACTTCCCACTTATGAAGGAGCCCCTCATCACGATTTTCACCTAAATTTATGATGCCAGCTTGTAATGCTTCAATAGCTCTCTCCGTACTAACATATTTCGTAACGCCTATCACTTTCACTTCTTCAGGGTCCCGCTCTACTCGAAGGCATGTATCAATAATTTGTTGTTTTATTTGTTCAAACTTTACTGCAACCCTCATAAACTTTTCGTAGTCTCCTTCCAGCCAATAAAACTTACCATTCTTCCTGTCCTACCTTGATCACGTCGGTGGGAAAAAAACTCTTTATCACAACTAGAACAAAATCCAGTCATCTGAATATTAGTACCAGGTACACCTGAATTGACAATAATTTGTCTATTTACTTCACGTAAATCTAAAGAGTATTGGCCATCATTAATTAAATTATAGGGTAATGTTTCGACATCTACTAGTGTATTTTCAACTAAATTTATAACACGCTGATCAACAATATAACATTTTTCACAAATTGATGGGCCAATTGCCACAAAAATCTGTTGGGGATTAATTCCTTCTATTCCCCATGCATTTATCATTTCCTTGGCAATTTGACCAACGGTCCCCTTCCAGCCAGCATGGGCAATTCCAATCATCCTTGATTCAGGTGCAATAAAAAAAAGAGGGACGCAGTCGGCAAAGCAAAGCGATAAAAGAATACCCTCCTCATTCGTATAAAAACCATCAGTGTCTTTAAAAGAATCTTCATAGGATTTTGACCCTTTACCTCGATCTGCTTTTGAAATTTTCTTAAGATGAATACCATGTGTTTGTTCTGCCCCAACCCAGGTGTTTAGAGGAAAATTCAGAAGTTCAGAAACTTTTCCTCGGTTGATGCAAACATCGCTTCTGTCATCTCCAACATGAAAGCCAAGGTTTAGGGTTTCGTAATTCCCTTTACTCGCTCCTCCATTTTTGGTTGTCATACCCGCAGCCAAATCAGGAAATTGCCTTATCCAGCTTTCTATTGAAAAAAATGACTCATTCTTTAAAACAAAGGGTTCCATTACCATACCTCTTTTGTTTTTTTCTATAGTTTACCATGAAACGAAAAAATGGTCACCGCAAATAACTATTGTCAAACCTCTGTTTCCGATGAAACTCTCTCTTCATTTCCTTTATACCTTACCAAAATTACGTCCTGACCAATTTTAATGATATTTTTCCACGGAATAACCACGTCATCATCTTTTCCAAAAAAGCCGAGTACTCTGCCGCTGCCACTAATCACGACGGCATCAATTTTACCTGTGGTTAAATTGATCTCTATATCACCTATATTACCAAGCCTTTTTCCGTCTGATACATTAACCACATCTTTTATTTGGAATTCGGAAATTTTCACCATCATCTCTCACTCCCAGTTTTATTACTATAGAAAATATATGATTGTTGATATCATTTTAGTAAAAAGAATAAAAATAAAGCTGCCCAAAGGACAGCTTAACTTTGAATATTTTTATTCATTTGCCTTATGGCCGCTTTCTCTAGTCGAGAAACCTGAGCTTGAGATATCCCGATTTCATCCGCGACTTCCATTTGTGTTTTCCCTTGAAAAAATCGTTTACGTAAAATTAATTTTTCACGATCGTTTAACCTTCGCATTCCTTCTTTTAAAGCAATTTCTTCAATCCAGTGGATATCTTTATTTTTCTCGTCGCTTAATTGGTCCATTACATAAATTGGGTCGCCGCCATCATTATAAATTGGCTCGAAAAGGGACACTGGGTCCTGTATGGCATCAAGAGCGAACACGATTTCTTCGTGTGGAACTTCTAAGACCTTTGCGATTTCTTCTGCAGTGGGTTCACGTGAAGTTTCGCTCATCAATCGCTCCCTTACTTGGAGGGCCTTATAAGCTATATCCCTCAAGGACCTTGAAACGCGAATTGGATTATTATCACGTAGATACCTTCGAATTTCTCCAATAATCATTGGTACGGCATAAGTCGAAAACTTTACGTTTTGACCTAAATCAAAGTTATCGATTGATTTCATCAGTCCAATACAGCCAACCTGAAACAGGTCGTCAACAAACTCGCCTCGATTGTTAAATCGTTGAATGACACTTAATACGAGTCGTAAATTACCGTTGACGAGCTTTTCTCTGGCATAAATATCGCCCTCTTGCATTTGCTTGAAGAGTATTCTCATTTCTTCATTTTTTAATACAGGAAGTTTTGCTGTGTCCACACCGCAAATTTCAACTTTATTTCGAGTCAATCCTTTTCCCTCCTCACAGGAGTTGCTGTACAAAAAACAGTATTTCCTTGAGAAGGAAAAATATGCACTTATCCACGATGGTGGACAAGTGCATATTTGTCGAAAAATGTAATTAAGTCGCGAAATTCTTAGGTTTTTCGAATGAAAAAAATTTTCTTTTCTTACACCATCTTATTAAATTCTTTCCGTAATCTTTTTATTATTCTTTTTTCTAATCTTGATATATAGGATTGGGAAATTCCCAGCATGTCGGCTACGTCTTTTTGGGTTTTTTCTTCCCCGTTTGTCAGACCAAACCGAAGCTCCATTATTTGTTTTTCACGGTCTGTAAGCTGATGCAGTGCTTTTGTCAATAACTTTCGGTCCACATTGGCCTCTAGGTCTTTTGTGATAATATCATCATCTGTTCCTAATACATCAGATAATAAAAGCTCATTTCCATCCCAATCAATGTTCAAAGGTTCATCAAAGGATACCTCTGATCTGATCTTATTATTACGTCGTAAGTACATGAGAATCTCATTCTCGATACATCTAGAGGCGTATGTAGCAAGTTTTATTTTTTTCTCAGGATTAAAGGTATTTACGGCTTTAATCAATCCAATGGTCCCGATACTAATTAAATCCTCGATATTAATACCTGTATTCTCAAATTTTCTAGCAATATAAACAACTAGACGGAGATTACGTTCAATTAATATCGACCTTGCGGCTTTATCACCACCCGGTAGTTTTTTTAACAACAACTCTTCTTCATCTTTACTTAAAGGAGGCGGTAATGCTTCGCTGCCACCAATATAATAAACTTCATCCGTTTTTAAGCCCAATTTCATTAATAGTTTATACCAGTAGTAGGATAGGCGAAGCCTCCATTTTTTCATGCGTGTTCCTCCTTCTAAAATATGTTTTTCTGAGTATAGTAATATTAACTCACCTTAACGGTTTCGGTTTGCAGTTTATGCCCAGTTAGCATTTTTGGATGAACAATACATTGAAATGCATCCTCACTAGAGAGTTGCTTTATTGTGAAAGATACAAGGCCTTTTTCACATAAATACTGAGTCCCGTTATGTTCGATCAAAATGCTTTCAGGTTTGACCGCTATTATAAGCTGATGCTCTTGTCCAATCACGCGAGTAGGGATGATCCTGAGCCTGCTTTGCCATTCCTCTGGGATTTCTCCACTTCCTTTTAAAAGTATTTCTGGATCATCCGCAAGTTTCTGTATCGTTTCTGGGATTGTATCTAGTTGGTTTTTAATTGAGACGAACATAACAGGAAGCTTTGACAACGGATCATAAAGTTGGTTTCCACTATCCACTAATCCTTTAAAAGTAAGTGTTTCATTGTCAATTTCCACGGTTACTTTAACAATTTGATCAAATTGAATTTTGGTCATCTCCATACTTTCTACATTTTTTCTTGAGAAATGCCAGGCAACTGGAAAACCAATAAGAACGAATACCCAACTAATTGGGTCTCCAAAACCTTTTACACTAGTGATTAGTACCTTAGTTGTTAATTCAGAGTCATATTGAATAAAATAATGTGCCCCCATTAATGCCCCGCCAATTAAAAAAGTTGAAACATATAGCGTCATTAAGGCTTTAATGAAAAAAGTCATTCGCTTATACCCAAAGGTAATTAACACCATCAAGATTGAAAACATGAATTTTGAAATTGGATGGCTTGTATAGACATTTAATGGTGTAAATGATAATAAAATTATCATTGAACCAATAAATCCACCAGCAAGTAGTCTCCCTAATTTAATTTCTCTTTTTAGAAAAATAGCTGTTAAATACAGAAGCAGGCTATCAAAAAACAAATTTAGTGCCCAAATCACATCTAAATAAATAGTCAGGCGAGCTTCCTCCCTTTAAATTGTCAGCTTTTCCTTTCTGTTTACGAAAAAGTATAACGTACTTGCATGGCTGAAGTGTGTCACTTTCTGTAATCAAAAAAACAGAATTTTCCACTATTCACAACGGATTTTGTCAGATAGATTTTGTTGCAATAAATAAAAGCTCTGTATACGGCCTGTTGATTTCCGCTCCAATCAACATAGTGTCAAAATCAACAACAAGCTTTAACATCGCCTAAATAAAAAAAAGACATGACCAATAATTGGCCATGCCTTTCTTAGATGATTCGTTATTTATCTTCTCCGATTACGGTTACGTAAGAAGGTTGGAATATCCAAAGTTTCTTCTTGGGAAACTTGGGTGTGGCGAACGGGTTCTTGCTGAACCTCTTCGCGTTTTGGCTGCTCTCTCTTAACATTGCCAATTGTCGGCTTGGTTTGTCCAAAAGTAGGACGAGTTGCTTTTGGCTGCAAGCTTTCTTCTTTAAAGCCTGTTGCGATGACTGTAACAATAATTTCTTCTTTAAGCGTTTCATTGATAACAGAACCAAAAATCATATTTACTTCCTGGTCTGATGCGGTTGCTACAATATCGGCAGCTTCTTGAACTTCGTAAAGACTTAAGTTTGTGCCACCTGTAATGTTCATAAGTACTCCTTGTGCTCCATCAATAGAGGTTTCTAATAAAGGAGAACTAATTGCTTTCTTAGCGGCTTCAGCTGCACGATTTTCACCGGCAGATACACCGATACCCATTAAAGCTGAACCCTTATTAGACATAATTGTTTTTACGTCTGCAAAGTCCAAGTTAATAAGACCAGGGACAGCAATTAAATCTGATATACCTTGTACACCCTGCCTGAGGACATTGTCTGCTTCGCGGAAAGCTTCAAGCATTGGCGTACTTTTGTCAACGATTTCTAGAAGACGATCATTAGGAATCACAATTAGTGTATCTACAGCTTCCTTCATCGCACCGATTCCGCCTGATGCTTGACCTGATCGTTTTTTACCTTCAAATGTAAACGGACGTGTGACAACCCCCACCGTCAATGCACCTAAGTCACGGGCAATCTGAGCAATAACTGGTGCAGCACCAGTTCCTGTGCCTCCACCCATTCCAGCTGTAACAAATACCATATCTGCTCCGCTTAATGCTGCTTCAAGCTGTTCTTTACTTTCTTCTGCTGCTTTCTTTCCCACATCAGGATTAGCACCTGCACCTAGTCCACGAGTAAGTTTTGCGCCAATCTGCATCTTAACTTCTGCTTTAGAAAGATTTAATGCTTGAGCATCAGTATTTACAGCGATAAATTCTACCCCTTGAACGCCATGTTCAATCATTCGGTTTACCGCGTTATTACCACCGCCGCCTACACCGATTACTTTTATTGTTGCAAGAGAATCTAAATTTGTATCAAATTCTAACATGACAATCCTCCTAATTCGTCGCTTCCTTTTTTGATTTATCTATTCAAAAAAGTAACCAAGGAATTTTTTTACTTTTGATGACATCTTTTCTTCCGGATGTTTTTCTACTTTTGCTTTAGGTTGTTGTTGTTGTTGTTTTGGTACTCTCTTTTCTATAGGTTCAGAAATAGTCGATGAACCAATGGTACCACCTGGTAATCTAGCATTCTTGTAGGCATATTTAATTAAACCGACAGCTGTAGTATATTTAGGTTCTCTCACACCAATATAGTCAGGGACGGCAATCCGAACTCGATTTTGTAAAATTACCTGGGCAAGTTCTAGAACACCTTGCATATTTGCCATGCCGCCAGTTAAAACATAACCGCCAGGAAGGTCACTTAATCCTAGGCGTTTCATTTCATGTAAAACTAGTTCAAAAATTTCTTCCATTCTTGCTTCAATAATATCAGAAATCTCAAGCTGATTAAATTGTTGATGCTGATCACTGCCGATTATTGGAACACTGAATACTTCATCTTCTGAAGCCTCATCATAAAATGCGTGTCCATGTTTTACTTTGATTTTTTCTGCATCTTCTGTCGAAGTCCGTAACCCTACAGAAAGATCTTTCGTGATATAATCTCCGCCAACTGGAATGACACTCGTTTGTGTGATAAATCCTTCTTCGAAAACAGCGATCGTTGTAGATCCTCCACCAAGGTCAATAAGAGCTACCCCGAGGTTCTTCTCATCCTTTGACAAAGCATAGTCTCCAGCTGCCAAAGGCTGAAGGACAATGTCTACTATCTCAAGTCCAGCGCGTTCTACACAGCGAAGTGTATTAATGATGATCGATTTGGATCCGGTAATGAGTGTTCCATCCATTTCCAAGCGAACCCCAATCATTCCGCGGGGATCATTAATTTCATCTTTACCATCCAGTATGAATTGTTTTCGAATAACGCCAATGTTCTCTCTCTCAGGCGGGATAGAACCAACGTGGGATGCTTCAATGACACGAATGACGTCCTCATTCGTAATCTCTCGGTTTTGGCTTGAAACAGCTACAATACCATGACATTGTTGAAGCATAACATTGTTTCCAGAAATGCCAACCACCACATCTCTGATTTCCATCCCAATCATTCTTTCTGCTTGCTCAATTGCCCTTCTAATCGAATGAACGGTGTCGTCCATGTCCACGATCGACCCTTTGCGCAATCCTTCGGATTGCACATTTCCAACACCAATTATATTTAACGAGTCTTTACCCGAGTCATTGACCATTTCACCAATGATAACTTTCACACTGGATGTACCGATGTCAAGACTAACATATATTTCATTGCTGTTCATTCTTTGGCACCTCCTTTAGATTTCCTTAAGTTGAACAACAACTATTTTTTTGTTCAATAAAAGTTTCCATAGTAATATTTAAATTATTCGTCACAACTAAATGATTCCCTTTAAAAAGTTTCAATTTTTTTCTACTTTTTCTTTGTTGGTTGACCATTTCGTCAATATTATTCGCCTTATTACGGCAATATTCTGAAATAATCTGACACCAAACGCGAAAACTGCCGCTAAATACAAGTCTACACCAAGATGAACACCGAGAAAAGCTAAACTTGCAGCTAGCATTATATTAAAAAAGAATCCTGAAACAAACACCTTTTCATCATATATATTTTGCAGGTATGCCCTGATGCCGCCGAAAAGTGTGTCGAATGCCGCTAAGACAGCAATCGACAAATAATTGGAATATTCTTCAGGTATTCGAATCTCCGTTAACAAACCAAGTATGATTCCAATTATTAATCCAATGAATGGAAGCCACATTAAGAATCGCCTCCTTCTTTTGTCGGTTCCATATAGCGGATACGAATGGAATTATCATAGGCAGGTACCGTTACGTTCGGATTTGGTTTTGAAATGGAAAGTCTGAGATTTTCAATAAAAAATTCTTCCGTAGATTTAGATACTTTCATCCGATTGTATAATTTTTCAGCTGTATTATTATCATCTACACCCACGATAACTTCTATCGGCAAACTATTAATTGTATGTCCATCGATTTTTGTTTCCCGATTGATGTCCCGAATGACAGTCGTATTAATAATTCTTCGTCCATCAATCGCTACATATTTTGCTTCGTACATATTCAATTCATTGAGTAATCTTTTTAAAAGTTCTGGTGAAACCACCCTATTAACTGGAGTACCCGGCTTTATTTCTTCGATTACTGGCTCAATATGTAAGGTTATTCCAGGAACAGTAATTTTGGATAATCCAGCTTCAATCTTTAATTCATCTAATGTATCCTTTAAAGCTTGTTCCTTACTTTGTTTTCGCTTAGATTCATAGGCTGCCAGCTTTTCTTCATTTGAACGAATTTCACTTAATAAATTGGATTGAAGTTCTTTTTCTTTAAGTAACGCTTCACGAAGCTGCCAAATATCGCGTGTGTCACGTTCAGCAGGTTTTTTTACTGTTTGAAATTGGATTGCAATCATGAAACCGACCAAGATTGCTATCAATGTAAAACTTGCATTAATTTTTTGGTTGTCCACCTTTTTTCACCTAACCTTTTATATAATCATCCTGTGGACACTACTTTGAAAATGGCTAACTTCCTAGAATTGGATTTAGGACAATTTCATCATTTTTTTCTAATGTAAAAACAATATTATCGTTCACTAGTTGATCCTTAACCCCTCCAACTAAGTTTATTGATGATGAAAGGACGTCAGGGTCTCCGATTGCTGTAATAATAAATGGTGCTGGATGTTCAATTCCATCCACAGTAATAACAGGTCCATTACAAATAATATAAGAATGACTTGTCAGCCTTTGCCCATTTATAGCAACAGCTGCTGCTCCTGATATATATAGTTCATTCACCACTTTAAATACATGGTGTTCATGAACAAGGTAATTATTAATATTGTCTTCTTTTGGGTCGTATGCACCGTCAGTGAGAGTAATCTTAACCCCTTTACCCTGTACCTTCACCTTCCCCAAGAACATTCGATATTTTTCGGCATCCTCAGCAAGATTAAGAAAGACCTGTGCTTCCTTTGAGAGGTCTTTTTCATTTTTAAGAACCAAATCTTGTTTTTGATGTAACTCCTTTTGCAGTTCTCGATTACTCTTTTCTTCTGCAATTAATTGATTTCTTAATGCAAGTGTCTTTTCCCACTGTTTACCCGATACATTTGGCTTCTCATTTTTATTTTCTAATTGCGTCAAATGATAAGAAAAGGCAATCATAAATCCTAATACAAGGCAGACGAGGGACAAGATAACATGTTTACCCTTCACCTTTATCTTGCTCAACTTCTTTTTCCTCCCCTTCTGTTTCAAAAGCCTTAAAGTAAGATCCTACTTCTAAGTCAATAATTCCCTTTTTGTTAGGATCTAATTGGGAGATAATTGAGGGATAATGCACCATTTTTTCTGAAAAACTTCTTAATGTCGCACTCACCTCGAATCCATCATTCATAAATAAGGATATATGAAATGGATCTGTTTTCTTGGGAGTATAATGGATTTCAGAGATCGAGTTTGTAATTTCTCTAGGAAGTTTTTCTAACTCTTTAACCAATTGATTGAGGGCCGCCCCTTCTTTAAACTCAAATAAAATTGGAGAATTAACAGGAATTTTATTTGCTTCTCGATTTTTTAAAATTTTCCCATTATCCATAACTGGAAGGAAGTTATTCCCTTGTTTTAGATAAGCAATTCTTTTATATTCTTTTACTTGAATAATAACTGTACTAGGCCAGTGAATCTGAATTTCAGCTTTTTTGATCTCAGATAATCGCTGTAATTTTACAATGGTTTCGTCCTTCTTTATTTTCCAAATATTCGTATTATTCGAAAGGCCGCTCTGACTGACTAATTCTTCAGCGGAATACACTCCATTGCCTTTTATTGTTATCGTCTTTACATGACTTAATGGTGATTGTGAGTAGGCGATAACTACTATCATTGTAAAAAACAGAATTAACAGGAGCACAAGGCGTCTATTCGCTTTTCGTCGTCTTTGCTCTTTAAGTTTAGGGATACGATCCTCGAGAGCAACGATTTTACCTTTTTCCATTTATTATTCCTCCAAATAAAAAGCAGCTGCCTCAGGAATAGCTAACTAAGCCTGTCCAAACATTCGATAGTGTTACCTTGAAAAGAGAAACAACGGCACGAAAAATCATGCCGTCAGTTACTTTTCGAGGTTGCACCTATAATATTATCAGTAATTATAACACAATATTTGTCATTCGTACGATTATTTTCTTTCTTATTTCCGTCCGATTATTTCTACCTCTGTTTCCATTTTTACATTATAAAGGCTGTAAATGGTATCCTTTACATGTTGAATTAAGGCAAGCACATCTGCTGCAGTAGCATTTCCAGCATTTACTATAAAATTCCCATGCATTTCCGATATTTTTGCACCGCCAATACTATATCCCTTTAACCCAGCATCTTCTATTAATTTTCCTGCGTAATTCGGAAGAGGGTTCCTGAATATACTGCCAGCACAGGGAAAGTTCCATGGTTGGGTATCTTTTCGATAATCTTTATTCTTGATCATTTGTGATACAATGACTGCTTTATCACCTTCGGTAAGTTGAAATGCAGCTTCTACAACAATGCCTGGTCTAATTTTCTGCAAGACAGATGTTCTATACGAGAATTTCATTTCGTCATTCGAAAGCCACTCCATCGTCCCATCTTCAAATAAAATATGAGCCCTTGTCAGTATTTTGCTAATATCTGAGCCGTGTGCACCAGCATTCATATAAACAGCACCGCCAACAGACCCAGGGATTCCACTGGCAAATTCTAATCCGGCCATCCCTTTCTTGCTAATAAGTGTAGCCAAACTTATCAGGGAATGTCCGCCTCCCACTGTAATCTCTGTGCCATCAATTTTAAGTCCATCCACTCCAGAGCCAAGTTTAATTACCGCTCCTTCGATGCCTTTGTCAGAGACTAAAAGATTAGAACCTCTGCCAATCGCCCGCCAATTTAAGCTGTGTTTTTTTACCAACCCCATCACCTGTTTTAAATTTTCAACTGATGAAGGCTCAATAAAAAGATCAGCAGGACCGCCGATTTTGATTGTGGTGTGGTTGACAAGAGGTTCATTTATTTTCACTTTTCCTATATTTGAATTTTGCAATTCCGTTATTATTGCGTCCATATTTACCACCTATCTTTCGAAGATGCATTTATTTCAGTTTATGCTAAAAACGATTTTGGGCTACCTTTGATTTGTTTTTACAAGCTCTTGCATTAAGGAATACAGTCTAATAGCTGAATCAGGCACACCCATTTTTTTAGCTTTTAGCTTCATGTCCTTTAAATTTTCTTTATTTAAGAGAATACGATCGATGTGGTTCACAAGACTTTTATTATTTAAATCTTTTTCTAATAGTAATTCTGCCGCACCATGGTCACTTAAAGATTTAGCGTTTTTCTCTTGATGATTATTTGTAACATACGGGCTAGGGATAAGAATGCTTGGAATACCGAGCGAGGTAATCTCTGCTAGTGTCGTTGCTCCTGCTCTTGAAACGACTAGATCAATCCCCGCCAGAACCTCTGGCATATTATGAATAAAGGGCTTAATTACTACATTTTTGGGGTTTCCAATTAGATCTACTTCTTTTTTGACATCCTCAAAATGAACGTCTCCTGTAATATAAAGAATTTGATATGGCTTTTCAGCCAATTCCCCAAATGCCTTTACAACAGCCTCATTAATTGGCCTAGCACCACGGCTGCCGCCAAAGATTAAGACTGCTGGTATTGTTGTACTAAGCCCAGCTGCAAGACGTCCTTGAATCCCATCCTTGCCAATTACTTCGGATGCACGAGGATTACCTGTGAAAACAGTCTTCTCTTTCGGAAAGAATTCTTTGGCTTCTTCAAAACAAATCGCAATTTTATTTACATAACGGCTTAAAAATTTATTGGTAAGTCCAGGAACACTATTTTGTTCGTGGATAATCGTTGGGATACCGAGCTTTGACGCAGCATAAACAACAGGTCCGCATACATATCCGCCTGTTCCAATGACAATATCAGGTTTGAACTCTTTTAACATTCTCTTACTGTCTTTGACTCCTTTTAGAAAACGTAGGACAGTTTTTATATTTTCAAAGGAAAGCTTTCTTTGAAAACCAGTAATATGAATTGCTTTAAAAGAAATATTCTCCATCGGAACAAGCTTACTTTCCAAACCATTTTTAGTCCCAATATATAAAAATTGTGTATCTTTATTCTGGTTTTGAATTTCTCGAATTAGTGCGAGAGCAGGATAGATATGTCCGCCAGTCCCTCCACCGCTAACAACTATTTTCATTTTTCCACCTCATTAACTATTTAACACCTGATTGCCATAACTATCTTACTATAAAAACGAACGAAATAATGCATATGAAAAAAGAATGTTATCTAATTGTAACGTTATGAATTAGATTTCACTTAAAAATAGGCTCTGTTATACTTGGCTGTTGATTTCCGCTCCAGGCGCTTCGCTTTCCGCGGGCGGTCCGGGGGAGCCTCCTCGGCGATAAGCGCCTGCGGGGTCTCCCCTGCCCCGTCCTCCCGCAGGAGTCTTCGCGCCTTCCGCTCCAATCAACATGTGCCAAAATCAACAATGAGCTTTAACATAGCCTAAAAATAAAAAGAACCCTGCTGCTAAACAGGGGTAAGGTTCAAAAGCGAGAATACCTGCTAATATTAAGGAGAACACCGATCGCCATTAACATCAGGGTCAAACTAGAGCCTCCATAGCTCAAAAATGGCAAGGTAATGCCCGTAACGGGCATTAGCCCTGTGACAACTCCAATATTAATCATTACCTGAATAGCCACCATGGCGATGATCCCTACGGCTAAAAAGCTGCCATATAAATCCGGTGCACCTAGGGCGATTCGAATACCTCTCCATAACAACAGTGCAAATAATAGTAATATAAATGAACCACCGATAAAACCTAATTCTTCAGATAGTATTGCAAAGATAAAGTCGGTCTGTGGTTCTGGTAAGTAAAAAAACTTCTGTCGGCTTTCGCCAAGTCCAAGTCCAAACAATCCGCCGGGTCCAATCGCAAAAAGCGATTGAATCATTTGAAAGCCACTTCCCTGCGGGTCGGACCATGGATCTAAAAAGGAAGTTATCCTTTTCATTCGATAGGGTGCGGAAGCAATTAAGCCGACAAACCCTACTATACCCAACAGTCCAAGGAAAGAAAAATGGCTAATCCGTGCACCAGCAATAAAAATCATGACGACACAGGTACCCATCATAACTGTTCCCGTACCTAAATCAGGTTGGAGCATGATCATTGAAAAGGCTAAAAAGGCAAGCCCTAATGATGGAACAAGACCTTTCTTAAATGAAGTAATGAGCTTTTGCCGTTCGGACAGATATTTTGCCAAAAAGGCTATCATCGCCAGTTTCATAAATTCTGAGGGTTGAATTGAAAAAGCCCCTACACCAATCCAACTTCGAGATCCATTTCTTTCATTACCTATTCCCGGAATTAAAACAAGAATAAGTAGGACGAAACAAATAATGATAAAGGTTTTCGACCAAGTCCTCCACGTCCAATAGTTGATGTTCATAATAAAAAACATAGCAGCGACTCCTACCCCTGCAAAAAGAGTTTGTCTTTTCGCAAAGAAAAAGGAATCATTAAATTTATATTCAGCCCAGATAGCACTTGCGCTGTAAACCATGATAAGCCCTATTGCCAGAAGCGTGAATGTTACGATCATTAAAATAAAATCGGGAGTTGTTTTTTTTGTCGGCACCACAATACACCTCAACTGCTAGTTTTAGGGCTTTGCAGAACCATTAAAACTGCTGGCTTCAGCTCCCAGCGACTAGTGTACTTCGCTTAACGGGAGCTTCCGCTTTTCGTTTGTACAAGCCCTTACTTAAGCTTATGCACCGCTTCGATAAAAATGTCTCCCCTGACCTCAAAAGTTTTATATTGATCCCAGCTCGCACAAGCAGGAGATAACAATATTACGTCACCTGATTCGGAGTATCGATAAGCTTCAGGCACTGCCTTGTCAACATTATCGACACGGATGATTGTTTTTATTCCAGCCAATGTCCCGACCCGTTCCATCTTAGGCGCGGTTTGCCCAAATGTAATCATTGCTTTTACATTTTTTAAATAAGGCAGGAGCTCATCAAACTCGTTACCGCGATCCAAACCGCCTGCGAGCAGAATAACAGGTGCTTCAAAAGCAGCTAAAGCATTAATGGATGCCAGAATATTCGTCGCTTTAGAATCATTATAGAATTTTCTACCGTTCACTTCTGTAACGAATTGCAGGCGGTGCCTGACACCAGTAAATGTACGCAGAACCCTTTGAATCGCGCTATTTTCTACGCCTGAAAGCTTTGCCGCAGCCATTGCAGATAAAATATTTTCAAGATTGTGGTTGCCCGGCAGAGCTATTTTCTCAATTTCCATCACTTTTTCACTATTAAATATAATCCAGCCATCGGAAATATAAGCACCTTTCGACAGTTTCTTCTTTGTAGAAAAAGGAATGATGCTGGCCTTAGAGTGACGAGAAACTTCTAGAGTCTCTTCTTGATCCGCATTGACAATGAGATATTCAAGTTCTGTTTGATTTTTTGTGATGTTTGCCTTTGCCGCAATATATTCTTTTTTTGTCCCATGAAAATCCAAATGGGCATCATATAGGTTTGTAAGAATGGCAATTTTAGGGTTAAAATTGACAATCCCCATTAATTGAAACGAAGATAATTCAATGACAATCGTATTGTCTGCTGTTGCTTCCTCCGCAACACCTGATGCCACTGTACCAATATTCCCTGCAATTAGCGGGTTCTTTTCATCCTCTTTCAACATTTCATAGACTAAAGTTGTCGTTGTTGTTTTCCCGTTTGTTCCTGTAATAGCAATAAATGGGGCTTCCGATACCTCATATGCAAGCTCTACCTCGGTGATAACCGGAATTCCTTTTTCAATCGCTCCAGCAATCATTGGGTTGTTATAAGGAATACCCGGATTCTTGACAATCAGCTCGAATCCTTCATCTAGAAGTTCAATAGGATGTTCACCACATATCACTTTAATCCCTTGTTCTAATAGCCCTTGTGCCTCAGGATTTTCCGAGAATGGCTTTTTATCATTAACCGTCACAAATGCTCCAAGCTTATGTAATAGAGCGGCTGCTGTTACCCCGCTTTTCGCCAAACCAAGGACAAGAATTTTTTTATGACTGAAAGTTTTAATCTGTTTCAATTTATAACCACACCTCTATATAGATTCCTAGTATCGCAAGGATTAATCCAACACTCCAAAAAGTGACGACAACACGCCATTCCGACCAACCTACTAATTCATAATGGTGATGCAATGGGCTCATACGGAAAATCCGTTTACCGGTTGTTTTAAAGGAGATAACCTGTAAAATAACGGATAATGTTTCAATGACAAATACTCCTCCGATAATGATAAGCAAAATTTCAAGTTTGGTAAGAATTGCGATAGTGGCAATTGCACCTCCAAGGGCAAGTGAACCGGTATCTCCCATGAAAACCTTGGCTGGATGGGCGTTAAACACCAAGAACCCTAACACAGCTCCTACAACCGCCACAGAAAATATCGCAATTTCCATCTGTGATTGATTCCAAGCAAGTACTGCTAGTGCACCAAAAGCAATTGCTGCGGTACCTGACACCAGGCCATCAAGTCCATCGGTTAAGTTGACCGCATTTGAAAAGCCAACTAACCAGAATATGATGAAAAAGATGAAAAACCAGCCTAAATCAAATGTTGTATCAGTAAATGGGATACTAATTTCGGTAGAGAAACCTTGTTGTTTATAGATAAGATAAAAGATAATTGAAATAATGATTTGACCTGCTAGCTTTTGTTTAGATGTTAATCCTAAATTCCGTTTTAAGGCGACTTTGATAAAATCGTCTAAAAAACCAAGCAATCCAAAACCGAGCGTTACAAGAAGCAGCAAATATGTTTTAACAGTCGGTTCAGAAAACTTGCCTGTCATCACAAGTGTCGTAATAACGATCGAAAACAAGATCATCACACCGCCCATGGTTGGTGTGCCAGATTTTTTCTGGTGGGATTTTGGCCCTTCTTCACGAATGCTTTGTCCAAATTTCAACCTTCTTAAGAAGGGAATAAATACAGGAGAAAGCAATACTGATATAAGAAAGCCCATAATTATTGTGAAAAAAATAACTTGCTCAAGCATTTTATTCCCTCCTTTCAGGTTTGTTTTTATTAATTACCTCGTTTAATAACACAGATATATCATATGTTTCGTTATTTTTATTAAGAAGTTTTTTATTTGAAAATTTAAAGTTAGTTATCGCCATAATTTTGTCTGTTTCTCCATTTAATTTTTCAATATATCTATTTAAAATTGTTACAATTGCATCAGCAGGATCGTTTGTAAAAAATACTGGAAAATGGTTCGGAGTATACCTTGGAAGATCGTGTTCTTGATTCCAAATAGCTGCGATTGCTCCATTTGCAATCGCTTCTGTAAGCTCACCATTCATTCCGTTATATGACACAAATAATCCTTTTGGCTGCGCTTCGTTTGCTTGGTCGCTAACCGAAGCAAACAAAAAATCGTCTTGGATTCCACGGCTAGAATCAAATAGACCTTCCAAGTCTTTCAAAGCTAAATACATAGCTATCTCCCCTCAATCGCTTCCCGTGCTACCAGCCTGTCATCAAAATCGTGAACGACATTGCCAATAATTTGATATGTTTCATGGCCCTTACCGGCTATTAAGATCACATCTCCTGTTGTTGCCTGTTGTATTGCTGTATGAATCGCTTCTTTACGGTCAGGTATGATCTTATATTTTTCACCCTCAACCCCTGCTTCCATTTCCTTCAATATTGCTATTGGGTCTTCACTTCTAGGGTTATCTGAAGTGAGGATAGGATCTGTGGCCAATTGACAGGCTATCTGAGCCATCAATGGCCGCTTCGTACGGTCTCGATCCCCACCGCAGCCTACGATGACGAAGATTCTTTTTTTTGCAAAATGCTGAATCGTCTTTAATACATTTTCAAGGCTGTCAGGTGTATGGGCATAGTCAACAATAACCGTGAAATCTTGTCCTGCATTTACAAGTTCAAACCTTCCTGATACACCTTCTACACTTTCAATGGACTTGATAATTTCATTAATTTCGACTCCGGACACAAGTGAGGCAGCAATACTTGCTAAAACATTATAAACACTGAATCTCCCAATTAATTGCATTTGGATCGGAAATTTTTCCGTTTCGACAAAGAGATTGAAATGAGTACCAGAGGAAGTCATTTGGATGTTTTTCGCTTGAATATCGGCCTTGTTGTCGATTCCATATGTAATTACATGTGCGGCAGTTGACCTGCTATACATATCAGAGGCAGGGTCGTCTGCATTTAAAACAGCAAATTTTGGTTTATGATGATTAAATGTATTACCGAGCTGGGCAAATAATAAACTCTTCGCACGCTTATATTCATCCATTGTCTTATGATAATCCAGGTGGTCTTGCGTTAGATTTGTAAACACAGCCACATCATAATCGCAGCCATGGACCCTGCCAAGGTCTAAGGCATGCGAAGAAACCTCCATTACGGCAGTATTTACACCTGCTTCAACCATTTGCTGAAAAGTTTTTTGAAGTGTCAAGCTTTCAGGTGTGGTGTTTTTGGTTTCAATCGTCTTTTCAGCAATTTTAGTGTACATCGTGCCAATCAAACCGGTCTTTTGACCAGCATCTACCATTATTTTTTCAATTAGATGACTGGTGGTTGTTTTTCCGTTTGTTCCTGTGATCCCAATTAAATGCAGTTTTTTAGTTGGCTGCCCATAAAGAGTATCAGCTAACACAGCCATTGCTCTTGTTGTATCTTTTACAAGAATAACAGGCACATCAAGTGATAACGGACGTTCCGCAAGTATGGCTGCTGCGCCGTTTTTTACAGCTGATTCTGCAAAATCATGACCATCAACTGTATAACCTTTAATACAAATAAATAAGCTCCCTTTTTGCACCTTCCGATTATCGTTTTCGATCGATGTAATTTCCAGATCTTCACCTTTAAAAGGAACTAAAAGATGCAAATTCTTAAGCAGCTTTTGTAGCTTCATTTCTCTCAAATCCTCTCATGACCGTACATACATATTACCAGTATTTACCTCAAAATTCTTCTTAACGAAAGTTCCATCTTATTTTACATTAAAATATTTTATTTTGCTATTTAGTTATATAAGCTTAAAGAAAAAATTAGGCGGCGGAAACATTCCGACCGCCCTAACAATAAGAAATCCAACTCGAGTTATTCTTCTTTACCAAAATAAAGCCTAATTTTTGACCCTTCCTTCACTTTGGTTCCGGCTACAGGAGATTGCCTAATAACCACATCTCCCTCCCCGCTGGCATCTACCTTTAAGTTAATAAGCTGATCCATTAACTCCATTTTTGTTAAACCTGTAAAATCAGGAAGTTTTATTAAAGGAGTATCTGGCCATTTTAGTTCTTTTTCAATTTGATCCTTTCTCGGCTCAACCCCCATTGCTTTCATACTATCCTTCATAATATTACCTACAATTGGAGCGGTAATAGTTCCCCCAAATGCCGTAACTCCTTTTGGGTTATCAACAGCAACATAAACGACAATCTGTGGGTCATCAGCAGGGGCAAAGCCCATAAAAGAAACAATAAAGTTATTTTCTAAGTATCTGCCGTTTTGTGCTTTTTGCGCAGTTCCTGTTTTTCCACCCACACGATAGCCATCAACAAATGCCCTGCCACCTGTCCCTTGGGCCACTACACTTTCAAGTGCATGGCGGATTTCCTTTGAAGTCTTCTCGGAAATTACTCTTCTTTTTTCAACAGGAGAATTCCTCATTACAATCTCTTTTGTTATAGGATCAATTAATTCTTTCGCAATAAACGGCTTGTATAATATTCCGCCATTGACCGCTGCCGACACTGCGGTTACCTGCTGGATCGGTGTTACAGATACTCCTTGTCCAAAAGCAGTTGTTGCCTGTTCAACAGGACCTACTCGGTTCAAATTAAATAAAATCCCCGTTCCTTCACCTTGTAAATCAATTCCGGTTTTCTGTCCAAATCCAAAATCCTTAACATATTTAAAAAGCTTCTCTTTTCCTAGTCGTTCACCTAATTCAACAAATCCAGGGTTACACGAGTTTTCAACAACCTCTAAAAATGTTTGATCACCATGCCCGCCCCGCTTCCAGCATTTTAACCTTGCACCTGCTACTTGAACCGACCCAGAATCATGGAAATGTTCCTTTTCCAAGTTAACCTTTCCTTCATTCAATGCCGCAGCAAGGGTAATAATTTTAAAAGTTGAACCAGGTTCATAGGTTGACCAAACTGGCAGGTTCCGATTATAGACCTCTTGGGGTACATTCCGGAAATTAGCAGGATCAAAAGTTGGTCTGCTGGACATCGCTAAAATTTCACCACTATTTGGGTTCATTGCAATGGCGATAATACCATCTGGGTTGTATTTTGCCTCAGCAATATCTAGTTCTCTTTCGACAATGGTTTGTATCTTTGAATCGATTGTCAGCTTCAAATCGAGACCGTTGATCGGCTGCTCATAATCATCTGCCATATCGTTCATTCTTTCACCTTTAGCATTCGCATAGAACTTAACTGAGCCCCGTTCACCACTTAGCTCTTTATCATAATATTGCTCTAGTCCCATCAACCCCTGGTTGTCCACTCCTGCAAACCCAAGTACATGTGAGAGATAACTCCCCATGGGATAATGACGCTTGGAGTCTTCCCCAATATAGACCCCTTCAAGACCCATGGATCTGATTTCCTTAGCCTTTTCATGAGAAATTTTTCTGCCTTCCTTAATACGAACAATTCTCTCCTTTAAGGTGATATCCCGGTATGCCTTTTCTTTTGACATATTTAAAACGGAAGCCAGCTTTTCCGCGGTTGTTGCTGGGTCCTTTATTTGTCTTGGGACTACCCAAACAGTGGGGGTACTAATATTCGTTGCCAACGGCACCCCATTACGGTCTACAATTTCTCCTCGTTCAGGTTCGAAAGGGATATTACGGCTCCAAGAGTCTTTTGCTCCTGCAGTCAACCAATCACCCAAAACAAATTGAACATATCCAAGCCGCACATCAATAATTAAGAAGGTTAGAATACCAACGAATAGAGCAATCATTAATCGTTTACGGACAGTTACATTTGAAACTCGCATATTTTGAACGACCCTCCTTTTTCTATCGTTCATTTATATGCTTGTACTTTTTTTATTAGAACGCCGACTAACGTTAATAAATAAGAGAAAATCCCGCTTTAGTAAGCGGGATTAACGTTTAATCTTGAACTATTTCTTCAATGTTTTCTTCTGATTGGTCTTGACCATTTGAATTAGGCTGATTTTCTTGAGTCCACTGTTCTTCAGGAGTTTTTAAATCAACTATTAAGAAATCACCGTTTCGCATAATCGTTTTTGGTTTGATATTTTGCTGAGTTACGTAGCCTTGTCCCTTTGAATTCAGTTTTAAGCCAGCAATATTGGCTACTTTCATTACATCTCTAAGTGACCAGCCTGTCATATCTGGGGCCAGTTTATCTCCATTTGTTTGGATGATTACCTTTTCCCCCTCTAAAACAGTTGTACCTGACTCTGGTAGTTGTCTGATAACTTTTGTTCCTTTGCCTATTACAACGGTTTCTATATCCTTTGCCTTTAGTTCTTTTTCTGTTGCCGCGACCGACTTCCCGATAAAATCTGATAGTTTATTTAATTGTGCTTTTTGACTCTTAGAAGGTTGGATATTTAAATATTGCAAGCTGTTTTTCATGACAGGATTAAAAATTGCCGAGACAGGAAGGGCGCCTATGCCGGTTCCATCAAGATCAGGCTGCTGAACAGCAACATATACAATCAACTTGGGATCATCCTTAGGGGCCATGCCTAGAAACGAAAACATATAGTTATCTGCCCCTTGTAAATATCTTCCGTTCGGTCCTGGGATATTAGCTGTCCCCGTTTTACCAGCGACACTGTAGCCATCAATTTTGTAACGGCCACCCGTTCCTTTAGGTGAAGTAACAACGGTTTCAAGGATATCACGAACCTGTTTGGCAGTCTCTTTTGATATAGGAGTTGAAACGACCTTAGGAGTGGTTGATTTAATCGTTTCTCCTGTGTCATGATTGACAATTTTTTTGACAACATGCGGCTTTATCATTTTCCCGTCATTAGCTATCGCTGTTGCCGCTTGAATTTGTTGAATCGGTGTAATTGCCGTTCCCTGTCCGTATGCAGTAGTAATTTTTTCAATCGGATAAGTAAACTGAATCTTTCCTGAGGTTTCATCAGGAAGATCAATGCCCGTAGGTTTATCAAAACCAAATTTTGTTAAATATTCTCTAAACTTTTCAAAACCCAACTTCTCCTTCGCAATCTTCGCAAATGCAACGTTTGATGAACGTTGAACACCCTCAAGATAGGTGATGGTTCCCCAGCCGGAGTAATTATGGTCATGAATTGCTTTATCCTTTTTGGTAACTTGATAGGAACCAGATTGATAGGTTTCATTCGGATTAAAAACCTTTTCTTGCACCGCTGCTGCAAGTGTAAATATTTTCATTGTCGATCCAGGTTCAAATGAGGTTTCAATCGCTTCATTATGCCAGCCTTTATCAATTCCTTCTTTTGTTTTTGGATGGAAGGACGGCCGTTGCCCCATCGCTAATATTTCTCCTGTTTTCGGATCGGCTACAATCGCAATAATTTTTTGAGGTTTATATTCCTTATCTACCTTGTTCATTGCATCTTCTAAAAAGGTTTGAATTTTTTGGTCAATGGTCAAATAGACATCATTCCCATTTTGAGCAGGAGTAATTTTTTCCTTCTCGTCCGGAAGTATATAGCCCCACAAATCACTCTCAAAATTTAATTTACCATTTTTTCCTGTTAATTCATCATTTAGAATTTTCTCGATTCCCATTTTCCCAATTGATTTAATCGTTTTATCCTTTTGCTCAATCCGGTCTGCATACCCAACTAAATGTGAAGCAAAAACTCCATTTGGGTAAAAACGTTTCGAATCCCGAATAAATGTAATTCCTGGAAGCTTCAGGTCTTCAATCTTTTTCTTTGTTTGGTGAGTAATATCTCTGCCTGCCTTGCCAAACTCAACCTGAAATTTGTTATTTTCTTTCCCTTTGGATAATATACTATAAATTTCTGATTCATCCATTTCCAAGTACTTTGCTAATTCTTTTGCTGTTTTGTCTAGATTTTTAACGTGTTGTGGCTTTTTGGGATTTGTCGTCATCTTCTTATCTAAAATAGCAATCAAGGTATATGCATTGGTATCTTCTGCAATTACCCCGCCATTCCGATCAAAGATATCGCCCCTTAAGGCCGCCAAATTCCCTTCCCTGCTATATTTTTCTTGAGCCTTCGCAGCAAGAGGCTGCCCGTCTACTTCTCCAGAGATTTGAATCGAAAAATACCTGAAGAGTAATACAAAAAAGAGCAAGCCAAATAATCCAAATAAAATGGCTGCTCCTGCATTCATATATGGTTGTTTCTTGTTCATTTTAATGCACTACCTTGACATTATTTTCATTTTTAATAAGGCCCATTTCCTTGGCCTTTTCATAAATTCGATCGTAGGCACTTAATTCGCTTACCTGAACCTGTAAATCACTATTTACCTTCTGTTGTTCAGACACCTTTGCTTCGATAACCTGGATGTCCTTATTGACCTCGTAAATTTTAGATTGGTTCGAAATAATGTGAATCGCCCCAAAACATACAAATCCAGCAAAGGCTAATCCAATTATTTTTTCTCCTGGAGTAAGCCAGGATTTTTTGATAATTATTTGACTCTTTTTTTGGACTTTCTGCTCTGTTTGCTGCTGCTCTAGATACTTCCTGGCAAGATTACTCAAACGCTTCCCCTCCAGATTTTATTCATTTTCTACCACCAATGCCTAGGTAATAGTTTTTTTATAATTTTTCTGCAATACGGAGCTTTGCAGATCGGGCACGATTGTTTTGTTCTAATTCTTCTTCAGATGGAAGAATTGGTTTCCGTGAGATTAGCTTTAAGATCGGTTTATACTCATCTGGAATGATTGGTAAACCTGGAGGTAAATTAGGGGTTTCGCTTGCTTTCTTAAGGGTTGCCTTGCAAATCCTGTCCTCTAGAGAATGAAAGGTAATAACACTTATTCTCCCCTCTGGGTTTAATAAGTCAATTGCTTGATTTATCGACTTTTCAAACACAGCTAATTCATCATTAACAGCAATTCTTACAGCTTGAAAAACTCGCTTGGCAGGATGTCCACCTTTTCTTCTAGCAGGTGCTGGAATAGCATCCTTAATCAATTCAACTAATTCTGCCGTTGTTTCAATTGGTTTTGCAAGTCTTGCCGCTTCTATTTTACGTGCTATTTGTTTAGAGAATTTTTCTTCGCCATAGCGAAAAAAGATGCGAACTAAGTCTTCATATGCCCAATGATTAATCACATCATAGGCAGAAACATCAGCATCATTATCCATCCTCATATCGAGTGGTGCATCATGATGATAGCTAAAACCTCTTTCTGGTGTATCCAATTGTGGTGAGGATACCCCAAGATCGTATAGGACTCCGTCAACTTTAGCAATTCCTCGATCATTAAGCTCTTCTTTTAAATATAAGAAATTGCTTTTTATTATCTCTAATCGATCTCCATATTGTGCCAACTTCTCTTTAGCATGTGCAATAGCTGTTTCATCCTGGTCAAATGCAAATAGTTTACCGCGGGCTCCGAGTTTTGAAAGAATCAAGGAACTGTGCCCCGCCCCACCCAAAGTACAATCAACATAAATACCATCTGACTTAATATTTAATCCATCAACAGCTTCCTCTAACAACACAGTTGTATGTTCAAACATGTAGTAACCACCTTTTCCAATCGAACGTTATATAACAGAAAATATATTAACATAATTTATCCATTATATATCAAAGCCAATCATATTTTCTGCAATTTCCGCAAAAGATTCTTCAGACTGTGAAAAATAGTCTTCCCAAATCTGTTTGCTCCAAATTTCAATTCGATTGGAAACACCCAAAATTACACATTCTTTTTCTAGCTTTGCATATTGCAATAGTGGTGCTGGGATATTAATTCTTCCTTGCTTATCAAGTTCACTCTCTGTTGCTCCAGAAAAGAAGAAGCGAGTAAAAGCACGGGCATCTTTTTTTGTCAGAGGTAAGCCTTTTAACTTTTCTTCGATAAGCTCCCACTCTGATATGGGGTAACCAAATAAACATTGATCCAATCCACGTGTGATAATAAACATTTCACCAAGCTCATCACGGAATTTGGAGGGCACAATCATGCGGCCTTTATTATCAATGCTGTGATGGTATTCACCCATGAACATACCCATGACCCCCACTTTCTATTAAAAATGTACCACATTCCCCCACTTTCCACCACCTATTTTTTAACTATTCGTGTTAATTCTTAATAATCCTGTTTCATTAAGTTATTTTTTTACAAAAAAAAGAAAAACTCCACTATGTAAGTGAAGTTTTTCTATATTTTCATGACCTTGTGCCTTCCATCAAATTCGAATCTTCCTGTCATTAAGTCATTAATAAAATTCAATCCATATTGATTTAGATAATAAAATACATTCCAAACCCTCTCTTGCGGAAAACCATCAGGTCTTAAAGCAAGATCGACACGCGCATATTTTTTGATCATATTATCGTGTTTTAATCTTACTGCTTCATCAAGTTTCTTTTCCAAAAAATCGATTTCTTTTAATAAGTAACCTTCGTTTTTCTTAAATAATGGTAGGAGGCCGCGGTCTAACTGAGCTGTTTTCGCTTCAATTTGTCTATATTGCTTTACTAATTGGTCTTTAGTAATTGAAAATAGTGACTCTACTTCTTTGTCTTTTATTGCTTCAAGAAATTGGTGTCTTCCTTTGTCCGTTCCAATGCTCAAAACTTCTGCTAAATTTAGATGCAATTCTGCAACATCTGTTTCCACCGATCGATCAAGGATAGTAATATTCAAACGGGGAACGATCGGCGGCATCTTCATATCAAAATGCTCAAAAACTAGTTTGAGTTCTGCCCAGTATGATATTTCACCTGGCCCTGCAATGAAAGCAACAGTTGGAAAGAGCCATTCCTGCATTAACGGACGCGTCACCACATTATTGCTTAAATTTGCCGGATTCTCCTCGGCTAGCACCACTAATTGGTCTCTCGTAAATGCCAAGGTCCCATTTTTCCCCACAAACCGATCATTTCCTCGATCGTACTCAAGTAGAATCCGTTCACTCATTTTCTGATCATAGTAGAATAGGTTGGCATTTTCTTCACTTGCATCAATCGTAATCGGAAAACCCTTTATTCCAATTTCCCTTTGTTGTTCCAATAATTTGTTTGTTATCTCTTCATGGTGAAGAATTTGACTTTTTAAAAATTCTTTCTGCAGCAAACGAAACTCTTTGTTACCTGAATCAACAATTAATAACCCATAATCCTTGAACAATTCCATAATAATATTTGCGAAGAAATCGACAAAGGTGGTTGATATGGATATTTGTTCTTTGGCAAATTCTAATAGTGTATTCGTATGCTCTGTCTCACCGAAATTCTTAATTAGATTATTAACCCATGATAGACAGCTTTCTTTGTTTAACTGAATATCGGAGACCATTTTCTTATTAACTACTCTCTCCGGATAGGTCCATTTATCTACCTTTCGATTAACTGGCACAAACACATGATTAACTTCTTGGAAATCATGATCTTCGCCTGCAATCCAAAATACTGGAACGACTGGTACTCCAAGCTGCTCTTCCTTTTGCTCTGCTAATTTAATAATTGAAATGACTTTATGTATTGAATAAAGCGGCCCTGTGAGGATCCCTGCCTGCTGACCACCAATAACTACGAGGCTATTATTTCTTTTAAGTTTATCAATTGACTTGAAAACAGCTTCAGACGATGGAAACTGCTTCATAAAGCTCTCAATGTGTTCAGCAACCTTTACGCGAGGAAATGACCGGTTACTTAGTTCAGAAACCCTTTTGGCATCATCGGTTAATTCATTATACCTGTAATGAAAAAAAGGCTCGATTTCAGTAGACTGTTCCACATAATTCGAAGCAAACCGATTTGTTGCTGGTAAAGAGAGATTTAAAATCTCCATTCATGTACTTCCTTTCTGATCACCCAAATTCATTCTTTTAAGAGTATACCACTACCAACCGGATTTGAAAAAAACTTTGGCTTGAAATCAGTTGGAAAAGGTAAATATTAATGCACGATGGATTAATCCATATAGCGTTAAGGTGATGTATGCAAGGAGAAAAAGGATAAAATTAAAACGCCAAAAACCCTTCATCACTTTTTTCAAAACAATTTCTTCTTTTACCTTCCAATGAACAAATACAAAAATCATCGCAATTAACATCATTATTAGTATTATTAACCAAAAAAGTGATTTACCCCAAATAGTAGCGATTAAAAAATGAACGGAAATAATAAATAAAATCGTTGTATAATCAAGTGACATGTGGACAGATTTTCGAGTATTTTTTGTCACCAGTTTTGTTATAAAAAAAACGATGAATAATCCTAAAAATGGTAAAGTGAATAAAATAGATATTATGGAGGATAGAAAAGTAATCAAGAGTTCGCCTCCTTTACCACTTCTTTCCCTTTTATTAAATAATAAAGGTTCTCAACCTGAGGTGCAGTCATTTCCTTAAATTGTGCTTCTTCTAAAATATACCCTAGGATTGCATCTACTTCTGTCATTTTGTTCGCTTCAATATCCCTAAGCATGGAGGAGTGGTTTTCGGAGGTGTTTTTACATATATCAATAATTTGTAGTTGATGTACTTCAGCATTTTTCAAATTTAATACCGTAGAAATTTCGGAAAATAAATTTTTTAATACATGAAAATAGTATTGATTATTTATTAATTCGCCATTTTTAACCTGAAGAATAGCCGTTAATGGATTAATGACTGCGTTGACAATTAATTTATTTTGCAGCATTTGAAAGTAATCCTCTTTGAGAACAAGTGGAAATTCGATTGGTGCTGAAAAAACAAATTCACTCAAAAGTGTTGTATCTCCCTTGAAAACAGCAACATTAGTTATACCTTCACCATTATGGGATACAGTATATGAATTTTCTTTAAGGGCTCCGTGCTCCACTGATCCCACATAAATATTAGTAAACGGGATTGTTTCAAGCTGTTTTAAATGCCCCATGCCATTCTGTAAAAATAATAGATTGTTAGGAATTACCGGTAATTGATTTATTTTCTCAATAATTGGATAAAGATGATACTGTTTGACCGCGATAATTGTTATATCCTCTACTCCCTTCCACTCTGTAATTGGCAGGGCCTGTACAAAGGATATCGTTTGTTCTCCTTTTTTCTTTAGTACGATTCCATTTTTATTTATCTCAGATGTTTGCTCTGTTGATCTGCAGTATATCGTAACCTCAAACACCCTACTAATATAAGCGGCAAATAATAAGCCAATTGATCCAGCACCTATAATTCCAACCCTCATGGTAACCCCTCTTTTTAGTCATCTTTACCCATATTTTATCAGATGCAGTCGATAGTTTGTTAGAAAGATTAGAAAAAATAAACCCTATTTGACAACCGCCGAATAGGGTCTATAAAATTATACGGGGTAAACTGGATGCTTACGGACACTGAAATTTAATTCTTTCGTTTCATAGTAAGCAAAGCGTTGAATAAGTATATTTCGTAATTCAGACGGAGCGACGATTTCATCGATAATAAGCTCTGAAGCAAGCTTGTAAATGTCGATATGCTCTTTGTATTCTTTCTGTTTTTCTTGGACAAAAGCAATTTTTTCTTTCGGGTCGGTTATTTCATTAATTTTGTTTGAATAGACCGCATTAACAGCGGCTTCAGGACCCATAACGGCAATTTGTGCGGTCGGCAACGCGATGCAGCAATCAGGTTCAAAAGCGGGACCTGCCATCGCATATAGTCCAGCACCGTAAGCTTTCCTAACAATTACCGATATTTTCGGAACAGTAGCTGAGCTCATAGCAGCAATTAATTTTGCCCCATGACGGATAATTCCTGCACGTTCAACCTTTGTTCCGATCATGAAACCAGGTACATCTGCCAAAAATAATAGCGGAATATGAAAAGCATCGCAAAGCTGAATAAATTTTGCAGCTTTATCAGCGGAATCAACAAACAAAACGCCGCCTTTTACTTTTGGCTGATTAGCAATAATCCCAATAGCTCTTCCATCGATTCTAGCTAATCCCGTTATCAATTCTGGGGCAAATAATTTTTTAATTTCAAAAAAGCTATCTTGGTCCACAAGTCTATCAATACATTCATACATATCAAACGGTGCGTTTTGGTTTTCTGGAATGATCGCTTCTAGTTCACGGCCTTGTTTCGCTGCTGTGCCTTCAGTTATCTTAGGTTTTTCTTTAAAACTGCTTGGAAAGAAACTAATATACTTTTTTGCAGATTCAATCGCGTCTTCCTCACTATAAGTGAGAACATCTCCACAGCCGCTGACAGAACAATGCATCCTGGCACCGCCCATTTCCTCAAGCGTTACCTTTTCGCCGATAACCTTTTCTGCCATACGTGGTGATCCCAAATACATCGAAGCATTTTGATCAACCATAATAACAATATCGCAAAATGCAGGGATATAAGCCCCACCAGCAGCGGACGGGCCAAACAGAATACATACTTGGGGAATCATCCCGGAAAGCTTCACTTGATTATAAAAAATTTTTCCCGCACCTCGACGATTTGGAAACATTTCTAATTGATCTGTTATTCTTGCTCCTGCTGAATCGACCAGATAAAATAACGGAACTTTTAATTTCTCCGCTACTTCTTGAATACGGATTATTTTTTCAACCGTTCTTGCTCCCCATGACCCTGCTTTAATTGTTGAATCATTTGCAATAACACAGACAGTCTGACCTTTAATTTTACCAATCGCTGTTACGACACCATCTGCAGGAAGGTCACCAGCCTTAAAATTGGCGAATTTACCATCTTCTTCGTATTTTCCTTCATCAAGCAATAATTGAAGACGCTCACGAACAAAGAGCTTTTTTTGTTGTTTAGCCTTCTCATGATATTTTGGTTGTCCGCCGGATTCAATTATTTTACGGTTCTCGTTCAATTGATTATTCAATAATTCTCCTCCTCAAAAAACGTCCGTTAATATGTTTAATCATTATTTTCTAAATTTCCTGCAATCTTTGAAAACGCTATCTGAACTTATTTGAAGAATTTTTTGAGTTTTTGTTATATAATGAAGGTAATTCATTTGAATAATGCAAAATTAATTTCATATCATGTTATTCAGGAACAAATGAATATATACAAGATTATGATGTTTTCATATTTAGGAGGTCGACTATGGCAATTAAAGTGGAAAGACTAAAAGTAAACTTTAAAACACTAGAAGAGTTTAAAAAGTTTAAAGAATATGGGATTCAAGAATTGTCTATGCTTGAAGATCTTGAAGCAAATATGGTTGATAACAATAGCGACTCACCATTCTACGGAATTTATTTCGGGGACAAACTAGTAGCACGAATGAGTTTATATCAAATTGATGCAAAATTTGACCGCTACTTCTATCCGCCGCAAAATTACTTAGAACTATGGAAGCTCGAGGTATTGCCTGATTATCAAAGTAAGGGGTATGGCAAAGTGCTTGTAGAATTTGCGAAGAACTTTGGTCTCCCGATTAAAACGAACCCTAGAGTTCAATCAAGGAGTTTCTGGGAAAAAATGGACTTTGCCAATGTAGAATACGATATGGAGCGTGACCGTGGAGAAAATCCATTGGTTTGGTATCCTAAAGGCGTCGAACCACAACAGCATAATTAAAAAAAATGAAAAAGCGGACATTAGGTCCGCTTTTTCTACTTTTCTACTCTTTCAAGGTTACCGTTTTTATCCATTTGAAATTTTACCTTTTGTTGTCGGTCCTCATCTTGAAGGACGACCATTTTTCGAGCTCTTTCCATAATTTCAATTAATGATCGATAATCCTCTTCGATTGCTTTTAAATTTTTGGATAATCTTTCATTTTCTGCAGCTAAATAGAATGCCTTCTTTTCCAACTCTTTGATTTTTTCAAAAGACCTCTTCCTGTCTGCTTCAAAATCGGATGAAACTTGCGCTTTTTGATGGAGACCCTCTAAAAATTGAATAACAGCCGAAAACGTAGTTGTGCTGCTTGGCACATTTCCTTTTGGTGAAGGAACGCTTTCTACTTTAACTTCTTCCTGAATAGTCTCTACTTCATTTGAGACTGGCTGCTTTTTCAACTCTTTACGCTGCTTTTTGGCAAGCTCTATTCCTGATTTATATTGTTTTCTAACAAATGAATTCCAGCGAAAGCCACAGGCTGCAGATGTACGCATAAGCTGCTTCCCTACTTCCTCAAACGCTTGCAGCTGTGTCCCGCCTTCACGGATGTGCCGTAACACAACTTCAGCAAGCAACAAGTCTTCGTCTTGGGACCATGCATCTTGTCGAGTTGGTGACATTAAATCATCCCTCCTAGTGTTTTTATAATACATATGCATCTACTAGAAAAGATAGACTTAATCAAAAGCGGTGTTTTAATCTTTATTCATTGTTTTTACCTATAAAAGTTTTTACATATTGATGATGGTCATCACTTTCCCACAATAAGGAACAATTTCTTACCTCTTCCTCTATTCTTTCACGCAGTTTAGTTTCCTCCCACTTTCTAACCCAAAGCATTTTATAGGATTTCAGCACACTTCGATCATTTGTTAACATTTTCACAAGGTATTCTTCACAAGCCTTAAGAGAGTTACCCCTATATAAAGCATCTATAAAACCAATTTCGTTTAAATATGACGCTGTTTGCAGTTCAGCTTCCATTAAAAGCTTCATAGCAGCTGAGACTGGGAACTTTTCTGTTAAAATTGAACCTCCACCCCAGCCTGTTGTTATTGCTTGCTTGCCTTGTACAAACCCTGCCTTTATACCTTCTCGCGCAATACGAAAGTCGCAAGCTGCTGCAAGTTCGCACCCGCCGCCAATCGCTGTTCCATTTATGAGAGCCATGGTCGGAACCGCTAATGTTAGCAGCGAATAAAGAATATTAGCCATTTTAGAAAGCATTGGGTACGCTTCTTCCTTTGTGTGAAGCTTATGAAAAACAGATAAATCTCCTCCCGAACAAAAAGCCCGATCGTCTTTTCCAGTAATCACAAGTGCCTTTATATCTGGTTCAGAGGCTCTTTTTATCGCCTCAGCTAAGCCTTCCATCACGTCAAAATTAATAGCATTTCTTTTTTCACTTCTATTAATCGTAAATAATAAATAACCCTTTTCCTGTTTTTCAATCGAATAAGACAATCTATCTCAACCTTTCATTACTTATTTAGAGTATGTATTTTTCTTAAAACGACAAAAGCACAAGGGCTTTAACACCCTTGTGCTTTCTATCTTACCTTAAAATTAGTCGTTCACTACGTCTTTTCCTTTGTATGTTCCGCAAGCTTTACATACGCGGTGTGAAAGTTTCATTTCACCACAGTTTGGGCAGCTTACCATACCAGGTACGTTTAATTTAAAATGAGTACGACGTTTTCTTTTTGCAGTTTTAGAAGTCCTTCTAAAAGGTACAGCCATTCTTCCCACCTCCTTAAAGAGTATTAAGAAAGTAATGAAGGCCAGGAATTCTGGTTCTTCACTTTGCTTCTTAGATTTGTCGATTATGATTCGGAAGAAGAATTGTTTTCGTCAAAAAACTTTGCGAGACCAGCAAGTCTCGGATCCATTTTTTTAGATTGATCTTCCTCATGAACAACTTCCCAATCCTTGCCAGACTGTGGAGCAGCATCTTCATGATTAACATCGTCACAAAAAACTTGCATTGGAACTTCAAGTAAAAGAATTTCTCGAAGGATTGGCATTACATCAATCACATCACTATTTACTTGATATGCTTCCTCTTCAGTTTCATAAACTGAACCTTGCAAGAGGAACGTTTCAGTCGTTTCGACATTAATTGGAAGTTTTACATCCACTAAAGTACGAGAACAAGGAAGTATTAAGTAACCTTCGATTTTTAAATGGAATGTCACTTTTGTTGAATCGATATCTCCCCGACCAGTAATATGCATCGGAGAAACTTCTCGGATGGTTGGATCATCTTGTTTGATCTCATCCACACGAACCATCTCATCAATCATAAAATCCTTGTTTCGATATTTTTGTAATTGACTTAATGTCCATTTCAATTGAATCACCCCAAGGCAACAAAGGTAATTATAGCCTTCGATAAATTTTTTGTCAATGTTTTTTCTTTACACCCCGTCAGGTGATAAAAAGCAATCGCTCATATAGGTTTCCTATACTAGTTTAACCAGTTAAGCTATTTGCAAACATCTTTAATATCTTATCATATAATTTGATTGGTTTCCTTACATTATTGATATAATGTTAGTAGTTAAAAAAAAAAAGGGAGAAAATAAATGAAATCTGTAGGTTTAATAGTGGAATACAACCCTTTTCATAATGGACATGCCTTTCATTTACAAGCATCAAAGGAGGCTGCAGAGGCAGATGTTGTCATTGCAGTAATGAGCGGAAACTTTTTACAGCGCGGGGAACCGGCACTTGTTTCCAAATGGCAGCGCACCAAGATGGCATTGCTTAATGGAGTAGATATAGTCTTTGAGCTTCCCTATCGCTTCGCTACTCAGAAAGCGGAAACGTTCGCAAACGGTGCTGTGTCAATTTTAGATGCAGTCGGCTGCGACTCTCTCTGTTTTGGCAGTGAAAGTGGGGATTTATCCTCCTTCATTCAAACTATCGATTACTTAAAAGATCAGCAAAACTCATTTAATGAAAACATCAAATGGCACTTAGATACTGGTGTCAGCTATCCTAAAGCCCTTTCCTTAGCTTTTAAACAATTGCCTAATGCAAATAATTATTTAGATTTAGCAAAACCAAATAATATTCTTGGACTTGAATACATAAAAGCAATCCAACGACAAAAGAGTTCAGTCAGTCCGATGACAATCCCTCGAAAAAACGCTGACTATCACGATGAACATTTTGCTTCTGCAACAATTGCCAGTGCTACGAGTATTCGTAAAGCCATTTTCACAGATAACGCAAGCCAAGCAGAAATTAATCAATATGTACCAGAGCAAACAAAACTTTTATTAAAAGAGTATGTACAACAATTTCAGGGATTTCACCAATGGGAAAATTATTGGAGCTACCTTCAATTTCGCTTGATTCATTCTAGTCCAAGTGAACTCAGGGAAATTTATGAGATGGAGGAGGGACTTGAGAACCGACTTCAAGCAGCAGCTCTTGAAACTGATAACTTTTATAAATTTATGCAGCAAATTAAAACAAAAAGATATACCTGGACAAGGCTGCAAAGGTTATGTGTTCATATTTTAACGAACACAAAAAAGGAGGAAATGACGAGACACTCGGAAAAAGCCTCTTATCTAAGACTTTTAGGAATGTCCAGTATAGGCAGGAAATACTTAAATAAGAAGAAGTCTCACCTTAGTCTCCCCCTTATTTCAAAACTAGCCTCATTTAAAGAAAAAGAAATAAACCTTGATATTAAGGCAGCTCGAATTTATTCTCTAGGGATTCCTAGTCATTTAAAAAACAAAATGCTTCGGCAGGAATTTGAGCAACCGCCAATTTATATACAGGAAAAATAAAAATGATGATGCAGACGCACCATCATTTTTATTTTTCCTTTAGCTTTTCTAAATACTTAACTGCGTCGTCAAATGTATCGATTGGAACAATCTTCATTTTGGTTTTTATGTCCCTTGCTGTCTTAACTGCATCCCGGTAATTGGAATTCTTTATTCCTTTTTCATTAGGAGCTAAAAAGTACTCCGCCCCAGCCTTGTCAGCAGCTACGATTTTTTGTTCAATTCCTCCAATAGGTCCGACTGTTCCATCCACATCAATCGTCCCAGTACCAGCAATTTGATAGCCCTTAGTTAAGTCTCCTTCTGTTAACTGGTTATAGATTTCTAATGAAAACATGAATCCAGCAGATGGTCCCCCAATTTCATCTGTCTTTACTTTAACCTTTGGCTTGACAACTATTTCTTTATCGTCCACTAGAGAAATCCCTATCCCCACCTTTTGAGGATTCTCTTTAAAAGGCTGAAGTTCTAATGTAACAGTCTTTGTACTTTTATTACGCAAGTAGGTTAATTTCACCTTATCCCCAGCTTGTTTTTTGCTTACGTAATCAATAAATTTTTCCGAAGAAGGCAATTGCTGCCCATCCACTTTAAAAATTCGGTCACCCGTGGAAAGCTTTCCTTCCGCAGGCATTTCTGGAATCACCTGCATGACATAGATCCCCTTATATTTATAATTCACAGGCAATCCCGCCTTACGGTAGGCAACTTCTATTGCATTAAGTTTTGAGCCAGCCATCAGATGGAGCTGTCTTGCATTGTATTCTTCCTCTGTTTCTTTTTTATTTAAAATCATATCTAATGGATAAAGTTCTTCATAATTTCGTATCTTTGCTTCTAAATAGGAGTAAATATTTGCTCTACCCATTCTAACTGTTGTAAGCATAAAATTACCTTTATCCTTATCGCCGCCTTCAACCATAATGATTGGTCCAAGTTCTTTCGCCATTCCAGGTTTTGAAACATAATAAGGCAATGAATAGAACATTCCCCAGATAAAAAAAATGGCAACGATTAGTGCAGAACCTATATATAATTTTTTGCGCATCGCAATTTCTACCCCTTCCACTGTTCAATCACGGTTTTTATTTGCTTTAGATGTTTTTTCGCTTCTTCCTCACCAAGATTAATGATCTCATCAATATTCGTGAAGGCTCGTGAACTATAAATTTCAACAGGGGGTCGAATCATTACACTAGCCGCGATCTCTCTATTGTTAATTATTTCCGCTTGCATAATGTCTATACTCTGCATAATCACATCGTAAATAGAGGTAATTTCTGCGTTCCGTTTCACCCTGGAGACATCTACTGCAATAACTATATCCGCCCCCATCTCTTTAGCCACAGAAACGGGAATACGGTCAGATACACCACCATCTACAAGGATTCTCCCATTATATTTTTCTGGAACAAAAATCCCCGGGATGGAAATACTTGCTCTTACAGCATCAGCAACCGGACCCGTTTGAAAAACAACCTTTTCCCCCGTCAATAAATCAGTTGCGACGATACCTATTGGAATGGACAAGTCCTCAATGTTTTTTCCATGAGTAAAAACCTTAATAAATTCCTTTACTTTTTTTCCTGAGATAAATCCCATTTTCGGAACAGTAAAATCCAAAAAGTATTTTCTTTTAAAAGCAGTGGATAATTTATATAACCGATCCATGTCAATTCCTGCCCCGTAAAAACTTGCAACCAGCGCCCCCATGCTGCTGCCTGCAATCAGATGAATCGGAATTCCAGCATCTTTCAATGCTTTTATGACTCCTAAATGAGCAAACCCGCGTGCACCACCCGAACCAAGCGCCAAGCCTATTTTAGGGTGCTCCATTACTAAAGACCTCCTATTTAAACCTATTAGATATTTTTCTTCTTAACAGACAGGACTTCCCGAAGCCAATCCACAGAAATAAGAAATCTCGTTCAATCTTATGGTCTAAATAAACGTTCTATGAGTATATTTGTTTTATATGAGGACAAGTCAGGATAAGAATATTTCTTATTTTACCATTCAATTAATTGATTGCACAGTTTCATCGATCCCTCTCGGAAGGAGGTTCCTTCATTGTTTCGTTCCAAACTAAAAACTATTTTTTTATCTATATCCGTCACTATTTTAGCTGCCTCACTTATTTCTTTTCCTCAAGAGTCCTTAGACGCTTCTATACGAGGGCTAAATATGTGGTGGGAAATTGTCTTTCCATCCCTATTACCTTTTTTTATTGTTTCTGAAATGTTAATTGGCTTTGGGGTTGTCAATTTTATCGGCGTATTATTGGAGCCATTAATGAGGCCTCTCTTTAAGGTACCTGGTGTTGGAGGGTTCGTTTGGGCGATGGGTATGGCTTCAGGATTCCCCGCTGGAGCAAAGTTTACCGCAAGATTACGTCAGGAAGGCCACTTAACACGAATTGAAGCAGAAAGACTTGTTTCTTTCACAAATTCTTCTAACCCTTTATTTATCTTTGGGGCAGTATCTGTAGGTTTTTTCTATAATCCTCATTTAGGTGTTATTCTTGCATTAGCCCACTATTTAGGAAATATTTGTGTTGGATTGATCATGCGTTTTTATGGGAATGAATCCCCTAACGAAATTAGTAAGAAAAATAAAAAGTTCAAAATCCGATTGGCTTTATCCGCTTTGCATCAAACAAGATTAAAAGATAATCGACCAATTGGTAAACTTCTTGGTGATGCAGTTAATTCTTCCATTCAAACTTTATTAATGGTTGGCGGGTTTATTATTTTATTTTCTGTGATTAACAAATTACTTTATCATTTACATATCACAGCGACACTTGCAAAATCAGTAGAGATCTTGTTATCCTCATTGTCTTTCCCTGAAATGTTAAGCATTCCATTTATATCTGGTTTATTTGAAATCACATTAGGCAGCCAACTAACGAGTCTGGTTCAAGATGCTACTCTATTACAAAAAGCAATGATTACCAGCTTTATCCTGGCATTTAGTGGATTTAGTGTCCAAGCACAGGTTGCAAGCATCCTGGCACAAACAGATATTCGATTTAAACCATTTTTTATTGCAAGAATCCTTCAAGGTATATTTGCAAGCTTGTTTGCATTGATTTTGTGGAAGCCAGTTTACTTGCGTTTCAATAATCAAGAGCAGCCTTCTAACGCTTTACCTGTTGGTTTTTTTGAAGACGGTTCATGGGGAGATCATTTTTATCATAAAATGATGGAAATTGGTCCGCTTATCACCATTTTCTCCCTTTTTGTGTATGTGCTAATTTTGTTTTCCCGCGTAAAAAAACAATAAAAAAGAGCTGGCCAAGCTCTTTTTTATTGTTTTTTGAACTTCTTTTGTAATTCTTTTTCAACAATTGGTGGGACGAGCGTTGATATGTTCCCATTATATTTTGCCACTTCTTTTACAATACTGGAGCTTAAGAAGGAATATTGATTATTGGTCATAATAAAAAAGGTCTCGATATCTTCATTAAGCACTCTATTCATCGAAGTGATTTGCATTTCGTACTCAAAATCTGAAACTGCCCGCAATCCACGGATGATAGCATTAGCATTAACAGCCTTTGCATAATCAACAAGTAAGCCAGAATGGACATCTACCTTAACATTAGGAAGATCTTTTGTTACAGCCTGAATTAGATTCATTCGCTCTTCAACACTGAATAACGGATTTTTAGATGAATTGTTTAATACACTCACATAGACAGTGTCAAATACTTTGGCACCTCTTCTAATAATATCTAAATGACCATATGTAATTGGATCAAAGCTTCCTGGACAAACGGCTATTCTTGTCAAATTGACTCCCCCTCACTCAATATCTTTTCGTATATAAATAGTTACCGCGATCATTCCATACTTTTCATGTTTTATTTGGATAAACCGCCCTAATGATTTTGGTAATTCAACATCGAAGCTATGCTCACAGACAACGCATCCATCTATTTTTACTACATCCTGTTTATCCATTTTTTCCATTAAGCTGACGAGTTGTTGTTTTTTGTACGGCGGGTCTAAAAATATGTAATCAAAGCAGATTTCTCTTTTTATGAGAGCCTTTAATGCTCTATCGGCATCATTGCGATAGACTTCCGTTTGGTCCTCAAATTTACAAGCTTTAATATTTTCCTGGATCACTTGAATGGCCTTTAATTCTCGGTCAATAAAAATAACTTTATCCAATCCCCTACTAAGTGCCTCCAAACCTAATCCACCGCTTCCAGCAAATAGGTCCAATCCAATGCCGCCATCAAAATAAGGACCAATCATATTAAATAAAGCCTCTTTTACCTTATCAGTTGTCGGCCTCGTTGTATTACCTGGAACAGCTTTCAAAGGTCTACCTTTGCAAATCCCTGAAACCACTCTCACTACCATATCACCACATTTTTTCAGAAATAATTTTCTTAATCCATCCTACCACAATATACAAAAAGTAGACAATTTGTAAGTGTATATCTTTTCATTTGAGTAATGATTTACAGAAAATGATTCTTTCATCAGGAAAATTTATTCGAAAGCACGTATAAGCTTTTAGGTTGTGGAAATAATGTAATTAACAACATCAATTCGAGGATGTTGTTGCCAACCGCGGAGAAGACTTACGTTTCCCCATAAGTTCTTCCTCCGGTTTCTCCTCTCCCTTTGCCTTCTATCCTTTATGAGGATGTGGAAGGACCCTGCAGAATTTTCTGCAGGTTTTTTTTTTACTTATTATTCAAAAGATCGGAAATTAGTGATAGAGTATTCTTGAATTAAGCCATTTTAAAGGAGAGTTTTCATTGATCCAGCGTTTTATTGAATTAGGAGAAGGATATTCAGATATATATGAACTGATTGAGCTTACAAATGCAAATCAACACCGTCTTCAACATATGCTCGCACTGCACACAAAGATTGATGATCAGGAAAGAACCTCATTGGTTGTCGTATTAAAGCCAACAGACCCTGGAAAATTCCAAGCCCTATATATTTGTCGTGAGGGTATTCCAAATCCCAAATTTATATCAAATAAGAGGTATGATATCTTTGCTTCTACTGCTGTAAAACATGGGAAGCAAATACATGAGCTATCTGTTAAGCCGTCAACCATTTTTTATGAAAAAGAGCTGTATTACCAGCACTTAATCGGCATTCTCCGTCTTAATCATTATTTAATGCCTTTACAGTAGGAAAAGGTGAGGGAAACTCCCTCACCTTTTTAAATACCCATTTTATAATCATATTCCTTTGCTTTATCTGGCGCCGAATTCTCATACTCCATTCTTAAAAATGGTTTATATGAAGGTTCTACTTTCTTTACAAACGAAAAAGAATTCAACTTTTCCATTATTTCATTCAGCTCTTCTTGATTACAATACAGAACAACATACTTCAACTTTTTTGAAACGTAATGAACGTTTCCGAAACGCCGAAGCATTTTAGCTTGTTTTAACGAGTAAAGCCAAACAACCAATCCTTGTCTTTGAACAAACATACTTTTTTCCCCTTCAACAAACCATCATTTTACATAAGTCTAGCATATTAAAACGTTCCTTTTCAATTCAAACTTTGCTACTTACTCCAGATAAGTGCTTAAAATCTGAAAAGATTGACATTACAAAAAAAAATCAGCACAATTCGCTGATTTTTCAGCCGCACCCACAGCTTCCTCCACCGCCACAACCACTAACGTGGCTGGTTTTCGTTTCAAAAAACTGATTTCCTGTTGGGACTTTTATATGTTCAGAGACCGCACCGCCTACAATAATACTAATTGCATCTAGTAGGTCTTGCAAATCATTCTCAGCCAATTTGAATTCTGCTACCAGAGGATCCATATCCATTTCCCTTTTATTTTCGCGGATTTGTGTCATTACCTTTTTATAATCAGGATGATATTTACCAAACCGCTGGACCTCGTCATATAGCTCCTTTAGACGAACGAATTGACTTATTTTCCGCTGTGTTTCCTTGTTATTTTGCAATTTATATAAACATATTTGATATTGTTCGGCTATTTCAGATTCTAATACCATCTTTGCTAATTGCTCAGCTTGTTCCAATAATTCGACTCTCTCTAACGTAGCAAGCATTTTACGCCCACCTCCAAAGATATTTTAACATGAAAGTGGTAGTAATGTGAAAATTTCAGTTTATCTAGGGATATTTACCATAAATTCTTTCGCTAATCCATACGGTTCATTATTTGGATTGACAACTTCTAACTTTACCTTATGGGTTCCCGGTGAAAAACCCTTTATTATAAAAGCTGCCGCTTTAACCTCGCTATTTTTCTTTCCATCAACCCAAACAACAATCTTCCCGATTCTTCCTTTTGAATGGTCTGCGTCACGGAAGCTGATTCCTGTAACAATACAATTAATTAAAACTGTATCACTTTTGATCTGGTGGTGAACATATAGTGAAGGAATTTCAGTTCTAGGTAAGACATTATTAAATCCAGTAAGGATTCCAATCAAAAAGATCATTAGGACTAACTGCGGAACTAGCTTTTTCATTTAAATTCACTCCTTCTTTTGCTTGTATTGTTCGCCTCCTTTTCTTTTTTTAGTCTTACTCCGCTATGACAAATAAAAAAAGCCACAAAATAAAGCCTGTGACTTTGTTTAATTTTGATTTTTCATCGACTGAAACATGTGATACATCATCGAAGCCATTTGTACACTATTCGAAAACTTATTCACTTGGTCAGGAATTGTTTTCTTATAATAGTGTAAGGATTCAATTTCAAGCGATTGCAAATCATATGGATTTCTTGACAGCTTTCTATACCATATTGGTTGTTCGCGAATGAATTGTTTTAAGTCCTTTTGACTTTCAATATATTGCAGTATATCTCTTCGCATAAGTTAAAGTTCCTTTCCATCAATCTTTTCTAAACACAAATGGATGTTTAGGTCCTTCTGACGGCTTAACAGGACCTGTACCAGGGTTTTCTCCTTGAAATTGTGAAATTACACCTTGGATCGCCCCCAGAGCCTGACTTAGGTTATTCATGTGGTTTTGCATTTGATTCGGATCCATTTTCTTAACCATTCCCATAATATTAGAAAGCCAATCACCTTTAGACTCTGAGCTCGTTTCATCGACTGATCCAGTATCAGATCCCATCGATTCCCAGCGGCTATCTTCTTCACCTAATAAATACCAGTCTTCATATAATTCCTGCCAAGTTGCCTTCCCTTTCCGTACTTCTTTGATTAGTTTTGGATTGTTTTTAACAAATTCTTTGAATTGTGACACGGAAGGGTGTAATTTTTTTTGTGTCATTTATCTCACCTCAGCCCATATTAGTCCCAATAATACAATATGAAAGAAGTTTACAAATGTGAAAGAACACCGAGATTAAAATATTTAATATTTGCCTTGTAAATGGTAAGATGTCAAAAGACAAAGAAATGAAAGAGGTAAGTATAATGAAAGATGAATTACGTCGATTATTAGAAACATGTATTGAAACTGGTTCAGAGGCTGATTTAAATTCTCTTGCCTACCTTTTATCGGGATTCCAAGTAAAAATTAAACAAAAGCGAAGTACATATATTGACGGGATTCTACAAATGGATAGAAAACTAAACGAGAAAACCTGCGAAATTACGATTCCTCTAGACCCAACTCTTAATAACCACCTAGATATTGTCCATGGCGGGATTACTGCGACGGTACTTGATACAGCAATGGGGAGTCTGGCTAATTATCTTCTACCAGATGGTTATGGAGCCGTAACAAATCAATTGAATATCCATTACATAGCACCAGGTATCGGAGAAACACTCTACAGTAAAGCGGAAATTGTTCATAGCGGCAGCAAAACAATGGTCATCTCAGGTGAAGCATATCGGAGTGACGGAAAAAAAATCGCCTATGCAACAGGTACATTCTTTATTATAAAAAAATAATAAGCAGAGGTGTGATCAATAATGGTCACCGCCATCGTGATCCCAATTATTTGCTTTTACTTTTTTTGGCTTACAAAAAAAGAGATGAAGGAGCACGATACAAAGTGGCTTGATACTGGCCAAGTACAGCAAGAAGCAATCATAACAGGTGAAATTAAAAGTATTATCGAAGAGAAGCAACAGTTTTATTATCATCGCTACATTTATGTTCAGTCCTTAAAACTACAAACAGAAACAAAACTATTCACCGCCCAAAAGATCACCCCCATTACTAACAATTTCAATCCAGAGTCTTTTAATGTGGGGGAAGTGATCCGATTATTCGGGAAATGGGAGCAAAACAGATTTATATTTAATCAATATAAGATTGAAAAAAGGTGACCTAATCGTCACCTTTTTCATTGTTCTGTTTTTGATATAAAGTTTTGGGTATAGTACTTTTGGAACACTCCTACACCAAGATGAGAGTATTCCTTGTTTAACAGTGACTCACGGTGTCCTTTACTATTTAGCCAACCCTCGACAACAGCTGGTCCATCTGTATAATTTGCCGCAATATTCTCGCCTGCAGCCTGGTAAACCACATGGGCCGTTTTTAATCGTTTGCTAAGATCTCCAAATTTCTTGGAAGTATGTGAAAAGTCGTTGTTTACTGACATATCCTTACTATGCTCAAACGCGGCCTCTGCCGTATTCTCATCCCACTTTAATTCCTTTAATTTATGTCTTACTCGTAAGACATTCGTTAGGTCAAATATCTCTTGTTCCGTATCTTCTTCTATGGCACGCCGCCTTTCCTCGCTAGGTTCAGGTGCTTTGATTAAATATCCACTATAAACAAGTTCATATGGCCTTTGTTTAATTAGTGTTTCTGCATTAAGGAACCTAACACTAGAAAGATTGCCAGTAAATTTATCTATGTAGAGCTGGACAAAGACATCACCCAATTGCACCATTGGCCGAAGATTTAAATCAGCATCATTCAATTCAAAATGATACGAATTACCATTAAAGTCAATCTTAATATTTGTATCAATATAATGCGTATTAAAGATTTCCTCAACCGGCTCTCCTATTTCAAAAGGTGCTACATCAAGATTTTGGCCTATCGCGAAAATCGTAACTACACGTTTATTTTCAACACCCACTTGGACATACTTTTTATCGTCTTGATTATAAATATACCACTGATAACCATACATTGACTCATCAATCCGAGCTGGTGAACCAAGTATTTTTTCTAATTCACCTTCATTTTTCCCAATTAATAAAGCCAAACCTTCTTTTGGTTTTTCCGAGACTATTTTTTTACTTGGCTTATTATCAGGATTTTGTGAAATAGGTTGTTTCATTTCTGAAGTACGATCTTCTTTAATTAAAATATTACTATCGTTATTTTCGTTTATACTCACATAAAAACCGATAGTTAAGAAAACTGCTGAAAGAATAAGAATTCTAGTCAGTGTACGCAGAGGCATTCACCCTCTCTATTACTTTCATGTATCATTATATGTATAGATAAAATTATTATATCATCAATATCTTGAATAGTAATAGTCATAATCAAAAATGTCAGACAAATGAACTGATGAAAAGAAAACAGGCACGATGAGTACCTGTTTTCTAAAGGTAAAACTATTTTTTTATATAATAATTTTTAATGTTGTACTCCATTATAATTTTGCTCAGATATTTCCGTTAATGCCTCTTTTGCTTGGTCGTCAGTCAATTCGCGAATCGCGAAATCACCAAGGGAAACAATTCCTATTAACTTACCTTCCTCTACCACAGGTAATCGTCGGATTTGATGGTTTGCCATTAATTTTGCTGCATCTTTACTGGAAGAATCAGGAGTAACAGTAATAAGGTCATTACTCATGATATCTTCTACTTTTGTTGAACCAGGATGTTTTTCAGCAACACCTCGAACAACAATATCTCGGTCTGTAATCATTCCGACTACCTTTTCCTGGTCAATAATTGGTATAGCCCCAACATTTAATTGCTTCATCTTTAAGGCGACTTCATAAACATTATCCAGTAACGTACAGCATTCTACCTCTTCAGTCATTATATCTCGGATTTTTTCCATTTTACTGCCCCCTAGGTTAATTTAATTCCTCTTACCATTATTTTAGGGTATCCTACCAATATTGTTTTATTCGCTGAAGGTATTCATTGCAAGTTGAAACATTTTCAACTATTATTAAATTGAATTATTATTGCTTTCCTACTTAAATAGGAAACATAGGGGCAATGGTATTGTTTTTAGGAGGGATTCATTATGAAATTCGAGAATACTGAAATTGAAAAGTTAAAGGCTGACTTAAACCGTTTAGATGAAGTAATGTTAGATCACGGTTTAGTTCGCGAAGGACAATGGGACTACGAACGAGTTACATACGACCGCAAGTTTGAATTAAAAGAAGGGGTATTTTACTTGCGTGTACGGGGTCATGCGGTTGAGGGCGATATTGGCGCTGATAAAGCAACTATTCAATTAATGACACCGCTTTTAGGCAAACATTATTACCCGCATGGTGTAGAATATGGTGAAGGCGAAAGCTTCCCAACTTCACTTGTGAATCAATGTAAAAAAATTCTCGATGAAGTAAAAGCAGAAGTAAGTAAGTTTGCATTATAGTCGATAAAAAGACGCATGGTCTCATGCGTCTTTTTATTATTTAGAAGCAATTAATTTTTTTACAGTCCAAGAATTGCTTTTAGCATTGATGTTGTCTCGCCGCCTCGATAAAATACATAAAGCAATAAATATACAGCTATACCCGTGATCGCAGTAAAAAACCAAATGAAACTAGTTATCGGGCCCAGCTTTCGATGGATAGAAAGTTTGTTCTTGTAACCTGTCAGGATCGAGACAATGCCGAATCCAGCACCAGTCGTCGCAAGTGTAATATGGAAGATTAAAAATATTGTATAATAAATTTTAATACTATCTGGCCCTCCAAACGAAGTATTTCCAATAAAGAGGGTTCTAGTAGCATAGATAATAAAAAAGATTACCGCAAAAATAGCAGCCAAAAACATTGTCTTTTTGTGGGCCTCAATATGTCTTTGCTTAATTTGCCACCATCCAATAGCAACAGTTATAGCACTTAAAACAATAAATGAGGTACTAATAGTAGGTAAAATCGGTAAGGAATTCATTTAGGCGTCCTCTCTTTTCTTTTATTCTACAATAATAGTAGTTCAACGATCCTTACTTTTCAAACGATACCCAAGAAATTAAGGCTTATCAGTAAAAAAATCTCCCAGGAGTATGGGAGATTATTTAATGAGCAACGGATTTAATGGTTGCTTCATTTCTTTTTCGGAGTCTGATTGATCTTTACGGTACCATTCGAAGAAAACATGACCAAGAATGACACCATATATAATTTCTTGAATAATTTTCATCAAAACTCCACCAAGCTGCTGATCATGTAGTAATGACATCGAACTAAAAAGTTGTGGACCACTCAAATTTAAGCTATCGAAGTTAGCTGATCCAACACATAGGCTCATCACTTGTCCCCAAACATGGGGATCAGAATAGGTTGCATACATAGGTGTATCTGCAAAAATAATTAAGGCACAAGCTGGTGTTAACAGAATCCCATCCGCAAAAATATAACCAACCTTCTTAAGTCCATTTAATGTCTGATGTTCAGGCATCTGATTAAGCAATGGCCACCACATAAAGATTGCGACGGCAAACAATAAGATTGAATAGCCAGCATGCAGCCAAGCATTTTGCATGATGTGATCAAAAATGATGGGTACATGATAAAAAGAAAAAAAGCCGTTAAATGCAATTAAAGCAATAAGTGGTTTTGAGAAAAGCTTAAAAAGCGAATCAATAACGGAAACACTGAAAATTTTTCTCCAAAACCAGTCAGGTACAGCCATGATAAATAGAGGCGGTACGACTAAAACTAAAGCAGCCATTTGAATCATATGGACCCAAAACATAAGGTGTGCTAATAAATCAACAGGAGATCCTTTAATGGCATAAAGCAGGATCATTGATAATAAAAACAAAGCTCCTTGTGTTTTCGTTAATGGCTCACCATCTGGAAAAAAGCTTCTGCATTTTGTTGTAAGGACAAAATACCCTACAGTTATGACTATCAAGATTAGTAAAAAATACGGGCTCCAAAGTGCTTTAAAACCGAATATATCTAATGTAAGCACCCAAATCACCTCATTATTATTTAAAAGTATTATTGACTATATTATACCCTTGGCCAAAACGATACGCAAAGAAAATGGAAACAACCCTTAGATAGGTCTAAAAAAGAAAATCGGCCATAAGCCGATTTTCTTTTTTGAACATATTACCACCAAATAATAGTTGAAAACGTAAGAATAGTTATTGCTCCAACCATCACACCAGAGTATAAAAAGAGCGATGGTGCTTCATGTCCTTTATGGCTCATATGCATGAAATAATATAGTTGGAAAATAACTTGAACGACAGCTAAAAGGATAATAAATGGAACTGTAAACCACGCACTAAATCCTTTAATTGCAACAGCCGCAAAAGCAATGAGAGTTAAGAAAATCATCAAGGCAAAAGAAACCAATTGATATCTCATCTCTTCTGCATTTTTCTTGCGACGATATTCAATGTCTACTCTTGGGTTACCTGAATTTAATTGTTGATTAGCCATCAGTTTATCCCACCATTCCCATTAAATATACTACTGTAAAGATAAATACCCAAACAACATCGATAAAATGCCAGTATAAACTAAATACATAGAATTTTGGAGCGTTGTAAAGGTCTAAGCCTCGTTTGGAATTTCTAAACATTAATGTTAAACACCAAAGTAAACCAAATGCAACGTGGCCTCCATGAAAACCAACTAGTGCGTAGAAGGCAGAACCGAAAGCACTGCTTGTAAATGTATGTCCTTCATGAACATAATGGGAAAACTCGTAAACCTCAAGTCCTAAGAAACCTGCACCTAATAGCGCAGTAAGACCGAGCCAGACCATCATTTTTTTGAAGGCAAAGTTCTTCATGTGGTACATTGCGTAAACACTTGTTAATGAACTCGTTAAAAGGAGCATTGTCGCGACAAATGTTAACGGTAATTCAAATAAATCCTTTGCTAAATGATGACTTGAATCAGGAACTTTATCCTTCAATGCAAGGTAAGTGGCAAAGAGAGAGGCAAAAAGAACTGTCTCCCCCCCTAAGAAGAACCAAAAACCTAAGAATTTATTTTTGGATTCAAGGGTTGATTTTTCCGGCGCAGCAGGCCATGTTTCATAAGTAAATTTTTCATCAGCGTGCATTATGCCTTAACCCCCTTATCATCCTCATCAATTAAGTCTTCTTTGTGAATATGAAATCCATGATCGTCTTTCACCGAACGTAAGAACATAGATCCAAAAGTTACTAATAATCCGATGATCATTACTGGTAATGCCCAAGCCTTATCATTTACATGGTACATTGCACCAAATGCCGCAATGAATAATCCTAGAGCCATCATAAACGGTAAAAACGACGAATTTGGCATATGAATATCACCAAGTGGCTCTGCCGGAGTCATTCCTTTTTTACCATCCATTTTTTCTAACCAGTAAGCATCTAAACCACGTACAAGTGGAAGCTGCTTAAAGTTATAAAACGGTGGTGGAGAAGGGATTGCCCATTCAAGTGTTCTTCCGTCTCCCCATGGATCATTACCAACTTTAACATTTTTCACAGAAGTTATAATGATGTTAAATAACATTACGATAACACCTAATCCCATAAACGCAGCACCTATAGAACTAACCATGTTAGCAGTTTCAAATCCTTGACCAGGAAGGTATGTGAAAACGCGTCGCGGCATTCCCCATAAACCTAAGAAATGTTGGATAAAGAATGTTAAATGGAACCCGATAAAGAACAACCAGAAAGTAATTTTTCCAAGTGTTTCATTTAACATGGTACCAAACATTTTTGGCCAATATAGATGTGTACCTGCAAAGACTGCAAATACCACACCACCCACAATTACGTAATGGAAGTGGGCAACAACGAAATAAGTATCATGATATTGATAGTCGGCTGCTGCGGAGGCAAGCATTACCCCTGTTACCCCACCAGCAAGAAATGATGGAATAAACGCCATTGCCCAATGCATAGGAGTGGTAAATTTTACACTTCCTCCCCACATTGTTAAAAGCCAGTTAAAAATTTTAATTCCGGTCGGTACACCAATCGCCATTGTAGCAACTGCGAAAATGGCATTTGCAACAGGACCTAAACCTGTTGTAAACATATGGTGAGCCCATACCATGAAGCCTAAGAAACCGATTAATACAGTTGCAAATACCATGGAAGAGTATCCAAATAAACGCTTTCTTGAGAAAATTGGAAAAATCTCTGAGAAAATCCCGAAAGCTGGAAGTATTAAAATATATACTTCTGGGTGACCGAAAATCCAGAAAAGATGTTCCCAAATAATTGTATTTCCACCCATAGTAGCATCAAAGAAATTCGCTCCAAACAAACGGTCAAACATCATTAAAACTAAACCAACTGTTAATGGAGGAAATGCAAACAAAATGAGTGCTGAAGTGACAAAAGTTGTCCAAGTAAACAACGGCATCCTCATATAGGTCATACCTGGTGCACGCATGTTAATGATAGTGACTAGGAAGTTAATACCACCAATCAAGGTTCCAATACCAGATATCTGTAAACCTAAGATATAAAAGTCTACACCATGTCCTTGTGAATGAAGTGCAAGTGACGCGTAAGATGTCCATCCTGCATCAGGTGCTCCTCCTAAGAACCAAGAGAGGTTTAGGAATATTCCTCCAAAAAAGAACAACCAAAATCCTAATGCATTAACAAATGGAAACGCTACATCGCGTGCTCCAATCTGTAATGGCATTACTGCATTCATAAAAGCGAAAACCAGCGGCATCGCAGCTAAGAAAATCATTGTTGTTCCGTGCATTGTTATAATTTCATTAAATAATCCGGCACTCACAAAATCATTATTAGGCACTGCAAGTTGGATACGGATAAATACTGCTTCAAGTCCGCCCACTAAGAAGAAAAATCCACCTGCAATGAGATATAGGATGGCAATTTTTTTATGGTCAACAGTTGTTAAAAAGTCCCATAAAGTTGCGCCAAATCCCTTTTTTTGAGCATAGGTACTCACAATTTTACCTCCCTTTCAACCAATTCCCCATTTATTGCTGGGCCTTTAAGCCCATTAAATAGTCTGCTAAAGCATCTAGCTGTTTTTCAGACATTTCCGGGTATTTTCCTGTCATCATGTTACCTGGTTTGTATGTTTCTGGATTACGAATCCAATTTTTTAACTCTTCTTTATTATGATCCAAAACACCGGCTACACGAGATCGTTCACCAAAGTTTGATAAGTTTGGTGCTAAACGTGCTGTTTCAGGCATTTTGTTTGATGGTGTTACAGCATGACAGCCAATACAGCTTTTATTAAATAGTTCTTGTCCTTGTGCCGCAGAAGCTGTCTGGGCTTTTTGTGGTTCTTTAACATTCTGCATCGAAGTTACCCAAGCGTCAAATTTGTCCCGGCTAATAGCTTTTACTTTAAAATCCATTAAAGCATGGGATGGACCACAAAGTTCTGCACATTTTCCATAGAAAAGATTTCCTGCTTCGTTTGCTTTTTTATCGTCAAACTCTAGCCAGAATTTATTAATATTCTCCGTATTTGTATCTAACTTTCCACCTACTGCTGGAATCCAAAATGAGTGTTTCACATCAGATGACTTCAAGTTAAAATATACCTTTTCATTTGTAGGAACAACAAGTTCCTGGCTTGTAACAATCTTCTTGCCTGGATATTCAAAGTCCCACCAATATAAGTGTGACCGAACATTAATTACAAGTGCCTTTGTATTTTTCTTATCCATTGGAGATACATCTGCAAGTTTAAATGTTGCGGCCACAGTCGGAACAGCAAGAATTAAAAGTAAAAGAATCGGCACAACAGTCCAAATAATTTCTAATTTGTGACTTCCTTCTACTTGTTTTGGTATTCTGTCATCCCTTCTTCTAAAACGGACCAAGATCAAAACGAAAATGATCGCAACAATAATAATAACCCCAACCATGATTAAAGTACTTAACTTCATTAAATCATATTGCGTTTTCGCAACTTCACCGGCAGGCTTTAACGTGGAAAGGTACGGTTCGCCACATCCGGAGAGAACAAGCGCTAAAATCGTAAATAACGATATTAAACGCCACTTTGCTAGCCTTTTCATAGCTTAATCAAACCCCTCTTTCACTAATAAAATTATTTAAAGCATTATGTTGATCAAAGAATTATGTAGTACAATTGCTTCCCTTTAAACAAGAAACAATCATCTGCAAAACTAAATTAATGTAACTATAACCATTGCTACAAAAATAATAGTTAAATATTGCAAAGAGTAAACAAACATTAGTTTTGCCCACTTTATGTCATCTTTGATTCTATATCCATAAATCCCTAATGCAAGCCACCCGATATTTAGTACGATAGCAAGTATTAGAAATGGGATTCCTAATTTGGTAAGAAAAAATGGGATGGGCTGAAGTGCAGCAACCCAAAGGATGATGTGAATTTTTGTAGTTTTAAAACCCTTCACTACAGGTAACATTGGGATTCCAGCTGCTTTATATTCTTTAACCCGTCTCATCGCTAGCGCATAAAAATGCGGAGGCTGCCAAACAAACATTAGCACAAACAATGACCATGCCATGATATCGAGATTAGCATCTACTGCTGCCCATCCGATTAGTGGTGGTACTGCTCCTGATATGCTCCCAATAATAGTGTTGGACACCAATTGCCGCTTTGACCATAATGTGTACAGGAAAACATAGCTAAAAACTCCAAGCAGTCCAATTACTGTTGCAGTCATCGTAGTAAAGAATAAAGACAGTGTTCCCAGTCCAATAAGTAAAATACCTAATACGAGAACTTTTATCGGAACTACTTTCCCGGTTACTGTAGGTCTTTCTTTTGTTCTTTCCATTAAATGGTCAATGTCACGATCAACATAATTATTGATTGCACATGAGCCTGCAATAATCAGTGAAGATCCAGCTACTGTAAAAAACACGATATCTAAATTGTTTAGAAAGCTTTGTCCTGAAAAGTGAAGCGCAAGCCATAACCCCGTAAAGGTAGTAATAAGGTTAGAATTTACAATTCCAATTTTGATAAGAGCCATAAAGTCTTTCCATGCAGAGGTTTTTATATTGGCTTGCAAGCTCGCAGCGCCATTATCAATAGCAGCTTCTCCGAAGGCCTTAGAGTTCGACATCTGGTTTCTCCTCCTAAACCTAAATAACAAATATTCATCATTTAAGTAAGTGATAAGTGATACTTAATTTATATATGCCCTCATTTGTAAAAAAAAGGAACGATGATAGAAAAGTTATATTAATTTTTTTCGACAATCAACTTAAAAAGATAGTGATAATTAAAACACTTTCTCTGTATATTAAATCACACTTTTAGATATTTTGTGAACTTTTTTTGAATAATTTTAGACTAAATTGTGACAAAGTTCATTTTATCGTTACTATCTTAGGTTTTTTATGGATTTATAGTTCCATTTATACAAATTATCCCCTGAATTTATAAAAAATCCTAGTGTCTGCATGAAGAGTTTAAAATTAATTCTTCTTACACCTAAAAAGGAATAATTCTAATTAAACTACCACTAATATATTTCTAACAAGCCTTCAGCTAAGTTTCTACGGTTTTCACTATAATAATAGTGTAAACTTTTTATTATTCCGCATCTGTTTTTATTGATTTAAGTTAACTTAAAATCTATACTTAATTTCTGTTCTTTTTCGACTTTATTCGTTATGATTAATAGGGAATTTAATTATCGAATTACTTTCCAATCTATTATACTGTCAGGTTTATCCAATGACAAATTATTGAACTTTTTTAAGAGGTGAATTTTTTGCGACGATCTTTGAAATGGTTGGCTGTTGCTACTACCATCGGAATGATATTTATCTTAATTGGCGGAGCACTAGTCACAAAGACTGGTTCTGGAATGGGATGCGGGAGATCTTGGCCGCTTTGTAACGGTAAATTTCTTCCGTTGGAAATTACTCCAGAATTAGTTATTGAACTTGCCCACAGACTTGTTTCTGGAGTAGTAGGAATGATGGTTCTCGTTCTTTCTGTTTGGTCATGGAAGGCGGTAGGACATATTAGAGAAACGAAATTTCTTTCCTTCCTTTCCTTTTTCTTTTTGCTTTTACAAGCATTAATTGGGGCTGCTGCAGTAAAATGGGGACAATCTGGTTTTGTACTCGCATTACATTTTGGTATTTCACTTATATCCTTTTCTGCTGTGTTATTGTTAACACTTCTAATATTTGAAATTGATAAGAGATTTGATGCAGAAAAACTATATATCGATAAGAGAATGGGGTTTCATATTGTCGGTGTTTCCATTTATAGTTATCTTGTCATTTATACTGGCGCACTCGTACGTCACACTAAGTCAAGTCTGGTTTGTCGAGACTGGCCGCTATGTTTAAATGACGCTCCTTCCTTGCCTTCCAATATGTATGAATGGGTGCAAATGGGACACAGAGCCGCTGCTGGATTAATCTTTATCTGGATTACTTATATTCTTTATTTGACTGTTCGCCATTACAAAAACCAAAAAGTTCTTTATTGGGGCTGGATTATTTCATTCATCCTAGTTTCATTACAAGTGATTGCAGGAGCTTTGATTATTTTTAGCAGCCTAAATCTGTATATCGCCCTTCTGCACGCCTTTTTTATTACTTGTTTATTTGGCGTCCTAAGTTATTTCCTTTTGTTATATTCTAGATCTAAAAAAAATAATCTATAAAAAAGTTGCCAGGGATACCCACTCCCTGGCAATTTTTTTTATTATGATTTTGTTAATTCAATTAAAAGATCACCGGTTAATATTGCCTCACCACTTGTGACATAGATATCCTTTACAACGCCTGAAAAAGGTGCTTGAACGGTAGTTTCCATTTTCATCGCTTCGGTAATCATTAAATGATCGCCACGTTCAACCTTTTCCCCTTTTTCAACGACAACTTTGACCACAGTTCCCGGCATCGAGGCAGCCAGGTGATTTTCGTTTTTTGGGTCCGCCTTCAGCTTAGATACCACCGTAGATTTTATATTCTCATCTTTAATGAAGACTTCACGCGGTTGACCATTTAACTCAAAATAAACGACCCTCGTGCCATCGGCTTGAGGATGACCCATAGAGACAAGTTTAACAATTAATGTTTTTCCCGTTTCTATTTCTACCTCTATTTCTTCACCCAATCGCATTCCATAAAGGAACGTAGGAGTGTCTAGTACTGATATATTCCCATACTGTTCATCCGTTTTAATGTACTCCATAAATACCTTTGGATATAAAGCATACGAAATGATCTCAAAAGCCGTAACCTGTCTGCCAAGTTCTTTATACAATTTTTCCTTCAATTTTTCAAAATCAACCGGTTCAAGCAATTCACCTGGACGAACTTCGAGTGGTTTTTTACCTTTTAAAATAATTTTTTGAAGTTCCGCTGGAAAACCTCCATATGGCCTGCCAAGAAATCCTTCAAATAATTCAACGACAGAATCAGGGAAATCTAACATATGTCCCTTTAAAAGCACATCTTCCTCACTTAAATCATTTTGAACCATAAATAGAGCCATATCACCTACGACCTTTGATGAAGGCGTCACTTTTACAATATCACCGAACATATTATTAACTCGTGAATACATTTCTTTAACTTCATCCCAACGCTCACCAAGGCTTACTGCTCTTGCCTGTTGCTGGAGATTGCTATATTGCCCACCCGGCATTTCATGTTGATATACTTCAGTATGGGGGGAAATCATTCCGCTTTCAAAATCCTGATAATACTTACGGACATCCTCCCAATAATACGACAATTTTTCTAGTGCTTGGATATTTACTTTTGGTTTCCGAGGATTCCCTTCAAGTGCATAAAATAACGAATTAGCACTAGGCTGAGAAGTTAAGGCTGCCATTGTACCCAATGCTGTATCAACAATATCCACTCCACCATCAATTGCACGAGCATAGGTATAGAGACCATTTCCACTTGTGTCATGCGTATGGAGATGTATAGGAATATCGACGGTTTCCTTTAACTCAGAAACCAGTCTGTACGCTGCTTCAGGCTTCAATAAGCCTGCCATATCCTTAATTCCAAGGATGTGGGCACCTTGTTGTTCCAGCTCTTTGGCCAAGCTTTTATAATAGTGAAGGTTGTATTTCGTCCTTGTCTCATCTAAAATGTCCCCTGTATAACATATCGAAGCCTCGGCAATTTTACCGCTTTGACGCACCGCATCAATTGCAACTTCCATACCTTTTACCCAGTTTAAGCTGTCGAAAATTCGAAAAACATCAATTCCAGCTGAAGCAGATTGGTCAACAAATTCACGAATCAAATTATCAGGATAATTTTTATATCCCACCGCATTTGCCCCACGTATTAACATTTGGAACAGTACATTTGGAATTTTCCTGCGTAGAGTTACCAATCTGTCCCAAGGATCTTCTTTTAAGAACCTGTAGGCAACATCAAAAGTTGCTCCGCCCCACATTTCAAAAGAGAATAAATCAGGTAAAAGTTTTGCAGAGGGCTCAGCTATATGAAGAATATCAGTCGTCCGCATACGGGTTGCTAATAGTGACTGATGAGCATCCCGAAATGTTGTATCCGTTAATAAGACCTGCTTTTGATTCTTGACCCATTCCACAAGTCCATTGGCACCATACTTGTCAAGAATTTGCTTCGTCCCCTCTTGATACGGTAAATCATAGGGTAAATTAGGAATTCTTGGCTTCGGAAATACTGGTCTTTTCTTCTTTTCAATACCTGGAAACCCGTTAACAGTGACCGTGCCGATGTATGACAGCATTTTAGTTCCGCGGTCCTTTCGGAATGGGAAAATGAACAGTTCCGGTGTTGTATCAATGAATGAAGTATCATATTCGCCATTCCTAAACTTCTCATGCTTCACAACATTCTCTAAGAACGGGATATTTGTTTTGATCCCTCTAATCCTGAATTCCTGTAAATTTCGAACCATTTTTGATGCAGCTTGTTCAAAGGTTAACGCCCATGTAGAAAGCTTTACTAATAAAGAGTCATAATACGGTGTAATAACAGCTCCTTGAAAGCCATTTCCAGCATCAAGACGCACCCCAAAGCCGCCCCCTGAGCGATAGGCCATAATTTTACCGGTATCAGGCATAAAATTATTAAGCGGGTCTTCTGTTGTTACCCTTGACTGTATAGCAAATCCATTCATTTGAATTTTTTCTTGCGGTGGTATACCAATTATTGGACCATGTAATTCGTGCCCTTCTGATACCAAAATTTGCGTCTGCACGATGTCGACTCCTGTTATCATCTCTGTTACAGTATGTTCCACTTGTACACGTGGATTTACTTCTATAAAATAAAAGTCATTTCCTGAAACCAGAAACTCTACCGTACCTGCATTTAGGTAATCAACATTTTTCATCAATTTTACGGCCGCCGCACAAATCCTTTCTCGCAACTCATCAGAAATAGACACACTTGGAGCAACCTCCACTACCTTTTGATGGCGTCTTTGAACAGAACAATCACGGTCAAAAAGATGAACAATATTCCCATGCCGATCACCAATGATTTGCACTTCGATATGTTTAGGACTTTCAATTAATTTTTCAAGATAAACTTCATCATTCCCAAAAGCGGCTTTCGCTTCCGACTTTGCTCGTTCAAATGATTCACGGATTTCCTCTATGCGTTTAACAATTCTCATCCCGCGCCCGCCTCCGCCAAGAGAGGCCTTTATGATTATGGGTAACTTGTGTACTTCCACAAAGTCTTCAACATCACTGACCTCTGTTACGGGACCAGGACTACCAGGAATCACTGGTATTCCAGCTAGCTCTGCTTGATGCCTTGCTTTTACCTTATCTCCAAACATATCAAGTTGTGTAATGGACGGACCGATAAAAATAATCCCTTCTTCTTCACAACGCTTGGCAAAATGAATATTTTCTGACATAAACCCATAACCTGGATGTATGGCATTTGCACCGCTTTTTTTGGCTATAGCAATGATGCCATCAATGTCTAAATAGGCATCAATTGGTTTTTTTCCTTCCCCAACCAAATAAGCCTCATCCGCCTTATAACGATGATAGGCCCCAGAATCCTCTTTCGAATAAATGGCAACTGTTCGAATATTCAGTTCAGTACACGCGCGAAAAACCCTTATCGCTATTTCTCCCCTATTGGCAACCAACACTTTATTTATCTGTCTTGTCATTTAAAGCACCTCATATTCTATGTATTTTTAAAAACGCGAAGAAGCAAATATTGTCCTTCGCGTTTTGATTAAATATAGAAAACCTTGCCATCTTTTGATTGATTCCTATTATTGACTTGATCCTGTTTATTTTTATATTTTTTTTCATATTTAGTGAACATAGAAACATTTACAAGTATTCCTGTCGCTCCCGCAAGCATCAAGAGTGATGATCCTCCGTAACTAACAAATGGCAGCGGTACACCAGTCAGTGGAATTAGCCCAGAAACTCCTGCTAGATTGATGAAGGATTGAATCCCAATCATGCTCGAAATACCAATAGCAAGCAGACTACCAAAAGGGTCCTTACATTGTAAGCCAATGTAAATTCCCCTTAATACAATATAAAAAAGGAGAATAATAACGAATCCTACACCCCAAATCCCTAATTCTTCCGCAATTACGGCCATAATGAAATCCGTATGTGATTCCGGCAGATAACCAAGCTTTTGAATACTTTTCCCGAGACCCAACCCATTTATTCCGCCAGAACCGATGGCGATATAGGAGTTTGCCAAGTGAAAACCTTCATTATTTACATATTTTTCAGTAAATGGATTATCTAATACAGCAAAACGACTTAGTTGTTCGTCAGAAAAAAACTTTCCCCAGGAAACTAAAATAAGCGGCAGAAGGACAATAAGCGCCAAAATAAGTAATTTACCGATACTTTTAAAATTCATCCCAGAGCATAAAACAATCATACAAGCTATGGCTATGATAATAGATGCTGTACCGAAGTCAGGTTGAAAAATGATAAGTGCACATATGAAAAAAAGATATACTAAAGGCGGGAGGACACCTTTGTTGAATTGATTGATATAGGCTTGCTTTTTCGCATAAACGGCTGCTAAATAAATGATGGCTGCAAGCTTGACAAACTCCGATGGTTGAAATAAGAAAGTGCCAATGGAGTACCAGCTTTGCGCATTATTTTTTTCTACCCCAAATACAAATAATCCTAATAGAGATAAAATAGATGATAGCACAATCAATACCAGAACTTTTTTGAACATCATGATCTTATATGGAATAATTGCTGCGATAAGGAAGATCACAGTAAAAATCATCAGCCATACTTTTTGTTTTTGGTAAAAATAATCTGGTGAATAACCATACCTTTGAACTGCGGAAGCCATGCTTGAGCTATAGATCATAACAAGTCCAAATAAACACAAAAGGATGGTGGCAATAATTAATGAATAATCATATGATTTCAATATTTTTTTCAGCATTTAAAAAGTCCTCATTTTCAATATTGATTTATATCACTCTATTATAATAGATAATAAACAATTTTACTTGAGGAAAAGTTAATTTGTTACAACAATTTAATAAAGAATATTCTGAAATAAGAAAATAAATTGAGCCCGTTTTTGTTTTCTTGAAATAATAAAAAACCCAAACAATTAACATGGATTGTTTGAGTTCTTTGCTACTATTTCCTTAACGATGAATCGTGAAGCGCTGATAATTCTCTTTCTAATGTATCTAGAATTGCCTTACCGTCTTTACTATCTATTAAGCCTAACCGAACAGCAAAATCTATTTCTCTTGATAAACCAAACATTTGTGTATCCAATACCTCTTCATAAAGAGGGCATTGAGGCATCGTGAGATTGTCCATTTGCACTTTGATTAGCTTTAATATTTTTTCAGCGTCAGCCTGTAGTAAGGCATATGCTTTTTCCTGGTGATTCACGATCATTTCAGACGCCAACATTGATCCCCCCATTTCAGAGCGATAATTCAACTTATCTATAAATTTTACCGTTTACAAAGGAAAATTGCAAGAACTATGAAGTGGATTGCACAAAGGAGTTTGTTTAAAACGGCAGCTATTCAGAAAGATTGTATCTTCTTAAGGAACCTGCTTTTACTGTTATGACATTTTGCCCAAAAAAAGTTATACTAATTATGCAAAGGTTTAGGGGGAATGAAAAATGGAAAATATCATTATCATATCTGGAAAAGTGAAATATTCGATCACGCTTGATCCAGGTGTGTGGATTTTCGACGACCGACGAGTTGATTTAACGACCTTTTTTTCAACAAAATTAGAGAGTACCAATTCATTAGATGAATATACTAAAGCTGTTTCTAAGCATTGGGACCGTGAAATTATGGAGGGGGCAATTTATCCTCCCACATTGAAATCAGAAAAGAAATTTGAAAAGGAAAAGGTGTTAACTGGTACATTTGGTATTCCATTGAAACCTTTTTTATTAAATTCGGAGCCTGCTAGTGATGCTCACACTTTTGTAATTCAGAGTACAGAGGGTGAATACGAGTATCCACTTGAAAGCGCCTATGATTTTATATTGGGTTTCTCCAATAAAGGTAAACCACTTACGTTAGATGGTCCCGTTCATGTCTATTTAGGCGATGGTTCAAATCAACAAAGTCCGATTAAAAATGTAAAGAGCTTTATCATAAAATAAGACGGGTGCCTTGGGCGCCCGCTTTACTTTTTTGGGGTATTTAAAGCAAATCAGCTGCCAAAAGTGCCAATCCCGACCTTTCCCCTTTTAATAATTTAACATGACCGGAAATTACTTGGTCCTTGAACTTTTCGACAACATAGGTTAATCCGTTGTTATAGGCATCAAGATATGGATGATCAATTTGTTCAGGGTCACCCATTAAAACAATTTTACTGCCTTCTCCGACACGGGTAAGGATGGTCTTTACTTCATGCTTCGTTAAGTTTTGTGCTTCATCAATGATGATAAACTGCTTCGGTAAACTTCTGCCGCGAATATACGTTAACGCCTCTACTTCAATCGAACCCATTCCCGCTAAGATGGCATCAAGTTCACCAGGCTTTTTGGTATTGAAAAGATATTCTAGATTATCAAAGATTGGCTGCATCCATGGTCTTAATTTCTCTTGTTTTTCTCCCGGTAAAAACCCTAAGTCTTTTCCAACCGGTACAATTGGCCTAGCCACTAATAGTTTTTTATATTCCCTGAAATCTTCCGTTTGCATTAATCCCGCAGCAAGTGCTAGCAGAGTTTTTCCTGTACCAGCCTTCCCCGTTAATGTGACTAAATGAATATCCTTACGAAGTAATAATTCGATTGCCATAGTCTGCTGCACATTCCTTGAGTGAATCCCCCAAACATGGTCTTGATTCAGTGCTAATTTCTTTACCTTCGTACTCGTTTTGTCGACCATCCCAATGGCTGATGCTGAACTGCCAAGGGCGTCCTTCATAACGAGAAATTGATTTGGATAAAATGGGTGGTTTGCCAGTTCAGAGAGATTTAACTCCCCTTTCTCATAAAAGCGTCCTAATAATTCAATTGGTAGCAATACTTCAAAGAAACCAGTGTATATATGATCTATGTCTACAACACGGTCACTTAAAAAATCTTCGGCATCTAAACCAATGGCATCCGCTTTTACCCTGACGAGAGTATCCTTACTTACTAGAATAACCGGCTTCCCATTTTCCTTGGTTTGTTCCTCTAAGTATAAATTCTTTGCCACTGCAAGAATGCGATTATCATTTGTTTTTTCAATAAAAATATCCTGTAATTCATGAAAGCTACGGTGATTTAATTCAATTCTAATTGTCCCCCCGCTCTCAAGCGGGATTTTTTCATGAAGCTTTCCTGATGCCCTAAGTCCATCAATCAACCTTGATACATGCCTTGCATTTCTCCCGACTTCATCCATGTACCTTTTCTTTGAGTCCACTTCTTCAAGAACCACTGCAGGAATAACAACTTCATTATCTTCAAAGGAGAAGAGGGAATACGGGTCTTGTAATAAGACATTTGTATCTAACACGTATATTTTGCTCAAAGCAACGCCTCCTGCTTTACTTGTTGTTAGATTTGTTAAATTGCAGAACAACCCTTTTGCTAGATTGGACTTTGGTAAAATATATGTTTATTGGAATAAAGATAGAAGGAGTTCCGCACAATAAATGTTAGTGAGAACAATCAATTAATCGAATGAATAGGCTTAATTTCAAATTTTTTATAAGCAATGCGGAGGTGGATAATAAATGAAGAAAACCTTAATTATTACTGCGTTATGTCTGATCCTAGCCGGCTGCAGTACAAAAAAGGAACTAACAAACAATGAGAACGCATCATATGTTAAGGTAAAAAACAGTTACATTGAAAGTGTTGACCAAAAAACGGGGCAGGAAATCTCCAAACGTTTAGTTAAGCTGGCGACAAGTATCCCAAATGTTAACGATGCAACTGCAGTGGTATTAGGAAGATACGCGATTGTCGGAATTGATGTAAATGCGAAAATTGATCGTTCCCAAGTTGGATCCATAAAATATTCTGTAGCAGAAAGCTTGAAAAAGGATCCTTACGGAGCAAAAGCAGTGGTGGTTGCTGATGCTGATACCACACAACGTTTAAAAGAAATACAAGTAGATATAAATAAAGGTAGGCCTATTCAGGGCATTATGGAGGAACTAGCAGATGTAGCTGGTCGATTAATGCCTGAGATACCTGGAGATTTAATAACTCCAAGCCCTAAGAATGCCACTGAAAAACCAGATAAAAAGCTAAATTCTAACGACAAAAAGAAACTAGAAAAAGAACAAGAAGACCAATCTAATGATTATAAGTAACAATAAGAAAAGCTTAGGGATTCCTAAGCTTTTCTTATTGCTTCCATAACTTGATTGTCTAACTTTTGGGCAGCGTTTTTATCATATGTTTTATCATATTTAACTTCAGAGACTATTTTAGATCCATAAAACATAACATCCCTTACTGCTGTTATCGCTACTTGTATCAAAGCCAGCTTTAATGGTACATCTTTAAGTCTCTCTTCTATTATTTGGGCTGTCCCATGAATTGCGTATGTAGATTCATTAGCAATTATATTAATAACGACTTGATTGTTATTAATTAAATTCTCAAGAATTCTGGAACGATTATCCACTGCAAAATAAATGGTACTTTCATCTTTTGCTAATACCCAAGAAATAGAACTAATATTTGGACCCCCTGTTTCATGATCTACGGTTGCCACTGTCACGAATCGTTCCTTTTGCAGTTCATCATATAAAGGCTTGATTAGCTTTGGTTCCACTTGGTTTGCCATTAAAACATCCCCTTTTACTTATTCCTTCACCCTGTTAAAAAACAGATATTCTCATATTACTACTATCCCATGCTTTCATCAAATTAAACCAATTGATTACATTCAAACTTTCTACCATGATATACTAGAGGCAACAGTTGGTTATTAGAAATAGTTAAAGAGGTGTCTTAATGAGAGTTAAATGCGTAATTTGCGATAAAATTGAAGCGATTGAAGATGAATCGTTTGAGGCCAAGCGTCTACGTAATCGTCCCATCCATACATATATGTGTAAACAATGTAAGACAAGAATAACTGAAAAAACAAATGCCAGATTTGAAACAGGCAATTTCCGATTATATCGTGCGAAATCTGAAGAAGATGATTGGTAAAACGAAAAGCGAAAGCGTGCCAAGGAGCTGGACAAGAAAAAACCATCATGCTCATTCCAAAGTGGAATGAACATGATGGTTTTTTTTAATCTTCGATTGGGTAATTCTCGTACTTTTCTGGCTCTTGATTGATTTGGTTTAGCATAACCTCAATTAATTCCTGAGGATAACGAGTTTTTTTAGTTTCTTCTCCTTGCTGATAGGAAACATAATACATGACATCATCTTTTGTTACCTCAATGTCTGAGAGGTGAAGATCAGCTATCATTTCTTCAAAAAGGTTTAGTGTATCTCGTGCTGCTGTGTCATCAGGCCTTGCGTCGCATACAACCTTAATAGTAAGCCAATTATATAGTGTATCCTGTACGGATTTCATTTAATTAAACCCCCGTTATTTCGCTTCAGCCTGATCCTTTTTCGTTTGATGTAAGCGTATTTTATAGATGATCAATAACACCGCCGCACCTGCAAGTCCTTCCGCAATCGGCAACGCATAAGAGAAAATCAGCATAACAAAGCATCCAATTAAAAGGCAAATATAAATCACGATGTTTTTCAAAAGAGGCAATTTTTTTGCAAAGCCTAACTTATATACAATTGCCGCTAAAATTACAATATATAAATACTGTAACCACACAGCAGTTTTTACATCTGTTAGTTCAATGAAAAATCTAAGACTAGGAGAGAATCCTTCCATCTTCTTGCACTCCTTTTACTTAACTCTGTTCAGCATATTTTTTCTTTTTAGCTGCTCTTTCACGTTCGTTTTTATCAAGAATTTTTTTACGAAGACGAATCGATTCTGGAGTAACCTCACAATATTCGTCATCATTTAAATATTCTAATGACTCTTCTAATGTCATAATACGCGGTTTTTTAATTACAGATGTTTGATCTTTGTTAGCTGAACGAACATTTGTCGCTTGTTTCATTTTTGTAATATTTACGGTGATATCATTTTCACGAGTGTTTTCGCCAACGATCATACCCTCGTAAATTTCCGTACCAGGCTCAACGAAAATGGTTCCGCGGTCTTCAACTTGCATGATACCATAAGTCGAAGCTTTTCCTGATTCCATTGACACTAGAACACCTTGGTGTCTTCCGCCGACTTGACCTGGTAACATTGGCTGATAGCTGTCAAAGGTATGATTAATAATTCCATAACCACGAGTCATTGTTAAGAACTCGGTTGTGTAACCAATTAATCCACGTGCAGGTACATTAAAGATTAAGCGTACTTGACCTGAACCATTGTTAATCATGTCAATCATTTCGCCTTTACGGGCACCAATAGATTCCATTACTGAACCAGTATGTTCTTCTGGGACATCTATTTGAACTCTTTCAACTGGCTCACAGCGTACACCGTCAATAACTTTGACAATAACTTCCGGTTTTGAAACTTGAAGTTCATAACCTTCCCGGCGCATGTTTTCAATAAGAATTGATAAATGAAGCTCACCACGGCCAGAAACAATCCAAGCATCAGGTGAATCAGTGTTATCAACACGTAAACTTACGTCAGTTTGCAATTGAGAACGAAGTCTTTCTTCAATCTTTCTTGAAGTTAAATACTTCCCTTCTCTACCGGCAAATGGACTGTTGTTTACGACGAAAGTCATTTGTAATGTTGGCTCATCGATTCTTAAAATTGGCAGTGCTTCCTGATGTTCAACAGGACAAACTGTCTCACCCACATTTATATCTTCCATTCCTGAAACAGCAATTAAGTCGCCGGCTTTGGCTTCTTCTATTTCTTGGCGCTTTAATCCAAAGAAACCGAAAATCTTGGTGACGCGGAATTGCTTAACTGAACCGTCTAACTTCATCAGTGCTACTTGTTGACCCACGTTCATCGTGCCGCGGAAAACACGACCGATTCCAATTCTGCCAACATAATCATTATAATCAAGAAGGGCAACTTGGAATTGCAACGGCTCTTCATGATTATCAACAGGGGCAGGGATATATTCAACAATCGCATCATATAAGGATTGCATATTTTCATCTTGCTTTTCAGGGTTTGTACTTGCTGTACCATTAATCGCTGAAGCGTAGATAACTGGGAATTCAAGTTGATCCTCAGTTGCTTCAAGTTCGATAAACAAATCGATCACTTCATCAATTACCTCTGCAGGTCGTGCAAAGTCACGGTCAATTTTATTGACAACAACAATAGGAGTTAACTTCTGCTCTAATGCCTTTTTAAGAACAAAACGAGTTTGTGGCATACAGCCTTCATAGGCATCAACTACTAACAATACACCATCAACCATTTTCATAATCCGTTCAACTTCTCCGCCAAAATCAGCGTGTCCCGGAGTATCCAATATATTGATTCGTTTATCTTTGTATTGAATTGCTGTGTTTTTCGCCAAAATGGTAATTCCGCGTTCTCTTTCTAAATCATTGGAATCCATTGCACGTTCTTCTACATGTTCATTAGTACGAAATGTACCTGACTGTTTTAACAATTGGTCAACCAAAGTTGTTTTACCGTGGTCAACGTGGGCAATAATTGCAATATTACGTATATCATCTCTTAATTTCAAACAATTCCACTCCTACCTATATTTTAAAAATAAAACTATTTATAGTTTCTCATTTATAACTAAAACATTATACCACAAATAAAGTGGAAACCCCTAACCATTTTATTGTAGAATAAAAATATACTTTAAACAGTGGGCCTTTAACTAGCTGTATTTCAATGATAAAGGAGTATAAAATAATGAAAAACGTGAAGTGGCCTTTACTTGTGTATGCCATCCTTGCAGCCGTAAGTATAATGGGGATTGGAATCGCAATAAGCGAAAAAAGCTTAATAGGAGCAATCGGTTGTTTCGTTGCAATTATTGTAATAATGGGAATGGGCTTTAAAACAAAAAGAAAAATGCGCGAGAACGGTGAATTATAAAAAGAAGCCTTGATTGGCTTCTTTTTTACCATTTTCCCTCTTTTAAGTAATCCTTTAGGATTGATTGGTGGAGGCCAGGTTTAGCTGCTAATAATGAATCCTGCGAAAGGAAATTCAGCTTATCTCCCCATAAATTTGTCACTATACCACCTAGTTCTTCAATTATTACTGCTCCAGCAGCAATATCCCATGGTGATAAACGCATAGAAATATAGGCATCCACTCTTCCTGTTGCAACAAAAACCATTTCGAGCGCAGCAGAACCATAAGACCTTGTTCCTCTTGCTGCTTTAACAAGAGGAATCATTAAATTGTGATCGATCCGATGATTTTCCATCACCCATGTGGCATTGAGTGCGATGATGGATTCCTTAACGGTTGTTTCCTTTAATACATCTAGAGGCTTTTCATTTAAATAGGCCCCATTTCCTCTTTTAGCATGATACAATTCGTCATGTACGACATCATATATGAGTCCGATCTTTCCAACACCATTTTCATACACGCCAAGGGAAATAGCAAAATTTCTTTGTTGATGGACGAAATTCATCGTCCCATCGATTGGATCAATCATCCAAACAATTCCCTCAAGATTATCAAGTGAATCACCAAATCCCTCTTCGCCCATTATTTTATGATCTGGATACACTTCTCTAATTTTACTAATAAAAAATTGCTCAATTTCTTTATCGATATTTGTTACAAGATCATTAGCGTTCGTTTTTGTTTCAATATTTAATGTTTCATTAAAAGATAACCTGATTTTAACCCCTGCCTCATTTACCCATTCCTTTGCATGAGCATAAATTTGATCCCAGTTCATAATTCCCCTCCAAATATCTTATTTCTTCATTTGTTTTCATGTATGTAGTATGATGCCGGACAAATTAGATGATGTACCTTTAGCTTAATCAAATTGATGTAACACAGCAACTTTTTGGCGTATTATAAGTTCCAATTATAGTAAAGGGCAATAATAAACGAACTCCCTCTTTTTTGCTGGAGTTCGTTTTAGATAAGTTCAGGATATATTCTATTTCGTTTCATTCTTATTTATTTCTCCTTGGATAAAAAAACCGTCTTATTTATCAAAGGGCTTTTAATCGTAATAATTCTTGGCGGATTTTTTCTAATTTTTGTTTGCAATCCGTCATTTTTTTCTCGTTCTTTTCCTCAATCGCTTCGAATAATGTTGCTAATTCATAATCCATTTCCAATCGCAAAACTGCAGTTCTTTCCTTTTCGCCTGCTTTTTTAAGTGAGGTATTCATAAGTTGTTTCACGTTTCTCCTCCCCTTCCTAAATTTAACTATTTTTTCAGATTATTTTTTTACTGTATAATATGAGTCAGGGAGATATGTTGCAACAAATATGTGCTTTAACCTAGAAAGCATCTCACTACTCGTCTGGTAAGTGGTATGCTACAATTAAGTACAATTGTTTTGTTGGAGGTTTAGTTTATGAGCTTTAAGGGATTTACAAATGAGGATTTTGATGTTTTTTTAATAGATGGTTTAGAGGCTAGAATGGCAGCTCTTAAAGAAACAATTCGTCCAAAATTAGAAGATTTGGGAGAATACTTTGCCCCTACAATATCTGTATTAACAGATGATGAAATGTTTGTTCATGTCGCCAAACATGCAAGGCGCACTATTAATCCACCAAAGGATACTTGGGTCGCATTTTCAAATAGTCCTCGAGGTTATAAAATGCTTCCGCATTTTCAAATTGGCTTGTGGAATACCCATTTATTTATATGGTTTGCCGTTATTTATGAAGCACCCCAAAAAGATAAGATTGCTGCAAGGTTCTCAAAAAAAATCACTAAAATTTTCAAAGATACACCAAAAGATTTTGTTTGGTCTATTGATCATACAAAACCAGAAACAATTGAACACCGTCAACTAACAAAGGATGATCTTCATTCGCTGTTTGATCGGCTGCAAAACGTAAAGAAAGCAGAATTGTTATGCGGCTATACAATCAACAGGGAACAAGTCATCCAATTAGGTTCAGATGGGCTAATTCAACAAATTGAGGACGTTTTTAATAAAGTAGCCACACTCTATAAAATCTCTCTTAATAAAAAGTAATAAGAAGAAGCTCCCAGACCAAATAGTTCGGGAGCTTCTTCTTATTTCATTTTAATTTTATCCCCAGATGAAGCCTCTTTTGCTTTTTTTATGGTCCGATAGGACGAATAACCACTCATTTCTTCAAATTCACCACAAATAGTTTTTTCTTCCGCCTTGCTTGGGACAATTTCTTTAAATCGACGATACGCCTTCATTACCGCATCACGTTCAATTCCGTTTTCATACGCCTTCTCAATGGTTTCAAAAAATGCAATTACATCAACAATTTCATCTGTGCTCCAATGATAATCAATGGGATATTGGTATTCCATTCTTTCACCTACTAACTATTTTAACTAAAATGAATCATACATTTAATTTCCCCACTTTGCACGAATTTGTTCAGCATCTTTCATCATTCGATCGAATAACTCATGAACCGAAGGGACATCTTTAATTAATCCCATCACTTGTCCTGCCCATGCAAAGCCTTCATCAGGGACACCATCATAAATGTAGCGTTGGTTAGCCATTCCACTAATGAAATCTTTTAACTGATCATAACCTTCATTATTTTTTTCTAACTCAAGAATTTTTTCTGTCCAGCTGTTAGCAAGTGCCCTGGCGGGAGTTCCTAGAGTTCTCTTGATGACAACCGTTCCAGATTCATTTCCTTCCACTAAAGTCTTCTTATATATCTCGTTTGCATGAACACATTCCTTAGTCGCAATAAATCTCGTACCCATTTCAATCCCTTCAGCACCTAAGCTAAGGGCTGCCATGAGCCCTCTGCCATCTCCTATTCCACCTGATGCAATAACAGGTATAGAAACGGCATCTACCACTTGAGGAACTAAAACAAGCGTGCCGACATCATCTCGTCCTAGGTGGCCTCCCCCTTCTTGACCGACGACCATAACTGCATCTGCACCGAGTTCTTCTGCTTTGACAGCCTGTCTTCTTGCCGCTACAAGGACAAGCGTTTTAATCGGCGTGCCTTTTAATTGTTCAAATATGGGGGCAGGATTCCCTCCTGTCATTGAAACAACCGGGACCTTTTCATCAATAGCCACTTGAAGAAAATCAGCAAATGGCCTCCCATGCTGTCCAATCGCAAAATTAACCCCAAAGGGATTTTTCGTCAACTGCTTCACCTTTCGTATTTCGGCTCTAAGCTGTTCAGGTTCACCTAAAGACATAGCTGTGATTTGACCAAGACCTCCGGCATTAGATACCGCTGCGGCCAATTCAGAATAGGCTAAATAAGCTAGACCCCCTTGAACAATAGGAAATCGTATATTTAATAATTCAGTAACACGTGTTTTCCATTCCATTTTAACCCCTCCTAAAAACTTTCTATTTGTTATTTCGTCTCTTTAGGGTAATTTTCCTTTCTAAATGGGAAACTATCGTAAACCGAATAAGAAAAAACATTTATTTCTTTGCAATGAAAGGTATTAGTGCTATAATTCCTTTGTTTTTATGTTTTTGGATGACATAATTAGAGTATTTTTTATAAAGAGGTGTGGTTATAAATTGTCTCAAAATCAAACACCGCTATTTAGCGGTTTATTAGCACATGCGAAAAAGAACCCAATTCAATTTCATATTCCTGGTCATAAAAAAGGTGCTGGGATTGACCCTGAGTTTCGAAACTTTATCGGTGATAACGCCCTGTCTATTGACCTAATTAATATTGGTCCACTAGATGACCTTCATCAGCCAAAAGGAATCATTAAGCAGGCTCAGGATTTAGCAGCCGAAGCCTTCGGAGCTGATCGAACATTTTTTTCAGTACAAGGGACAAGCGGAGCAATCATTGCCATGATTATGGCTGTTTGTGGTCCAGATGATAAAATTATCGTTCCAAGAAATGTTCATAAGTCAATTATGTCTGCTATTGTCTTTTCCGGTGCCATCCCTGTATTTATCCAGCCTGAAATTGATAAGGAATTAGGAATTTCTCACGGAATAACACCCGATGCAGTAGGAAGGGCTCTAGAGCAACATCCAGACGCAAAAGCTGTCTTAGTAATCAACCCAACATATTTTGGAATCTCCGGAGATTTAAAAAAGATTGTTGAAATTTCTCATTCCTATCATATTCCTGTTCTTGTTGACGAAGCCCATGGTGTTCATATTCATTTCCATGATGACCTTCCACTTTCAGCTATGCAAGCCGGTGCAGATATGGCGGCTACTAGTGTCCACAAACTAGGTGGATCGATGACCCAAAGCTCGATTCTTAATGTGAAAGAAGGACTTGTTTCCGCAAAACATGTTCAGTCGATTCTAAGCATGCTTACTACTACCTCCACTTCGTATTTATTACTTGCATCACTTGATGTTGCTCGGAAGCAATTGGCTACGAAAGGAAGGGATTTGATCGATAAAACCATCAATTTAGCGCAATCCATGCGGAAAAGAATAAATGAGATTGAAAATCTGCATTGTATCGGTGAGGAAATTCTAGGGTCAGAAGCTACCTTTGATTATGATCCAACCAAGCTTATCATTTCAGTTAAAGAACTAGGATTAACTGGATACGATGTTGAAAAATGGTTAAGAGAAAAACACAATATTGAAGTGGAACTTTCTGATCTTTATAACATTCTTTGTATCATCACGCTTGGAGACACAGAAGTGGAAGCCGACTTGTTAATTAATGCCTTAAAAGATTTGGCAGATGAGTGTAAACATCGCACCGAAAGAATTGAACCTGTTGAAGTTCTTCTTCCTGAAATTCCTGTCCTTGCCTTAACACCAAGAGATGCGTTTTATTCTGAAACAGAAGTTATTCCTTTTGAAGAATCTGAAGGAAGAATTATTGCAGAATTTATTATGGTATACCCACCCGGTATCCCAATTTTTATTCCTGGTGAGATTATTACTAAGGAAAACCTCCATTACATTCGAAAAAACCTTGAGGCAGGTTTACCTGTACAAGGTCCAGAAGATGATGAAATTAAGTCAATTCTTGTCATTAAAGAATACAAGGCAATAAAATAAAACAACAAAAATACAGGATTCCGATATCGGAATCCTGTTTTAATTTATGTTTAGTTATTATAAATCTTCCTCTGTATGATGATCCTCGCAACAATTGCATTTAGAATAAAGCACCGTTACTTTTTCATCTTCAAAATAATCAATAGTAGAGTTACAAGTTTGACAAACTAAAGTACCCATTTGTTCAACCCCCTTTTCATTATTGAATAATCACAAAACGAAGTATTTATATATCATTAATGTAATAATAATATATCACATTAGAAATATCAAGCCTAAATTGTATGTCACATTTAAAAAAATAATAAAAAAAAAGACCCTATTGGGCCTTCTCTTGATAAATTATTCGTACTGAGTCTCAAACGGGATGGTTGGTAGTGTTTCGCTGAAAAACTCAGCTAAATCTGCTGCTTGCTGTTGATCAGGGATACGGAATACGGTTTGAAGGTAATCAATATCTTCGATGTCTTTTGGGTCGAGGAGAGTGGAACGGCCAGTCTGCATGCAGACAACTAGAGGTTTGCCGAAAAACATGTTGGTGTAAATTATGCCGAAATCATAACGGGTATGTTCCGTTGTAAATCCAATAAACCTTACCTTCGCATTTTCATGTTCATCATAGAGCTTATCAAATAATTCCATATGGCTCCTCCTTTTTCCTAAGAATGTTTAGAATATTATTATAATTCATTTTCCCTAAAGAAACAAGAAAACTTCTACTTTTATTTAAAGCTATAGTTGTCATAAGATTTTATTAAATGCTAGAATAAAGAGGCATATATAATGGACTATTAGGGGGGAATGATGATGGCTGTTAATGCATATATTAAGCTAGTGCCTTCATCTGCTAAACAAACAGTAACAATAGAAGAAGTTAAAGAATTATTTCATGAGTATAAAAATAACACTACAAAAACTGGTAATCAAATAGGTTGGCAATATGGAGAGTCAGCTTTTCCCTATGTAATTAAAGAAACATCAGAAGCGGACGGAAAATGGTTCTATTTGCACTCTAACGATGACCGCTACTATGCCATTTTATTAGGTGTAGACCAGGAAACTATTCGAAATGAAGAAGGACAAGAACTAGAACAAACATACATACAAGTGACATTACCCGAACAATCTACGTATGGAGATAAGGGTAAAGCGAATGAATTTTGTAAATACCTTGCGAAAAAGCTCCAAGGGGAACTCCACCTTTTTAATGAGAGAATCATGTATTATTATCCGCGTAAATAAAAAAAGCTCCTTTTGGGGCTTTTTTTATTGAATAAACAATTCCATGGTATAGTGAATCGAAGTATATATAACAAGGCTTAGAGTAGTGATAAAAAGCGTTTTACGCACTGATTTTGTGACCTGGTTTCCTATTAAAAATGCTAAATAAAAGAACACAAAAAACATAATGACTTTATAAATTAGCTGGTCATGCTTTGATAACCATTCAATAAATGTATATCCGCTCCAAATGATAAATTGCAGTATCACAACAATATAGACCCTCATATTTATCACCACTCTTAATACATTCATTTCTTTTTAGAATGCTCGTTCTTAAGTATATGTTCTAAAAGCGAGAGATATATTTTGTTTTTAAGTTGACATGGATTTTTTTGCTTTTATCTTTGTATAAATACAATTCGGTAAAAATAGTAAAAGTCCTTTCCGTTAGATAACGAAAAGGACTATATATTTATGAATTATTTCATAATGTGGATTGGGCTTCCTAAGGCAACTTCCGCTGCTTCCATTGTGATTTCTCCAAGTGTTGGATGAGCATGAATAGTCATGGCAAGATCTTCAGCAGACATTCCAGCTTCAATCGCAAGTCCTAATTCTGCAATCATATCTGATGCATTTGTTCCGGCAATCTGCGCCCCGATGACAAGTCCATCCTCTTTACGAGTAATTAATTTCATAAATCCATCACCACTGTCGAGTGATAATGCACGACCATTAGCTGCAAATGGGAATTTAGCCGCATTTACAACAATTCCTTCTTCTTTTGCTTGAGCTTCTGTATATCCAACTGAAGCTAATTCAGGATCAGAGAAGACAACAGCAGGAATACCTAGGTAATCAATTTCAGATGCGTGACCAGCAATTGCCTCTGCGGCAATTTTAGCTTCATATGAAGCTTTATGTGCCAATTGAGGGCCAGCAACAACATCACCAATAGCATAAATATTGCTAAGATTTGTGCGACATTGTTTATCGATTTCAATTAGTCCACGCTCAGTTAATTTAACACCAACTTGTTCTAAGCCCATTTCATCTGTGTTAGGACGTCGTCCGACCATTACAAAAACGTAATCAGCTTCGATTTTCTTTTCTTCCCCTTTTGTTTCGAACGTTACTACCACACCATTTTCAGTTTCTTCAACGCCCTTGGCAAACGCCTTTGTAAAGAACTCTGCACCTTTTTTCTTCATGCTTCGTTTTACGAGAGCAGCCATTTGCTTATCAAAAACACCAAGACCTAATATTTCTTCTGCACCTTCTAAAATGGTAACCTGACTGCCAAAGTTTGCGTATGCACCGCCAAGCTCAATCCCGATTACTCCGCCGCCAATAACGACGATTTTTTCAGGGATTTCATTTAAGTTAAGTGCCCCAGTAGAATTCAAAACACGTTTTGAATATTTAAAGGCAGGCAACTCAATCGGACGGGATCCAGTAGCAATAATAGCATTTTTAAAGGTATAAGTTTGAGCTGAATTTTCATCCATTACACGCAGCGTATTGGCATCGACAAAATATGCTTCACCACGGACAATGTTTACTTTGTTCCCTTTTAATAATCCTTCAACGCCGCCAGTTAATTTATTTACAATTCCTGATTTAAACTCTTGAACTTTTGTGAAATCCACTTTTACATTTTCAGCAGTAATCCCGAATGTTTCAGAATGCATCGCTGTTTCATAGCGGTGACCTGCTGAAATTAATGCTTTAGAAGGGATACATCCTACATTTAAACAAACGCCGCCAACATATTCTTTTTCAACAATTGTCACTTTTTGTCCCAACTGCGCTGCACGAATAGCAGCAACGTATCCCCCTGGGCCTGCTCCGATGACTATAGTATCTGTTTCAATTGGGAAATCTCCAACGACCATTTTATTACGCCTCCATTAACAATAGTTCTGGATCGTTCAATAAACGTTTAATATGATTTAATGCATTTTGTGCTGTTGCACCGTCAATCATGCGGTGGTCAAAACTTAATGAAAGTGCTAAAACCGGTGCAGCAACAATTTCACCGTTTCTAACGATTGGTTTTTCTGCAATTCGGCCAACGCCCAAAATTGCTACTTCAGGATGGTTAATAACTGGTGTAAACCATTGCCCGCCAGCTGAACCGATGTTTGAAATTGTACAAGATGCGCCCTTCATTTCGTTAGGTGCAAGTTTGCCGTCACGGGCTTTTACAGCTAATTCATTAATTTCATTTGAAATTGAGAATACTGACTTACGGTCTGCATCTTTTACTACGGGAACTAGCAATCCTTTTTCTGTGTCTGCTGCAATTCCAATATTATAATAATGTTTATGAATGATTTCACTAGTAGCATCATCAAGTGAAGTATTTAAAGCTGGGAATTCACGTAATGCACTTGTTAATGCTTTAACGATGTATGGTAAGAAGGTAAGCTTAATGCCTTTAGCAGCTGCCACTTCTTTGAATTTCTTCCGGTGTGTAACAAGTTTAGTTACATCGATTTCATCCATTAATGTAACGTGAGGAGCAGTGTGTTTGGAGTTAACCATTGCTTTGGCAATTGCCTTCCTGATCCCACTCATTTTCTCGCGAGTTTCTGGATATTCACCTTGTGGAATAGCTACGGCTGTTGTTTGCGGTGCCTCCACTTTAGCTGTTTCAACTTCTACAGCTACATTTGTCGCAGCTTGTGGCGAAGGTGCTGCTCCACCGCTTACAAAGAGATCAATATCACCCTTCAGTATCCGTCCATTATTTCCTGTTCCAGCTATTAAATTGATACTAATGCCTTTTTCACGGGCATATTTACGAACAGATGGCATAGCAATAATCCGACGATTTGGATCAACATCTGCTTGTGGTGCCACTGCTACTGCTGCTGGTTGTGGTGCTGCATCTTGTTTAACCTCAGGTGCAGGAGTTGCTACTGCTGCTTTTTCTTCTTGTTTCGGTTCATCAGCATGTTCATCGCCTTTAAATTGTAGGTTTTCATACCCTGGGGCATCAAAAGTGACTAAAACCTGTCCAACTGTAGCGACAGTTCCTTCTCCTACTAGTACTTCAAGAACGGTTCCTTCAACTGGGGACGGAATTTCTACCACTGCTTTATCATTTTGAATCTCGCAAAGTACATCATCTTCTTGAACTTTGTCGCCTGGCTTTACAAACCATTTAACAATTTCGCCTTCATGAATACCTTCACCGATGTCAGGCATTTTAAATTGAAATGACACTAGGATTCATCCTCCTAAATTACATGTATTTTTGAGCATCGAAATTATAATAATTAGAGCGGTCAATTACGTAATTAATTAAAAATTTAAAACTTTTTTAGCTGTTTCCATTACATCCTTATAATTCGGCAGCCATGCAGCTTCCGCTTGCGGGAATGCAAAAATGGTATCAGGTGCAGCCACGCGCAATACAGGTGCTTCTAAGCTTAAAATTGCCCGGTCGTTAATTTCAGCAACAACGTTTGCAGCAATTCCTGCTTGTTTTTGAGCTTCTTGAACAACGATCGCACGACCTGTTTTTTCAACAGAAGCAATAATCGTTTCAATATCGATAGGACTTACTGTTCTTAAGTCAATAACTTCAGCAGAATGACCTTCTTTTTCTAGTTCCTCTGCGGCTTTTAATGACTCGTGAACCATTGCTCCATAAGTAACGATTGTTATATCTGTTCCTTCACGTTTTACTTCGGCTTTTCCTAGTGGAATTGTATATTCCCCTTCTGGAACTTCCTGACGGAACGAACGGTATAACTTCATATGCTCAAGGAAAATAACTGGGTCATTATCACGGATTGATGAAATGAGAAGTCCTTTAGCATCATATGGAGTTGATGGAATAACAACCTTTAAGCCAGGTTGTTGCGCCATAAGTCCTTCTAAACTGTCTGCGTGCATATCAGGTGTATGTACGCCGCCTCCAAATGGCGAACGAAATGTTACTGGAGCATTAAATTTGCCTCCGGTACGATAACGAAGACGAGCTGCCTGACCAGAAATTGAATCCATTACTTCATAAACGAAACCGAAGAATTGAATTTCTGGAACAGGGCGGAAGCCTTGTAAACTAAGACCGACCGCTAAACCACCGATTCCTGATTCAGCAAGTGGCGTGTCAAAAACACGATCTTCGCCAAATTCATTTTGCAACCCTTCGGTTGCACGGAAAACACCACCGTTTACACCCACGTCTTCACCGAAAACTAATACGTTCGGATCATTGCTTAGTTCCACACGCAATGCATCTGTAATTGCTTGAATCATTGTCATTTGAGCCATGGCTTACTTCGACTCCTTTTCTTTATATATTTCATATTGCTCTTTTAAGTTTTGCGGCATTTCTTCATACATAATTGACATTAAATCAGTAACCTTTTGTTTAGGTGCAGCATCAGCTTTTTTAATTGCTTCTTTAATGTCTTCTTTCGCTTGTTCGATTACTTCATTTTCTTTTTCTTCCGTCCATAACCCTTTATTTTCAAGAAATTTACGGAAACGTACTAATGGATCTTTCTTTTCCCATTCATTGTCAAGGTCTGCTGTACGATAACGAGTTGGATCATCACCAGCCATGGTATGAGGACCATATCTATAAGTTAATGTTTCAATGAATGTTGGGCCTTCACCATTAATTGCACGCTCACGTGCATCACGAGTTGCAGCATATACCGCTAAAGGATCCATACCATCAACTTGAATACCAGGAATACCTGCTGCAACTGCTTTTTGAGCCAGAGTTTTGGCAGCCGTTTGCTTGTCAACAGGAGTTGAGATTGCGAAACGGTTATTTTGAGCAATAAAGATGGCTGGAGCTTTATATGCGCCTGCAAAATTCATTCCTTCATAGAAATCCCCTTGAGATGTACCACCGTCACCTGTATACGTAATTGCAACTGCTTTTACTCCACGCTTTTTCATTCCTAGTGCTACACCAGCTGTCTGAACATACTGTGCACCGATGATGATTTGCGGGATAGCTATATTAACGCCCTCAGGAATTTGTCCACCTTCAAAATGACCTCTGGACCATAAAAAGGCTTGGTATAAAGGTAATCCATGCCAGATAATTTGTGGAACATCACGATATCCCGGTAGGATGAAATCTTCTTTTTCTAATGCAAACTGTGAAGCTAATTGAGATGCCTCTTGTCCTGCAGTTGGAGCGTAGAATCCTAATCTTCCTTGGCGATTTAAAGAGATAGAGCGCTGGTCAAGAATTCGTGTATAAACCATACGGCGCATTAATTCCTGAAGCTGTTCATCTGTAAGGTCTGGCATCGCAGCTTCGTTTACGACTTCACCAACTTCATTAAGAATTTGAAGTGTTTGAAATTGTTCCTCTACAACTTCTAGTGTTTTCTTCGCATCAAGCTTGGCGTTCTGAGTTTTAGAAACCATTTAGGTCACCTCTTCCTTTCAATTCAAAACTTAATTTTTTTAATTATTATCCACTAAGTTAGAATACCCAAAAACTTAAGAATAAAAGACAGATGGACAATGTCATCCATTTTTCTTTATCATTTGGATAAACTCTTGATATTACACTCGATTTTGGTAAGCATAGTACATGAAACATACTTTCAAATAGTTTTTCAAATAAACGAAAACTTAAAACAAAATATCTTTCACCTTACCATCATCTTATTCTGTACCACTATTTTATGTAACATCATTGATACAATTAATTAACACTTTTTAAGTTTACATCATTAGTTTTTGCACGTCAAATACTATATTTTAATATTTTTCACCACGTTCATATTGCTAATATTATAAACTTTTTTTCTTCTGTATTACTTTTTTTTAACATCTGTTATATATAATACCTCATTTAATTTATTTGTTATAATATACAAAAAATCGGCCTATTCAGCCGATTATTTTGATGAGATAATATTTATTTGCTTGATTTAAGCCCTGCTTGTTTATAAAATGACAACTTTTTATCATTGTATTGTTCTGTTAACATATTAAATTTTTCATTGGCATTATAGACTCTTTTATACGTTTCATTTAACTTATTTACCTGTGCTTCAAGGTCTTCAAGTGAAAGATTTTTATTTTTAAACATTTGATACAATTCTTTATCATTTTTCAGTGCTTCATTATACTCTAGGTATAACGCTTCATGCGCTTTATATCTTTCCATCATTATCTCATATAGTTCATTAGCTAATTTCGTTAAATCGCGATCTTCTAATTTATCCTTAATATCCCTGGCCTTTAAGAATTCTTTCTGGGATTCTTTAATGCTGTTGGTTTCTTTCTCCATCAGCGCTTTTCTTTCATCAGCTAATAATATTGCTTCATCTGAAAGTTTTACGATTTGAGCATATTCTTTCATGCCAAGTTTGATAATCTGGTCATAAATTTCTTTTTCTTTTTTTTCAAGTGTAACAAGGGGATTCTGTTGTTCCTCAAATTCTTTTTCGGCTGAAACGACTTTTTCTAAAACATCATACATTTTTTCGACTGGAGACTTTTCTTTCGTACACCCAGCAAAAATAACAATCAAAACGGATAAACATAAAATCAAACAATACTTTTCTTTTAATGACACATTATAAACCTCCTGCCTATTCCAATTCCTACTATATCGACACCTGGTTTGTTTGACAATACAATATCCCATAAAAAAAGGTTGCAAATCAGTTACCTGAATCAAATATTAACTTTTTATCAATTGTCTGATAGACTATTTATTATTAATAATTTTAGTTTAAGCACAGGAGTGAGTGGAATCATGATTACGATGGAAGATATCATTCGAGATGGTCATCCTTCCCTTAGAAAAGTGGCTGCAGAAGTATCCATGCCGCCATCAGAAGAGGATAAACAAATATTATTTAGCTTATTAGAATATGTAATTAATAGTCAAAATCCTGAAAAGTCGGTACAATTTGGTTTACGCCCTGGAATAGGATTGGCTGCCCCGCAAATAAATGTTCTAAAACGGATGATAGCCGTGCATCTTACTGATGACACAGGCACACTTTATAGTTACGCATTATTTAATCCCAAAATTATTAGCCATTCTGTTGAAAAGTCGTATTTACAAGCTGGTGAAGGCTGCCTTTCAGTAGATAGAGCCATTCCAGGATACGTCCCTAGATATGCAAGGATTACTGTAAAGGGAACAAACCTTAACGGTGAAGAAGTGAAACTACGTTTAAAGGGACTTCCTTCTATCTGCTTTCAACACGAAATCGATCATTTAAATGGTGTTATGTTTTATGATTATATCAATCATGAAGACCCATTAAAACCAATCCAAGGGGCCCTAGCTATCGAAAGGTAATCAAACAGGAGCTGCATTGATTTTGAGCTACAGATGTATAAAGAACCGGCCCTTACTCGGGTCGGTTCACAATTTATATTAACTGTAGTTCCTTTAACCCATTCCAGATACCATCTTCGGAAACATCGCTTGTAATAAGATCTGCAAGTTCTCTGGCTTCAGGGACACCATTTCCCATGGCAACGCCTGTTCCAACTGCCTTCAACATTTCTAAATCATTTAAACCATCTCCGAATGCATAAACATCCTTCAACTCAAACCCCAAACGTTCGATCATTTTTTTTATTCCTTCTGCTTTTGAACCACCCTTTGGTAAAACATCGACAGAATATGGATGCCATCTGATAAAATCAAATTGGGGATAGTCAGAGAAATATAAACTTTCATCTTTATTTTCACAAAAAAGGAGGCTTTGATACATTTTTCGATTGACATAAAAAGAATCATCTTCCTCAGGATGAGGAAAATTTAGGCTCCCCATGCTTTTTTCAACAAATGGATGATGCTTAACACTTGCCTTCATTGTTTTTTCATTCATAAACACTAATGGATGATTGTTTGACTTCGTATGGTAAAATAATTTATTTAGCTCATTTTCATTCAAAGGGTTCTCATATATAACTTCATTCTCAAAAACCACAAATTGACCGTTAAAGCTCACATAAGAGTCAATTCCAAGTACATTCCGCAGGCCTTCAAACATAAACGGAGCTCTACCAGTGGCAATTGCGACAAATACATCATTCTTCTTAAGTAAATTGATGGCTTTTATCGTGCTTTCGGGTAGGTTTTTTTCATGATCGAGCAATGTGCCGTCTATGTCAAAAAATACAATTTTCTTCATTTAATATGTACTCCTTTTTGTCGAATCCTTTAAACTGTGAAAATGTACTCCCCACAGTTCTTTATTCTTTAAAACACTAAACTTTATATTAAAAAAAGTCAATTTATAATTTGTCAATGTAATTCCATGTTTAACCATGATTGAATCAGCAATTTCATCATATAATATAGTAAAAATACTCTTATTTTAAAAAAACTTCAATAATCTGCCATCGCTTACTTTACATTGGACAAGGATTGTATAAAATAAGAGATAAGGAGATGATCCACTATGTTAAAGAAGCTAAGGAAGAAGCTTTTAAAACAGTGGAAAGAATTACTGCGAAAGAAATCCATTGCCTAAATTTTTTTAGGGCCCTTCAAACTTGCGAAGGGCTCCTTCATTATTGTAAATTGTAAAAACAACGATTCTTTTTTACATACTTTTCATATAAGTCTAATGGTTTCCAAAGAAAATAAATGAAAAAGATGAAAATGTTTTATATAATAGAAAAAGTTATGATTCAGTTAGGAGCGAAATTGTAATGATATTTAAAGTATATTATCAGGAAAACATCAAAGAAGTACCAGTCAGAGAGAATACAAAAACCCTATTTATTGAAGGAGAATCGGTAAGAGATGTCCGCTCAAAAATTGCCGACCGTGGGTTTAATGTTGAATTTGTTCAAGAAGTTAAAGGAGCTCATTTAAAATATGAACTTCAAAATGAAGACTATAAAGTATTGGAGAAATGATAATTTATGAAATTTGTTAAGAATGATCAAACTGCGGTTTTTGCCCTAGGTGGTTTAGGCGAAATTGGCAAAAACACGTATGCAGTTCAGTTTCAGGATGAAATAATATTAATTGATGCCGGAATAAAGTTTCCTGAGGATGAGCTATTAGGTATTGATTATGTTATTCCTGATTATACCTATTTGGTAAAGAATCAAGATAAAATAAAAGGATTATTTGTTACACACGGACATGAAGATCACATTGGCGGTATTCCCTATTTATTACGCGAGATTAATGTTCCAATTTATGGTGGAAAACTCGCTCTTGGATTAATTAAAAATAAACTAGAGGAACACGGCTTATTAAGAAATGCTAAGTTGATAGACATTAAAGAAGACGATATCATCAAATTCCGCAAAACATCGGTTACTTTTTTCCGCACCACCCACAGTATTCCTGATTCTTATGGGATTGTAGTTAAAACTCCGCCAGGTCAAATTGTCCATACTGGAGATTTTAAATTTGATTTTACCCCTGTAGGTGAACCTGCCAATCTAACCAAAATGGCTGAAATAGGTAAAGAAGGCGTTTTATGTTTACTATCAGATAGTACAAATAGTGAAATACCTGAATTCACCATGTCAGAACGTCGGGTAGGTGACAGCATCAATGATATTTTCCGTAAAGTGGACGGTCGTATTATTTTTGCTACCTTTGCATCTAATATCCATAGATTGCAGCAAGTGGTAGAGGCAGCAGTAGTATACGGAAGAAAAGTAGCGGTTTTTGGCCGAAGTATGGAAGCAGCTATCAATATCGGACTTGAATTAGGGTATATTAATGCACCTAAAGAGACTTTTATTGAAGCGAATCAAATAAACCGGCTTCCTGCTGATAAAGTTACGATCCTTTGTACCGGAAGTCAGGGCGAAGCAATGGCTGCTCTTTCAAGAATTGCTAATGGCACACACAGACAAATTCAAATCATTCCTGGTGACACAGTGGTATTTTCATCTTCACCTATTCCAGGGAACACAATTAGTGTGAGTCGAACGATTAATATGCTCTATAGAGCCGGCGCGGAAGTTATTCACGGTAAACTAAGTAATATTCATACTTCTGGTCATGGTGGACAGGAAGAACAAAAACTAATGCTGCGTTTAATTAGACCAAAGTTCTTTATGCCAATCCACGGTGAATATCGAATGCAAAGAATGCACGCTAAGATCGCGGTTGATTGCGGAGTACAAGAAGAAAATTGTTTTATTATGGATAATGGTGAAGTGTTAGCTCTTTCTGAGGATACTGCTCAGGTTGCTGGAAAGATTCCATCTGGTTCTGTTTATATCGACGGCAGTGGCGTAGGCGATATTGGAAATATTGTCTTACGGGACCGTAGAATTCTTTCTGAGGAAGGATTAGTTGTTGTGGTCGTAAGTATTAATATGAAAGAATTTAAAATTGCTTCAGGACCTGACCTAATTTCTCGAGGATTTGTTTATATGAGAGAATCCGGTGATTTAATTAACGATGCTCAAAATCTAATCACCAAGCACTTAAATAAAGTGATGGAAAGAAAGACAAGCCAATGGTCTGAAATTAAAAATGAAATTACAGATACATTAGCGCCTTTCCTATACGAAAAAACAAAGCGCAGACCAATGATTTTACCAATCATTATGGAAGTATAAGAATAAATAAAGCGGAAGCTCCTCGAGCGCTTCCGCTTTTCTTATTGTCTAGCTCCAGCGCCTAGGGGCTCGGGGTCATAAGCCAATCAGTCATGAAGGTTAAAGAGCAACCTTCACGCCTGCTCGTCTTATGCCTGTCGCCCCTGTTCAAGGCGCTTCCGCTTTTCTTATTCCAATACTTTTTTTTCAAATCGATTGATGTCTTGATCGGTTCCAATCACGATTAAAACATCATTAACGTGAAAAGTTTCTTTGGCTTGTGGAGAAACAATAATTTCTTCTCCTCTTTTTATGGCGACAATATTCAAACCATATTTCTTGCGAATATCCAAATCCATAATCGTATGACCACTAAGTTTTCCATTCGCAACAATTTCAACGATACTGTGTTCATCTGATAGTTCAAGATAGTCGACCACATTACTCGAAGCCATATTGTTAGCAATCCGTTTTCCCATGTCTCTTTCTGGGTGAACAACACTATCTGCTCCAATTTTCCTCAAAACTTTTTCATGGTAATCGTTTTGAGCCTTAGCTGTAATACGCACTACACCCAATTCCTTAAGAATAAGAGTTGTAAGTATACTTGATTGAATATCATCGCCAATAGCTACAATCACATGATCGAAGTTACGTATCCCAAGGCTTTTCAAAACAGCTTCGTCTGTTGTATCCCCTACAACCGCATGAGAAGCAATCATTGCATACTCATTTACTCGTTCTTCATTTTTATCGATAGCAAGAACTTCCATCCCCTCATCGGTAAGAGTTCGGCAAATACTTCCACCGAATCGACCAAGCCCAATGACTGCGAAACTTTTCTTCATATATAACTCCCCCGGATAAATCATTATCTTATTATGTTTCATTTTAGCATCATTCGTCAGATTTATATAGAGAGAGCTATCCCTTCTTATTCCTGCCCCTGTCTGGACTTCCTCTTTTTAAGATAGTATAGGAGAAAAAATACTATAATAAATAAAATGCCAATAACTGGCAGGTTCCCAACGATAAAAACAACCAAGCCTGATAAACCAACTAATAACATATTGATGCTTTTCATGAATTGTTTTTTGGTTTTCTCCCAAGTATTTAATTTATCTTTATTAATTGTAGGTACAACTACGCTTTTTTCGTAAAGGGTTATGTTAACCGTCGAAAGGGAGGTTTGGTTTTCTAAAAACTTCATCTTTCCTTCAATGATCTCAATTTCCTCTTGTACAGATGCCAAATCAGCAGAAATTTTCAATAAATCTTCTGTTTTTACTGCACTTTTCATGAAAGTGAGTAACCGTTCTTCCACCACCTTTTTTGATTTTAATCTGGACTCAAGATCAACATATTCCTCGGTTACATCCTGCCCTGTTATGCTTCTATGCAAAACCTCTGCTGCTTGCCTCTCAGCATCATGTAAAAAGGTCTGAAAGTGCTTTTGTGGTATTCTAATTTTAATGCTGCCGCTTACCAGCTCGTTGCCCTCTTTTGATACATTAGACTCTGCTATATAACCTCCATATTTTATTACTTTTTCTTCAAGGATACGGACTGTCTGATCAAATTTCTTTACTCGCAGTTGTAGATCAGCTTGATAAATGACCATTTGGTTTGGAATTTTTATATTTGCAGCTGCGGAACTTTTTTCATCCTTTTCTGTTTCACCTGAGTAAAAGTCTGCTTCCTCCCCACTGCCAGATTCGGCTGAATCCATAGCAACCTCATTACTTTCACTCATTTTTGCACTTTTATCTTCGCTGTTGGAACTGCACCCTGTTATCCAAAATAATAAGATAATTAAAAAGATAGGAAACCAACGTTTTAGCTTTATCAACTTCTGACACCCCTTTTTCCTCTAATGGTTAAGTCCTGTATATAAATACCGACGATTAAAAGGAAGCTAGGTTACAGGTAAAGATAAAAAAATAAAAATGCTGCCCGTTGAATACGGACAGCACTTAGATCGTTTTTTATTCTGTTTTTTCCAACTCATCCAACACTCGGTTTACACGCTTCTCGAGCATTTTCATGCCACTTCCGCCTGCTTGGAAATGGCGGAGCTTGCCTTCTTTGTCAAATACATAATAAGCTGGTACATATTGATTTTCAAGGGCTTCTGTCAACTTGTGATCACTGTCGACAAAAATCGGTTGATTGATTCCATGCTCAGCTGCCACTTGTTTAATTTCATCTAAGTTAAGGTCGTTTTCAGAACGCGGCATATGAACAGCAACCACATTTAATTTGTCCTTAAAATCATCACGAAATTGATTTACCTGCGGCATCGCTTCCTTACAAAGATGGCAGCTAATCGACCAAAAATGAAGCAATGTTGGTTTTTCTCCGATGAGGTCTGCTCTTGTCACTTCACCGTTTAACCATTCAGTTGCCCCAGTTAACTCTGGCATTGGTTCACGTAATTTCATCGATAATCCCCCTATTAAAAAGACCTAACACTTTAAAAGGTTAGGTCTATCTGTTTTGTACAAATTATACGTTCAATGTAGCTTGTCCAGGCTTCCAGTTTGCTGGGCAAAGACCGCCAGTTTGTAATGCTTGAAGAACACGTAAAGTTTCATCCACGTCTCGGCCAATGTTGTTGTGATTTACAACAGAATACTTTAATTCACCCTCAGGATCGATGATGAATAAACCGCGTAGTGCGATACCTTCTTCTTCAATTAATACTCCATAATCACGAGCTACCACATGGTTAGTATCTGCAGCAAGTGGATAGTTTAAATCGCCAAGACCATTTTCTTTGCGGTCTGTTTTAATCCAAGCAAGATGAGTGTGGATTGTGTCAGTAGAAGCACCAACTACAACTGCATCTAGATCATCAAACTCTTCATAACGATCGGACATCGCTGTAATTTCAGTTGGACAAACAAATGTAAAGTCCATTGGATAAAAGAACAACACTGTCCATTTATCGTTTTTCATGTTTTCTTCCAAACTTACTTTTTTAAATTCTTTGTTTGGCATTACAGCATCCATTTCAAAGCGTGGTGCTTGTTTACCTACCATACGTTCTGGCATTCTAATCCCTCCAAATAATTAATAAATGAGTATTTATAGCAATTCTCATTTGCTATCCTTTTCACAATTCTAATTATAGGACACATCTTATTTTGAGTCAATATTAAATTATAATTAATTTAATTAAATACTTATTATTAATTATAACCTTATTTCCCCTTCATAAGTTTTCCCTAATTGTGTAAGAATAATCGACGATATGTAACAATTTCCCTTTTAATTCTCTTTAATTTTATCATGATTGCTAATCAGAACAAAATAAAACGCCTTCTTATTTAAGATTTAATCTATTCCCTAGATTAGAGATATAGCTTGTCATTACTTTAACAGCTACTTCAATCGCACCTTCTTGTGGATTTAATTTTGAATGGTGTAAACCATAGGGCGAATCCACACCCAGCCAAAACATAAGCCCTGGAATCTCTTTAAGCATATACCCAAAGTCTTCTCCCGTCATTGCTTCCTTGCACTCGATTACTTCAACATTTGTTTCATTTTGAAGATATTTCATAAAATCTCTTGTAATAGATTCAGTATTATAGACTTGATGATACATCGATCCATAATCAATGACTGCTTCACATTCAAAACCTGCCTCGATTCCCTTCACAAGCGCCTCAATGCGATGTTTAACCTTTTTCATCGATTCAGCAGAAAGCGTCCGGATGGTTCCCTCAAGCCTTGCATTTTCAGCAATAATATTTTGAACCGTACCGCCAGTGATTTTTCCAATCGTTATAACCGCACTATCTAAGGGGTCGACATTCCTCGAAACAATCGTTTGCAGCTGGTTTACCAATGTACATGCTGCGACAACCATATCATTCGTTTCGTGAGGTCTAGCGGCATGCCCCCCCTTACCCTTTAGATCAATAAACAGTTCAGAAGTATTAGCAAATAGTAACCCTTCCTTAACCGCGATAGTTCCAACTGGATACTCTGGTGCAATATGTAAGGCAAAAATCAGGTCAGGCTTCCATTCCAGCATCTCATCTGATTTTAACATCGGTTCCGCTCCGCCAGGTCCTTCCTCTGCAGGTTGAAAAACAAACATAAGGTCGTCTGCAATTGGGTTATTCGTAAAATAAGTTAGTACCCCAAGAGCGATGCTCATGTGGAAATCATGCCCACATGCATGCATCTTATTATCGTGGGTCGATGAGAAAGGTAATCCTGTTTCTTCGCTAATTGGAAGTCCATCGATGTCTGTTCTATAACCAATTGTTTTTTGGGGATTTAAGCCATGAACCTTTACAAACAACCCTGTCTTCCATTTTTTTATCGTGATACGATCTTGTGGTAAAGACTCAAGGTAAGACAATAAATAGGCTTGTGTCTCAAACTCTTGAAATCCTAATTCTGGAATTTGATGAAGGTCACGGCGGATTTTAATCAATGGATTCATTTATTAACTCTCCTTTTAAAAAAGAAGCGTGGATATGCTCCACGCTTTTCTGCTTATACTTAGAGAAACTATCTAGCTCCAGCGCCCAGCGGCTAGAGTACTTCGCGCAAAGGAAGCGGGCTTTTAAAGTTGACGAAGTTCTTGCATTATTTCAGTTTTTGACTTCGTTTTTTCATCAATATCTTTAATTTTCCTTGCCGGCATCCCTGCTACAACTGTATAAGGAGCAACATCTTGAGTGACAACTGCACCTGCAGCGACTACTGAACCTGTTCCAACTGTTACCCCTTCAAGAACAACGGCATTCGCTCCAATAAGAACATCATCCTCAATAATAACAGGCTTCGCAGATGGGGGTTCAATAACACCGGCCAAGACAGTTCCCGCCCCAATATGACAATTCTTCCCGACTGTAGCTCTTCCACCTAGAACAACACCCATATCAATCATCGATTTTTCACCAATAACGGCACCGATATTGATAACGGCTCCCATCATAATAACGGCATTATCACCGATTTCCACTTGGTCACGAATAGTAACACCTGGCTCAATTCGGGCATTAATATGCTTATTATCTAACAAAGGGATTGCAGAATTACGACGGTCATTTTCAACCACAAGATCTTCAATTTTTTCTTTATGTGCTTCTAACACTTCATTAATTTCAGACCATTCACCAAAAATGACTCCCGTATTTCCATTAATAAAAGTTTTTGTATTGTTCCCAAAATCAATTCCTGCTAATTCACCTTTTAAATAAACCTTTACAGGTGTAGATTTTTTACTATTTTGGATAAAAGAAATAATTTCATTTGCATCCATCATCTTCATTATTTTACCCCCTATGTATTCGTACTAAAAAATACTTTAACAAACAAAAGAAACGAAAACAAGAAAAACTACCCTAATCTCCTGAAGATTCAGCGATATGTTCCTTAATTAATTCTACAAAGGCTGAAACTTGCTTTAATTGAAAGGCCGATTCATAGCCCAGTAGCCATGTATCACGATTTAGAGGTTCATTATTCTCATTTAAAAGCGGTATTTTGAAAATTTCCTTTTCTGCTTTAGTTAATGTTATGGCGGGCAGGATGGCGTAGCCAATGCCATTGAAAGCCATCTGCTTGCATGTCTCAATTTGATCAACCACAACGGTCCTCTTGGGTGAAGTCTTAAAATTGCGCATCCACCAATCTTGAATTTCTTGGAAATAATTAGAATCACTTTTAAATTGAATGAAGGGGCGGTCCGTATTTAAAACTTGTTCCGGACTGGTAATTTCCCTGTCAACTAAATAAAGAGGATCGTTAAATAGATGAACCTTAATTCCTTTCCAATCAGGTGTACCACGGATAATCCCAATATGAACTTGATCGTCATATAAGCATTTTAAAATTTCGCTGCTCCATCCAGTTACTAATGAAATTTTGGCTTGAGGATATCTATCAATAAATTTCTTTAAAACCTGTGGAAGCCAGTTTTGGCCTACAATCGAAGCAACAGCAATCTTCAAAGTACCTGACACACCTGATTGAAGGGAATGAATAGTTTCACGCACCTTTTCTTGCTTAGTTAGTACTTCATTTGCAAATTGGATGACATGCTCACCTGAAGGGGTTAGAGCTAGACCTTTTTGCGAGCGAATAAATAATTTCGTTCCCCAATCTTTTTCGATTGTTTGCAATCGTTGCGAAAGGGCTGGCTGTGAAACAAACAGCCGTTCTGATGCCTTCCGCATATTCATCTCCTGGGCTAAAACGGATAATAATTGAAATTCTGATAATGAGGACAAGATTGTTCCCCTCCTTAAAAAAGCTCTGTGAAGTTACACAGAGCTTTCGTTCTTTTTCGGTATAAAAAATATTAACAGTAAACTTATGATTGCCAAGGCGAAGACAACATAATAAACAGAGTGAAGAGAAATGGTTAACCCATTCTGCAAGAAACTCCGGACTGATTCAGAGAGATTTTCTCGCTCAGCAGATTTTAAGAGTAGATTGACATCATCTACTGATAAGGAATGATCATTCTCGCTTAAATATTGACTCAACCTGTTATTAAGGATTCCCCCCAGTAATGCTGCACCAATTGTATTTCCAAGATTTCTCATAAACATATTAGATGCAGTTGCGATGCCTCTCTGTTCCCAACCAACCGTACTTTGAATCGAGACAATAAAGGCAGTGGATGTTAAGCCCATCCCTAATCCAACGAAAAAAGAACCCACTGCTGCCCATAAAGGCCCTGAGGAGGCTGACATCGTCAAGAAGGCAATGCTGCCAATGATTAACGAGACACCACCGATAATAGATGTTTTTCGATAACCCATCGTTATCAACAACCGTCCCGCAAGTGTGGATGCAATTGGCCACCCGATTGACATCGCTGTCAACGTAAAACCCGCAACAATGGGTGTCTGTTCCATAACACCTTGCACAAATGTAGGTAAAAAGCTCGAAATTCCAATTAACATGATTCCCGTAGAAAGCGAGGTAGTGTTTGCTATAAGAATAGAGCGTTCCTTCCAAATTGAAAATGGCATTACTGGCTCTCTAGCACGGGCTTCCTGAAATACAAACCCAAGTAATGTTACAGCGCTGAAAGCAAAAAAGCTTAGCGACTGCCAAGATCCCCATGCAAAGCGGCTCCCACCTTCTACAAGGATAAACATTAACGAAGAAATAGTCATCGTTAACAAAATAGCACCAAGATAATCTATTTCATGTTTTTTCCTTTGGACATTTTCATGTAAGAACAGCCATAGGCCTACTAAGGACAGAATCCCAAGCGGAATGTTTATCCAGAATACATAATGCCAACTTACATATTGGACAAGTAAACCGCCGACAGCAGGTCCAGTAATCGCCGAAACACCCCATACACTAGCTAGGTATCCCTGAATTTTAGCCCGTTCTTCTGCAGTATAGATATCGCCAACTATTGTTGTCGCAATCGGTGTGACAGCACCTGCTCCAAACCCTTGAATCAAACGAAAAATAATCAACATTTTCATTGATGTGGCGAATCCACAAAGAATGGATCCTAATAAAAAAATTAATATTCCAATCGTAAGAATTGGTTTTCGACCAAATAAGTCAGATAATTTACCATAAATAAGAACGGTTACAGAATTCATTAACAAGTACGCAGAAAATACCCAACTATATAGTGTAAAACCACCTAAATCAGCGACAATTGCTGGCATTGCGGTTGAAACAATCGTTGCTTCAATCGCCCCCATAAACATCGCTAACATTACGGCAGCTAGAACTAGTGGCTTTTTCGTTTGTCTGCTGTTGGACTTTTCTTTGGATATCTTCTCAGTAGAAGTACTCATATTCACACCTCAAACTTTAAAAAAATCAAGCCCCCTGCTTGGGGGCCTAAATACATCATTTTTCACTTTTTTTTATTATTTTATTTAATTGATTTAATAACGTACTTCTTGGCAAAATTCCTTCAAAGTATCCATCTTCAGTCTCAACACAAAGAAATGGTTGGTTAACAAGTAATTCAAGACATTTTTTTAAGGATGCAGTAATTTTAACTCGTGGAATAGAGCCTTTCATGACCTCTTCCACTCGTTTTTTCTCAAGTTGTTCAAATTCAATTCTTTCTAGTCCAAGGATAGAATCCATAATAATCGGGGTGCTAATTAACCCATGAAGCTTGTAATGAGGGTCTAAGACCGGTATAGCCGTATACCCGCTTTTTGTTAAAACTAATAAGGCATGTTCGAGATTATTACCTATTTGAACATGCGCTACCCGTTCGGAAGGGATCATTAATTCTTTTATTGTTAATTTTAAAAATTCACCGTTGGGAAGACTGATCATCGCCGAAAACTCCTCAAAAATTTGTTTTTCTACAGTTACATTCTACCATAGTATTCGGGAGTCTGTGCTAATTTTGGTCATGTATAATTAGAAACCTAAATATAACCTCCGCAGTTGTTGACACGAAAAATAAAGGAACCCTAAAGGTTCCTTATTGAATCAAATCAAAAATTTCAATTGTAATCATATCAACATTATCAAATTGATATCTTTTTGGTTTTTCCTTCTCATTATATACTTCTAATTCAAATGTCTCCGTTTTTGGATGAAATGTTACTTGACACTTTCTATCACCGTTTACCTCGAAATAGCGTTGTGCTGGCTCACCACTATTAGCTTGTTCCTGAAGATTTTTTAATCTTGTTAATATACCTTGAAGCTGTGACATATGCTCCGTCTCCTTTCAAACCCAAACAAACATCTACAATTATGTTTCTCATTTGGCATTTTTCTATCCGATTGGATTACTTTCATAATTTTCCAACCGCATAATTAATATGCCAATATTAAAAGAATAAAATAACGTTGTCCATTTGTCCAAGTAAAAATAAAAAAATAAGGAATTTTTTAATACACTTCCCTAAAAAGAAGCTAAAAGATAGCAAATTCAGTGCATTTTAAAGTAATTGGTCATGTTGGAATAAATATTGATAGGATATATCGATAAACAAATAATCTTCCCCATTCATTGGGAATGAAAAAGTACGAATCGTTTCCCCAGTATCAATATCACAATATAAATCAGATAAGATTCCTTTTCGTTCATTTCTCATTTTGATAATATTTTCTAAAAAGTAAGGACGCCAGCTCCAATTTTTTTGAATGTACTCGGATTGAGTGATCCAACCCTCTTTTTCTTTAAAGATATTGGCAGATTTCTGGAAGCCATCCTCATCACAAACATACATTCTAAAGGCAATCTGATCCAATTCTTTTATTAGTACTTGAAAAAGGTTTTGATAAGTTACATTTCTGTTCTTAATCACAATTTCTTGGACTTTGGCTTGAAAAAATTCTGCAGTGGTATAAACTGCTTCTAATTTCTTTTTTTCATATGAGATAAAGTCATGAAACTTCTCTTTTAAGCGATCCTTTAGGAAATCACGTTGAATGAACTCTGCTGCTGGCGGGTGTAAATAATAACCTTGATAATAACGACCGCCATTTTTCCATGCAAACTGCAGTTGGTAGCTCATCTCAATATTTTCAAACAAGAGTGTTGCACCTATTTTCCGCGCCAAAAGAGACAATGTAAACAAGACATCGTGATAATTTATACCAGTTGACGTCGATTTTAAGGCTTGTAGGTTAATTTTCAGTATATCTGGTTCAAGTTGTCCTATTCGTTCAAAATAGTTACTTTCACTGTCAATTCTTGCTATCGCTATTTTAATCCCATATGTTCGATAATATTGCAATAAGTGATCAAATTGGTCTAAATCCCCAGTATAATTTCGATCTGAAATTTCTAGAACAATTCGATTTAACATCAAGCCTTTTTTTTCAAACGCGAGGAGCTCCTGTAAAAAAGGTTCACCATGTCCATACATTAATAAATCAGCATTCCGATTCAGAAATATACTTACATCCTCATCAAGATTTAACGCTTTTTCAAGTGCCATTTTGACTAATAACAAATCCACTTCAAACTTATATTCATCAGGAATTTGATCATCCTGAAAAAAGGCCCCTAAACTGATGATTTTCCCTTCTGATTCATATCTCCCCAATACCTCATAGGCAATTACGCGTTGTTCATCGGCACTAATAATCGGTTGAAAATAGGGAAATACATTTTCAAGATCCGATAGTATTTCCAATGCATCCATCCAAGTACCTCCAAAATTTTTTCTCATTATACCATACGCAAAACGAAGGATTCTCGTTCTTTTCCAAAAGGATACCATTATAGTCGCTTATAAACAATCATATCCTATACCTACGCTGTTCTATAAGGAGGATAAGTTTTGAAAAAACTTTGCTTATTAGCCTCGATCCTTCCCATGTTGGGATGCAGCCACTTTAATGCTGATACACATTCCAGCACAGAAAGTAAACAGCCTCTTTCCACGATATCCGTGAAAGAGAATACTCAATCCAGATCATCTGTCAATTTTGAAAATAACCGATATACAATAAAAGAACTTAATCAACAAGTGATTTATGGAAAAAATGAAGCCAATAAAAGTGATTCGGTTAGTACTACTCCCAAAAAGAATTCTGCTATGCTAAATGTGGTATTAATTAAGCAAAACCCTGAACTTAGATACGGCTGTGAAGTCACAAGCCTTGCAATGGTGCTAAATTTTGCAGGCGTTAAAACAAGTAAAATGGATCTATACCGGTCTATCCGGAAGGATGTAGACCCGCTCATTAGATCTCCAAAGGGAGATATAGTACGTTGGGGAAACCCAGCAGATGGTTTTGTTGGGGATATGACAGGCAGAAGAGCAGGGTATGCAGTATTTGACCAACCGATGATTGCCCTAGTCAACCAAAAGCTCCCTGGAAGAGCCATTAATTTAACAAATATGCCATTTGAACGGGTCTTAGAGCATGTTTCTGCAGGATATCCAGTGGTTGTATGGACAACAGGGGATTACCGTCTTCCAGACCGTTGGGAGGGCTGGTATCACGGGAAACAATACATTAAAACCCCGCTTGATCTACATGCCGTCGTTTTAGTTGGGTATGACGCGAAATATGTCTATTTAAACGATCCACTTTCTGGAAAAAAACAAGTAAGAGTAGGTAAACAACAATTTATTTCTTCTTGGAAAGCATTAAAAAGCCGTGCCGTAAGCTATAAGTAGGAAAAGCAGCCGCATTGTTGGCTGCTTTTTATGCATGTTTTAATTTTTTTTGAATAAGAACATACCAAGGACCTTTTCACTTGCATTATCGAAAGTTTTTAAAGAAAATACAAAGGGACCCTTCTTTTTATAGAAGGTGAATAAAAGATAGGTTGGTTGAAAAAATGACTAAAAATCAGACGAGGAGAACCTTTCTAAAACGAACATTGGGTTCATTTCTTACCGTTCTCGGATTAAGTTCGGGAGGCTATCTTTATGCCAATCGAATTGAACCCTCATTACTCGATATTCAAGAACTTCAAATCAAACATCCACTAATCCCTAACAGCTTTGATGGAATAAAAATGATTCAATTTAGTGATACCCACCTTGGTTTTCAATATAATCTTCATCAATTTAATCAATTAGTTAAAAAAATTAATAGTCTTAAGCCAGACATTATTTTATTTACTGGAGATTTAATGGACGAGCCAAACCAATATACAGAAATTAATAAACTGATGCCTATTTTGAAGAAATTACAGGCTCCGCTTGGAAAATACTGCATTTTTGGTAATCATGATCATGGCGGCTATGGCTCTGATATTTACCGGAATATTATGGAAACAACTGATTTTTCCGTACTTTTGAATGATTCAGCACCAATTAAATTAAGTGATGGAAGCATAATCTATCTGCTTGGGATTGATGATGCGATGCTAGGGAATCCTAATTTACCTTTGACTTTAAAAAATGTGCCTAAAAATTCGTTTAAAATATTATTATCCCATGCACCCGACCTTGCAGAAACAGCTTCATTGTATCCAGTCCAATGGCAGCTAAGTGGTCATAGCCATGGAGGACAGATAAAAATCCCATTTTTGGGGGCTCTTGTGACTCCTCCCTTTGGAAAAATATACACAGAGGGTCTTTATTCAATCGGCAAGCATAATCCCCTCTCACTATATGTAAATAGAGGAATTGGAACAACACGTCTCCCCTTTCGCTTTATGTCAAAACCTGAATTAACCGTCTTTACCCTAAAATCAGAAAAGTGAAAACGAAAAAACCTTTCGAACATAATGATTATTAAAGTTTCTTTTTATTCTTTTTATAGTGTAGGATTAGGTTAACATCCTACACTCTCTTTTATTCGTAAGATTAGAAGAATTTTTATAATTTTCTTATCATAATAGCCAAAAAGACGCACTGTTTTATTCCTATTTCTTAAAAAAAGGGGTATAATATAAATGTTTTATATAACTGAAAGGAGAACATATTTTGAATTATGATCAAAAAGGCCCCCTAATAAATCTAAATCTAACCATCGAAAACCTCGCTCAAGCTATCTTTATTGTGAATCGCCATGCAAAAACGGCTACAAATCCCAAATTATTGTACAGATTGAAACAAGAAACATTAAAAAAATTGATTAAAGAAGGCAAGGCAAAAAAAGTTGGTCTTCATTTTTCTGGAAATCCGCGTAATAGTCAGCAGCAGTCAGATGTGCTTATTGAATGTGGAAGATACACATTTCATATTCCTCCAACTAAATCAGATTTTCTCGAACTACCTCATTTTGGGAAATTAGATGAACGGGTACGAAATCCAAAGGCAACACTCTCACTTAATTCAGCAAAAGCCTTACTTCAACTATATACCGGCATCTCAGAACTAGATCAACCCCCAAGCACTCATAAAAAGAGCAAAACTTACCAAAAACCTATTTTCAAAAAATTAGGAGAAAGATACTCCTAAAAAGAACTCAAAAAGCCAGCTCGAAGCTTGGCTTTTTTTGATTTATAAATCTGGATTACTTTTTTGCTAATGCTTCGTGATGATTTTGTGAACAATATCACTAGTATATAGACTGTTAATAAATGTGGATTTACAATACAGTTATAAGTCAAATAGTCTTAAGTTGAATATAATTTCAAAAGAGGTGCTTGACCAATGAAAGGAACAGCGATTCTTTTTCAGGAACAAAATGTTACATTTATTGAAGATGTTGATCATTCTATTTATGAAGAAATTAAAGAGCAATGTGGCTGCGAGCAATGTAATTGCAAGCTCGAAAATAGAATAGTTAATTTTGGTTTTGTGTCACCCGTTTTTTGGCACGAGGACGAAGTTGACTGCGACTATGGTTATTAAAACACTTTCATTTGAATTACACTCCCCTTTCCCCAAAAAACGATCTGAGAAAAACTCAGATCGTTTTTTATTTCTACATAGTGGTAACTTTAGCTAAAAATAGTCTATAATCATTATATTCATAACAGATTAATACCAGTCGGAAGGATGGACAATAGTGGAGCATTTAATTAATCAACGAGTAAAAGACATAGAAATCTCAGGAATTAGAAAGTTTTTTAATATGGTTGCGCATGTTGATGACCTGATTTCATTTACAATTGGACAACCTGACTTCCCGACCCCTGAACATGTAAAAAAAGCAGGTATTGAAGCAATTGAACAGAACTTTACTTCCTATACCCATAATGCAGGGACGATTGAATTAAGGGAAGCTGCGTGCAATTTTGTAGAAAAAAAATATGGCTTGCATTATAAGCCTGAATCAGAAGTGATTGTTACTGCAGGGGCAAGTGAGGCAATTGATATTGCTTTTCGGTCTATTTTAATAGAAGGTTCCGAGGTCATATTACCTGGTCCAATTTATCCAGGCTATGAACCAATTATTCGAATGATGGGGGCAACTCCAGTGCATGTCGATATTCGGCGAAACCAGTTTCGCTTTACATTAGAAATGATCAAACCATTTATTACCGAGAAAACTCGCTGCATTGTACTCCCGTACCCTTCGAACCCGACTGGAGTCAGTCTCTCAGAGTCAGAGCTAAGAGAAATAGCAGAATATCTTAAGAATAAAGATATCTTTATCCTTGCAGATGAAATATACAGCGAACTTACTTATGATCAGCCACATCAATCGATTGCAACATTTCTAAAAGAACAAACCATCGTAATAAATGGGTTATCCAAGTCCCACTCAATGACAGGATGGAGAATTGGCTTTTTATTTGCACCTGAAGGTATCACCAAACATATTTTAAAAGTCCATCAATATAATATTTCTTGTGCCACTTCGATTGCGCAAAAGGCAGCTTTGGCGGCTGTTACAACAGGTATTGATGATGCGCTTGTGATGAAAAAGGAATATTTAAAAAGAAGGGATTATGTTTTCAAGCGATTATCTGCTATGGGACTTGATGCCGTCAAACCGGACGGAGCGTTTTATTTCTTTGTGAAAATTCCTGATACCATCGCATTAAGCAGCTTTGACTTTGCCCTTAAGCTTGTTCAAGAAACAAAAGTGGCCGTCGTACCAGGCAGTGCTTTTTCTGAATATGGAGAAGGCTATTTCCGGTTATCGTTTGCTTGTTCTATGGAATTATTAGAACTTGGCCTAAATCGGCTGGAACAATATTTATGAAATTGGAAATAAACGAATTTTACCCTCACATTTAATGTGAGGGTATTAATTTTAAAAATTATTGGCCTTTATATTTCCCATTGTTTTTAGGAGCCTTTTCTTTTTTAGCCTTTTCTTTATGTGCTTGATTTGCTGCAGCTGATCCGAATTCATTGGCGAATTCTTCGTTCGCTACTGCAGAATCAAACCCCTTTTTGTTTTTTTGTTTTGCGTCGTTCTTTTTTGTCCGTTTAGCCATTAACAATTCCTCCTAATTCAAGGTTTCTCTTATAGTTTCAAGAAGATAGGAGGAATTTATTCAACTATTAGTTCTTCCAATATTTATACAGAGCATGTGTGCCGCTATTTTCTTCTCCCATTTCGGCTAATTGGTCGTATAAAGATTTAGCTAATGAGAGACCTGGTACTTCCATTCCCATTCGATCAGCTTCATCTATCGCTATTTTCATATCCTTTATAAAATGCTTTATGTAAAAACCAGGTTCAAAATTTCCGGCTAACATTCTTGGTGCAAGATTGCTAAGAGACCAGCTTCCAGCAGCTCCCGTTGTAATACTTTTCAGGACATTTTCTGGATCCAGCCCAGCTTTTTCAGCATATATAATTGCTTCACAAACACCTATCATATTAGAAGCAATTGCAATTTGATTGCACATTTTTGTATGCTGGCCAGCACCTGGTTTGCCTTGGTAGACCACGTTAGTTCCAAGCAACTCCAATATAGGACGAACCTCTTCAAACGCTTCACTTTCACCGCCAGCCATGATGGAGAGCTTAGCTTCCTTTGCACCTACATCTCCACCAGAAACAGGTGCATCAATCGCCTGAATTCCTTTACTTTTAGCCTGTTCATAAATTTTAATGGCCAGTGACGGAGAAGAGGTTGTCATATCGATAAGATAGCTTCCAGATGTCCCATTGTGAATTAAGCCATTTTCGCCGAAATATATTTCCTCCACATCGGTTGGATAGCCGACCATTGTGAAAGTTATAGATGCTTTTTCAGCTACCTCTTTCGGCGTTGCGACCCAGTCTGCGCCTTTATCTAATAGGTCTTGTGCCTTTTCCTTTGTCCTTGAATAAACAACTGCAGAGTAGCCCGCCTTTAATAAATGTCCTGCCATACTTTTTCCCATTACACCTGTGCCAATAAATCCAATTACCGTATTTTCTGGAGTAAGCAAAATAATCTTCCCTCTCTTTGGAATTTTCCTTATATATTTTAGCATTAAAATTTTGTTTGATAAAAAATTATGCATAAAAAAACCGGAACGTCCCAGTCGCTCCGGTCTTCGTGCTCCATCTCCAAAGTTATGCACAAATATATTTTGTCCTTTCAACCGAGAACATAATCACTTTTTATAACTCTGAAGAAAAATTTGTTAAATAGGCACGACCGAATACTTCTTGATTATTAAATACTTCAATCGAAACAGCATTATCCTTTTCAATCATGTTTTTAAGGTCAAGAATATGTAAATCTTCTCTTAGGGGCAACGGATCCATAAAAATATATTTCTCACCTTTTCCTTTTACTTCTAAATATTCACCGTTCAACACTTGATCTTCTCCGTATACTATTTCTCGTTTACCGATTGCGGCAGCTAATTTGTCATCGTGAATAGTAACTTTCACTTTATATAATTGTTGCCCTGCTAATATTTCATTGTTAATTCGAAAACGGAATTGAAGTTCATTATTTTTTGTTAACAAGGCATCGGCATAGCGGTTTACAATTAATTCATTGGAAAAAAGCAAACTACAGCCACTTAGCAGAGAATAACTGCATACTATTATGATCAATACAGTAATGAATCGAATATTTTTCAGCATCTTAAACACTCCCTTAATATTTTTACCATAGCCAAAATACATCGGTAATAAACGTAAAGAAAGGTTAATATAGGAAAAAATAATTGGGTTATTATATCGCTTTGATCATCCCTCCATCTACTAAAAATGAGCTGCCTGTCATATAGGAATTAGCATCAGATAATAGGAAAGCTGCAACATTTGCAAATTCCTCTGGTGTTCCGTATCTCTTTAATGGAATTTCTTCCTTTACTTGAAATGCCATAGTTTCCCGATTGATTCCAAGTTTATCTGCATTTACTTGATCTAAATGATTGACGCGGTCAGTTGCTATCCGGCCAGGAGCAATGGTATTAATAAGAATATTATATTGAGCCAGTTCTGAAGCAAGAGTTTTTGCTAGTCCAATTATTCCCGTCCGAAAGGTATTCGAGAGTATTAAGCCTGGAATTGGTTCTTTAATCGAAGTAGAGGCGATGTTCAAAATTTTCCCGCCCTGCTCTTTTAAATAGGGCAATGAAGCCCGGATCATTCGAACATATGATAATAAATTCAATTCAAAGGACTTCTGCCATTCCTCATCTGTTAACTCCTCAAACGCCCCTGCAGGAGGGCCTCCAGCATTATTAACTAGTATATCAATTCTTTGAAACGATTCTGCTGTTACTTTTACCAGCTGATTAATGTCATTTACATTAGTTATATCAGTTTTTTGGTAGGCTACTTTTCCCATACCAAGAGATTCAAGCTGACTTGCTTTTTGTTTCAGCTTTTCCTCTTCCCGGCCAGAAATCATAACATTTGCTCCCTCTCTTACTAATCGTTCAGCTATTGCAAACCCTAAGCCCTGGCTGGAAGCAACCACCAAAGCTGTTTTACTAGTTAAATTCAACTCCATTTTTTACAATTCCTCCTTCACAAATATATTCTTAGTATACAGGATAAATTGAGGAAATACTTGCCAAAAAATCATACAAAAAGAGACAGATTTAATCTGCCTCTGTACCTATATTAAGTTTTTAGAATGTATGTGCCAAATCCCTTGCACGTGCAATCGCATTTTCTTTTATTTCTTCAGCCTTGTCAGGCATTGCATTATGGCCTTCCACAAACAACCCCTCTAGGGATGGAACTCCAAAGAAACTCATCATCACACTGATATATCGGTGTCCCATTTCCATCTGTACTGCAGGCCCCTCTGAGTAAAATCCACCTCGGGCCTGAATATGCAATGCTTTTTTATCCGTTAAAAGACCTATTGGGCCCTGTTCCGTATATTTAAATGTCTTTCCCGCAACTGCTACAGAATCAAGATATGCTTTCATAATTGGTGGAAATGAGAAATTCCATAAAGGCGTGACAAACACATATTTATCCGCACTAACAAACTGCTCACTTAACTCGTTAAGCCGGCCAACCTTTTGCTTTTCCTCCGCTGTTAATTCATCAAAGCTTTGACCAGAACGAAGTTTTCCCCAGCCGCTAAACACATCTGCATCAATGTGAGGTATATGTTCTTTATACAAATCTAGATGAATTACCTCATCGCTGGAATTGATTTGTTTATAGCTATCAATAAATTCCTTACCTACCGCCATACTATAGGACTGTGTTTCATTGTGAGGATGTGCCGTGATATACAAAACACGTACCATTTAAGCTCCACCTTTCTTTTGAATAAAGACAATAATATTATTAGTTAAAATAAGAGAAAATAATCAAAAAGGATTTGCCCGAAGACAAATCCTTTTCATGTCATTTATTCATTTGTATCAAGAGAGTAAGGGTTGTGACCAATGTTAATTCTCATTTCATCAGTCAACTGGAATGGTTCATTAACCAAAGCCTCATTGGTTGCTTGACCTAGTAGTGAGCTTCCATCAAAATGTACAGGTTTTTGTTCCATACTTCCATTCACCTCCACCATTTCAAATTTACCATGTCCAATAAAATACTTGCCTATTCCTGTCCATCTATCACCCTAAAGTACCGGCCGAAAAATAGGTACTATGTATCACTTATTATACTCAAAAATCCATAATAAAAAAGGCAATACTGTGAAAAATCAAAAAATAAATGAACGACAGAAAAAGACCGGCTAATCATCAGCCGGTCTTTTTTGAGTATTGTGTTTACTTTGTGGCGCCATTTACTGCTTCAATAACCTGAGCGGTTGTTTGCATATTTAAAACTTGTTGAGCAAGCTTCTCCATATCAGATTTTTTCAAATTCCTGATTTGTGAGCGAGCTTTTAATATTGAAGTTGCACTCATTGAGAATTCATCAAGCCCAAGACCTAAAAGAACCGGAATGGCCGTTTCATCTCCTGCCATTTCCCCACACATACCTGTCCATTTTCCTTCTGCATGTGCTGCATCAATAACCATTTTTACTAATCGTAAAATGGATGGGCTATAGGGCTGATATAGGTATGAAACACGTTGGTTCATGCGGTCTGCAGCCATCGTATATTGAATCAAATCATTAGTTCCAATACTAAAGAAGTCTACTTCTTTTGCAAATTGATCAGCTAAGATAGCAGTTGAAGGAATTTCGACCATTATTCCAAGTTCAATTTCATCGGAAACCTTTTGACCTTCAGTAAGAAGCTTTTGCTTTTCATCTTCTAGAATCGTTTTTGCCGCACGGAATTCATCCAGGGTTGCAATCATCGGGAACATGATTTTTAAATTTCCATAGGTACTTGCCCGTAACAAGGCTCTAAGCTGGGTGCGGAATATATCCTGCTCTTCCAAGCATAATCGAATTGCACGGAAGCCTAAGAATGGATTCATTTCCTTTGGTAAGTCCAAATATGGCAGTTCTTTATCCCCGCCAATATCCAAGGTACGAACTACAACAGGTTTTCCTTTTAATCCTTCTAAAACGGCTTTATAGGACTCAAACTGTTCTTCCTCAGTTGGAAGCTGATCTCTTCCCATATATAGGAACTCGGTTCTGTAAAGACCAACACCTTCCCCGCCATTTTCAATTACTCCCTTTAAATCCTTGGGAGTACCAATATTGGCGACCAATTCTACATGATGATCATCATTCGTTACCGTTGGTTCGTTAACAAGCTTGGCCCATTCAGCTTTTTGTACTTCATACTCATCATGAACTTTACGGTATTGTTCAACAAGTTCTGGAGTAGGATTTATAAGTACTTCACCTTTTAAACCGTCTACAATAACTAGATCCCCATTATTGATTTCCTCAGTAGCTGTTTTTGTTCCAACTACTGCTGGAATTTCCATAGAGCGAGCCATAATTGCTGAATGTGAGGTACGTCCACCAATATTTGTTGTAAATCCTAAGACATATTGTCTGTTTAATTGTGCTGTATCTGAAGGTGTTAAGTCCTCTGCAACAATGATAACTTCCTCAGCAATCATGCTTGGATTAACTAGTTGAACACTTAATAAATGGGCTAATACACGTTTCGTTACATCACGAATATCTGCTGCACGTTCTTTCATATATTCATTATCCATTTGTTCAAACATCATAATGAACATATCTGCCGTTTCCTTTAAAGCAGATTCAGCATTCACTTTATCAGACTGAATTTTTTCTTCGATAGGTGTATTTAATTCAGGATCACTTAGGACAAGTAAATGTGCTTCAAAAATTGCTGCTTTATCCGCACCCAAGTCAACTTTGGCACGGTCACGAATTGCTTCGAGTTCTGCTTTAGATTTTTCCATTGCCTGTCGAAAACGGTCAACCTCTGCAGCAGCATCGTCAATTGTTTTTTGTTCAAAAGATAAATCTGGTTCAACAAGACGGTATGCCTTCGCAATTGCGATACCGTTTGATGCTGCAATCCCCTGTAAAAAAGTCATTATTCAGCCAATCCTTCTTTTTTCAATGTCTCTTCAAGGCTATTTAAAGCATCGTTTGCATCGTTTCCTTCTGCTGAAATCGTAATATCTGCACCTTGGCCAACACCTAGAGACATAACACCCATAATTGATTTTAAATTAACTTTTTTACCTTTATATTCTAAATGAATCTCAGAATCAAATCGGCTAGCCGTTTGTACTAATAAAGTTGCTGGTCTTGCATGTATCCCTGTTTCTGCGATTACCTTAAATTGCTTTTCTGACATGATCATCAAACTCCTTTAATATATAGATAAATATAAACTTGCTTCATTAAAAATAAACATTTCTCATCATTTAGTCAACTAAATCATTAATTGGCTAAAGAGTTAAATTCAAATCTTTTTCGCTTATTTTTTCCAAAAGGAAAACAAATATGTAATGAATTTACACTCTCATGATAATGTTTTTTGTGTATTCAATTGATAGAATAGCACTTTCCACTTTATCAAACAACTGAAAAATCAATTTTATATCATTTGTCACAATTCTGTCAAAAACATTCATAAACTATCATATTCCCCCCAAAAAAAACAATAAAATCTGTTACCTTCGACAGCTTTTGATTATTTCAACATTCCTAATGGAGAGTTCCTGGTAATAATAGCGATTAGCTTCTTGGTTCTTTTAGATATTGATACAAAACATCGCCTCCCCTCTGACCAATTCCGCGGAAATGCTTAAAATCTTTTCTTTTTACAAGTACCTGACGAAATTCCATGAAATCATCATTTGTTACAAAATACTCTGAAAGTTCACCAGTCATTAGTCGATCCAGGATTTCAGTGATCATTTCTTCCTTCATACTGTTGCACCACCTTTACCTGTTTATATTAACGTATATGACTTTTATTAAGCCAATTTTCGAAACTTACGATAACTTTTGAAAGCGTTTCCGATTCTTTTATGGCCTTTTTTCTCATATAATTAAAATGTTTATAAAGAATTAACATAATTGTCAAATAAAAGCCTTTACGAAATGAATAAAGTAGTGCAAACTGTTATTTAACTGGATTTTATTATAGTTTTTTGAGGTAAAGGAGAGAGACTAAAATGAGAAAAGCAGAAGTAGGAAATATCATAGAATTCCGCGGTGGTCTAAAGGGGATTGTTGAAAAGGTAAATGAAAATTCTGTCATAGTCGACCTAACATTTATGGACAATTATCGTGATTTAGAATTGGATCAACGAACAGTTGTTAATCACAAAAACTATAAGGTTGTAAAAGAAAGCGCTTATTAATTAATAGAATTATAGAAAAGGCAGTCTAACCATGGCTGCCTTTTTTTTAAACCGTTATTCGCCTTTTCCAGCTTCCTTTGATAACTGCTTTAAACTTTTGACTTTCCCATGAGGATTTTGATCTTGTTTCCTAACTGTCCATTCTCGTTCTTGTTCACTCTTTGATTTGCTCATCCCTTTCACTCCCTTCTTTATTATTTTTTTCTTTTCTTGGTGTTCTAACCAATATAAATGGGGAATGGGGTGATGTAATGATTTCCATTTGAAAAACTAATTTGGTAAAATAAATTTTATTGTTTCGAAAAGGAGATCGCGATAATGAAAAAATTCTTCCAAGACCCTCGCATACTTATTGGTTTTATTATTGCTCACGTTCTTTTATTTTTTTCATTTCATGATAGAGCGATCTTTTGGTATATATTTTCAGGATCAGTTCTGGTACTCATCGCATACTCAACCTTTCAAGAGGAGGTGGATGATGAAGTATCATTTATTCAATTTATCCTACTAGGATCAATATCAGGTTTCTTATTATATTTTGTTTTTCGGGCTGGTATATGGGGAATCGAGATACTTCAGCTGCCAATTGATACAAGCATTAAAAATCTCTATAATTGGTATGCCCCATCCTTTTTTTGGCAGTACCTTGCACTTGTTTTAGTTGCGGCACCTGGCGAAGAACTTTTCTGGCGTGGATTTATCCAAAAAAGACTCTCGAAATACTTAAATCCGGTTGTAAGTATTTTGTCTGCATCAATTCTGTACGCTTCCGTCCATATTTATTCGGGCTCATTTTTATTAGTTCTCGCTGCCTTTATTTCTGGTTTTGTGTGGGGCTATCTTTATTTTTTAAAAAAGAGTATGCCTTTGGTTATTGTTTCTCATATCATTTTTGACCTTTTGATTTTTATTATTTTGCCTTTTAATTAGAAAAGCAGAGTGTCTAATGGACACCTGCTTTTCTATTTTCTTATACTTGGTGTAAATGGTTTCATCCATAGTAAAATAAAAAAAATCATGCAGATGTAACCAAACAATGGATACAAATAGGATAGCAACGTACCGTAATTCACAAGACTAATCAGGTAGGAAACAATAAAAATAAGCGTAACCGACACCATTGTCGGAATGGGCAAATATTGCTTCAATTGTCGGTCCAGTCCAAAGACATTTCCAATCACAGAAGTAAAAATCTCTCCATAAATAACGAGAACAAAAATCCAATAAAAAAAAGGGGCTAAGTTTTTCATAACAATTGCCATTGGAATATTATACTGTTCCAAATTAGGAAGCATGATTAAAGTGAAATGACCAGCAATCAATATCACTGTTAAAGCAGCACCCCCAAGAATCCCTCCCCATTTGATTATCCAATCATCCTTTACCTCTGTTGCAATCGGTACTAAAACGGCTTGTGCTAGCCCCAGATTCAATGCCACATATGAAAATGGTGCAATCACACTTTTCCAGCCATCATCGGAATGAGGAATAAATAATAATTGATTGAGGAAGTTGGGCATTTGAATGGAATAGAACATTAAAATTATGCTGAATGTGATCATTACCGGAACAACAAACGTGTTGACAGCAAAAAGACCTTTTGTTCCAACTAGCATGACTAAAAAGGATAAAAAAATTGTCAGGAAAACACCGACTGCTTTGGGTAGATTTAACTGTTCCTCAAAAATAGCCCCAGCCCCTGAAAGCATCACAGCACTAACACCAAGAAGCATAAATAGCATAAAGACGTTAATGACACGACCAGGCCATTTGCCAAACAAATACTCATTAAACTCTTGATAAGATTTTGCATCTATAAGTGCAGCCATTCTCATTAATTTTGAACCCAATGAAATAAAGAGATATCCGCTCATCAATATACTTATTAAGCCAAAGAAACCAAACCGTGAAAAAAATTCAACGATTTCTTTTCCCGTGGCGAATCCAGCGCCTACTACAGTGCCTACATAGACCGCCGCAATCTGAAATGCTTGAGTCCAATCCCTTTTCACATCATCTCCTCCTTATCATCAATATATGATGCTAAGGACAAACAAAGACGAGCTTTTTTCCTGAAATAGCAAGCATTACCAAAAACAAATTTCTTGAAAGTCAAAAAAGGTCAGAGTATACTATCGTCATAAGGTCAAATATAGTCAAAGTCAAAGTGAAAATATGAATCTTTACGAGGAGGTAATTTGCTTATGCTTTGTCAACAATGTAATGAGAACCATGCAAACATCCAATTAAATATGATTATTAACGGACAACGTAAGGAAATCAAACTCTGTCACGAATGCTATACAAAAGAAAAGCAAACTTTAGGTGCAAGTTTTGGTCCAAAGATGAATTCTTATCCAAGCTTCCCATTTGAAAATCTGTTCATGAATAACGCTTCTCATGAAAAGGATGATAGCATTCAACCTACACAACAAACAGGAAGAAAAACCGGAAAAGGTGGCTTTATTGACCAATTCGGACGTAATTTAACCCAAATGGCAAAAGCGGGGTTGATAGATCCTGTCATCGGCCGCGATGGAGAAGTAAAGCGTGTCATTGAAATACTAAACAGACGAAATAAGAATAATCCGGTATTAATTGGTGAACCAGGGGTCGGGAAGACTGCAATTGCTGAAGGACTTGCCCAGAAAATTGCTGAAGGAGATGTCCCAGGTAAGTTACGAGGTAAAGAGGTATATTTGCTTGACGTTGCTTCCCTTGTTGCAAATACAGGAATCCGTGGCCAATTTGAGGAAAGAATGAAGCAAGTCATTTCCGAATTACAGGACCGGAAAAATATTATCCTTTTCATCGATGAGATTCATCTGCTAGTAGGTGCTGGCTCTGCTGAAGGCTCTATGGATGCCGGCAACATTTTAAAGCCAGCCCTTGCTCGTGGAGAACTTCAGGTGGTTGGTGCAACCACATTAAAAGAATATCGCCAAATCGAAAAAGATTCTGCTCTGGAACGGCGCTTCCAACCAGTTCATGTACTTGAACCGACTGCAGAAGCTGCGATTGATATATTAAAAGGGATACAAAAGAAGTATGAGGATTATCATGAAGTCGTCTATTCTGATGAAGTAATCCTTGCCTGTGTTCAATTGTCTCAGCGCTATATTCAAGACCGCTTTTTACCAGACAAAGCCATCGATTTGCTTGATGAAGCTGGTTCGAAATTAAACCTAGTTTCGGATTATAAGAGCAATGAACAAATTGAAATACGTTTAAAAGAGATTGTTGCTGAGAAGGAAGAAGCACTTAAAAATGAGCAGTATGAAAAGGCCGCATCCCTTCGCGATGAAGAAACAAACCTTGAAAAGTCTTTACATTTAATATCAAGCTCTGAAAGACCCATCGTTGATGTAGGGCTTATTCAAGAAATCATCGAACAAAAAACAGGGATACCTGTTGGAAAGCTCCAACAAGATGAGCAGCTAAAAATGAAAGCATTAGAAGAAAATCTTAACCAAAAGGTTATTGGCCAGGAAAAGGCTGTAAATAAAGTTTCTAAAGCGATTAGACGTAGTCGAGCCGGCTTAAAATCAAAGCATCGCCCAATTGGTTCCTTTTTATTTGTTGGACCAACCGGAGTGGGAAAAACAGAGTTAACCAAAACGCTTGCTGAGGAATTATTTGGTTCTAAGGATTCGATGATCCGCCTTGATATGAGCGAATACATGGAAAAACACAGCGTCTCTAAATTAATCGGCTCACCTCCTGGTTATGTAGGTCATGAAGAGGCCGGACAGCTAACCGAAAAAGTGAGGAGAAATCCATATAGCATTATTTTATTAGATGAAATTGAAAAGGCACATCCAGATGTCCAGCATCTGTTCCTGCAAATTCTTGAAGATGGCCGACTCACAGACAGTCAAGGAAGAATTGTCAGCTTTAAGGATACTGTTATCATTATGACAAGCAATGCTGGTGTGGGCCACAAGACAGTTCATGTTGGATTTGGTACAACAGAGGCAATCGAAGAAGCAAGTATACTTGACTCGTTAGGCGGCTTCTTTAAGCCAGAATTCTTGAATCGTTTCGATAGTATCATTGAATTCAATTCACTGGGTAAAGAGCATATCCTCTATATTGTCGATTTAATGATTAGTGAATTACAAGAAACACTTACTGAGCAAAAGATTGAATTAACCATTACAACAGAAGCAAAAGAAAAACTAGCTATGCTTGGGTACCACCCCGCATTTGGGGCACGCCCGCTCCGCCGCGTAATCCAAGAAGAACTTGAAGATAAAATTGCTGATTTTATCTTAGAGGAACCAGATATTAAAAAATTATCTGCCGTTGTTGAAGAAAATCAACTCAAAGTAGTTTCAAAAATAATTTCTCTTAAATAGGTCAAAAGCGAAGCCATTTCTTGAACGGCTTCGCTTTTTTCATTTAACTATAGATTTTTATCATCCACAGATTTTAACCAATTATCAATTACACCCACAACTGACTCTACACAACCAACTTCAAAAGGAGAGATTAGATTTGCTTCCTCAACTAACTTTGTGAATGACATACTCCCGCCTAGCTTACAAAGCTTCACATAATCTGCCCAAGCTTCGTCTTGATTCTCTCTTGAACGCTTCCAGAATTGGAAAGCACAAATTTGGGCGAGCGTATAATCAATATAGTAAAATGGCGAATTATAGATATGCCCTTGGCGCTGCCAGAAGCCGCCATTCTCTAGGTATTCATTTCCGTCATAATCTTTATGCGGCAAATATTTTTTCTCAATCTCACGCCACTGGAGCTTACGCTCTTTTGGAGTAGCTTCTGGGTTTTCATAGACCCAATGTTGAAATTCATCAACCGAAACCCCATATGGCAAGAATAATAGGGCATCACTTAAATGTGAAAACTTGTATTTATCGGTGTCTTCCTTAAAGAACAAATCCATCCACGGCCATGTGAAAAATTCCATACTCATCGAATGAATTTCACATGCTTCATATGTTGGCCATGCGTATTCGGGAATCTCAAAATGACGGCTTGAATACACTTGGAAAGCATGACCTGCCTCATGTGTCAGGACATCAATATCCCCGGACGTTCCGTTGAAATTAGAAAAAATGAAAGGTGCTTTATAATTCTCTATAAACGTACAGTAGCCTCCGCCGGCTTTACCCTTCTTGGCAACAAGATCCATCAAATGATTATCTTGCATATAGCGAAAAAATGCCCCCGTATCTTCTGAAAGATCTTCATACATTTTTTGTCCATTTTCTATGATCCATTCCGGAGTACCTTTTGGAGTGGCATTACCAGTTTGAAAATTAAAGCTTTCATCATAGTACTTTAATTTATCCAGTCCGATTCTTTCTTGTTGACGTACTTTTAATTTTGTCGCAATCGGAACAATGAAATCCTGTACTTGACTACGGAAATTGGCGACCATCTCAGCATTATAATCTGTTCTCATCATTCTGTAATAACCAAGTTCAACAAAGTTATTAAATCCAAGTGATTCGGCAATTTCTGTCCTTACTTTCACCAGATCATCATAAATCCGATCAAACTCTGCTTCATGTTCAACCATAAAACCAAATTTCGCTTCATTGGCCCGTTTTCTCATTTTTCTGTCAGTCGACTGCGCGAATGGTTCTAATTGTGCTAATGTTCTCTCTTCCCCTTCGAATTCTATCTTTGCCGAAGCCATTAGCTTCGTATATTCCGTTGATAGGCGATTTTCCTTCTGAAGTAAGGGCACAATTTCAGGTTTAAATGTTTTAAGTTGTCCTTCAGCCAGGGCAAATAGCTGCTTTCCCCATTTCTCTTCTAATTCAGGACGGAACTTAGAATTTACTAGCACTTGATAATACTTAGTTACTAACCCTTCAACTTCAGGCTGGATTTCATCCATAAAATCTTGTTCATCCTTATAAAACTCATCATTTGTATCAATAGAATGACGAATATAACAAAGGTTGAACATCGTACCTAGATCATTTCTTAGCTTATTAATCTCATTCATGACCCTGCTTTGCTCTTCAACTGATTCTGCATTTTTTAGGCTCTCAAGTGCCAAATTAAATTTTTCTGTTACCTCTTCTAGATTCGGACGTATGTATGTGTAGTTCTCAAACCCCATTGAACCATCCCCTTTTTAAACTTTGCTAATATTCCAATCTATTTTATTATATACTAACCGCTAACATTCCTAACAACAAAAAAAATACGACCAAATGGCCGTATTAGAACTTCCCTGCAGGCAAACCTAGTTTTTTCAACAAGTCAATTGCTTCAAGTTTTTCAATTTCAGTCAGTGTTGACATGAGTTTATCAATTTGTTCTGCATGTTCAGGAAAAATATCCTGAATAAACTTTTTCCCATCTTCAGTTATTTGTGCATGAGTGACTCGTCGGTCCTTCGGACAGGCAATTCTTTTTAACATCCCTTTTTGTTCAAGTTTGTCGACCACGTAAGTAATGCTTCCGCTTGCAAGTAATATTTTCCCGCCTATTTGCTGCATTGGCTGGTCACCTTTATGGTAAAGGAGCTCCAAAACTGCAAATTCAGTTGGATTTAAACCACTAGCTTGGATTACTTTATTCACATGCTCGTTTATTGCTTTATACGCTCTTGAAAGAACTATAAAAAGCTTTAATGAATTAGTAGTTGAATTATTTTCCATAAAAAACTCATCCTTTAGGTTTATAAAATTAGACCTACTTTGAGGTATCTATATGAATAAAATATCTTGATTTCAAGATTATTATAAAAAATTTTTTAAGAAATGTCAATTCACCCTAAAAAATCAGGAATATTTCGTATACAAGGGAAATAGATGCATGATAGGAATTTTTTTATTAAATGGCTTTGTTAAAGGTCATTGCTGGTTTAAAGCCTACGTTGATTGGAGCGGAAGGCGCGAAGACTCCTGCGGGAGGACGGGGCAGGGGAGACCCCGCAGGCGCTTAGCGCCGAGTTATCATGAACGAAACTAGCTCCTTACTCGTAAATTCGTAGGTTAATTTGGTAAGAATGTTTAATGTTGAAAAACAAAAAATCAAATTAGAGCTACATTACGAAAGGAGCTAGTCATTATGCAGGATGCCATAAAATTTGTAGGTTTAGACGTATCAAAGGAAAAAATTGCTGTAGCTATTGCTGAAGAGGGCCGCGGAGAGCCTAGATACTTTGG